>CAYXJB010000036.1:0-18355 GCA_964465445.1 uncultured Verrucomicrobiota bacterium
CACGTAGCCGGCGTCGCCGAGTTTTTCGATGGTGAGCTTGAGGAGCTGGAACTTGACCTCGGGCGTGGGCAGCACGCGGGCTTCCACGATTTTCTGCGCCGGCTTCATCCACGGCACGTGGGCATAGCTGAAGACGGCGAAGCGGTCCGGCTTCAGTTCGAGGATTTCGTCCAGCGTGCGCGCGAAGGTGGCAGGGGTTTGGTGCGGCAGGCCGTAGATGAGGTCCACGTTGAGCGAGGTGAAGCCGGTCTCGCGAATCCACTCGACCGCCTGGCGGGTGACCTCAATGGGCTGGATGCGGTGAACGGCTTTTTGGACCTCGGGATTGTTGTCCTGGACGCCCATCGAGGCGCGGTTGAAACCGATCTCGCGCAGGGCCACCAGATGCTCGCGCGTGAGCCGCCGCGGGTCCACTTCCACGCCCGCTTCGATGTCCGGCGCAAAGGTGAAATGCCGGTGGATGATCTCGCCCAGGCGGCGGATTTCTTCCGGACGCAGGAACGTGGGCGAGCCGCCGCCCCAGTGCAGTTGCACGACGCGTCGTTGCGGGTGCAGCCGCCCGGCCATCAGCGCCACCTCCCGGCCGAGCCGTTCGACGTACTCGCGGCCCTTGTCGTGGTTGAGGGTGATGACGGTGGTGCAGCCGCAGAACCAGCAGAGCGTTTCGCAAAACGGGATGTGGAAATACAGGGACAGATCGCGCGGCTGGCGGTTGTTGGCCTCGATCCGCGCCGCCAGGGCCTCCCAGGAAATCGCATCCCTGAACCGGGTCGCCGGCGGATAGCTGGTGTAGCGCGGCCCCGGAACGTTGTATTTCCGAACCAGATCCAGATTGACGTTCAAGCGCTTCACGGCTGCCGAAGGCGGTTGGTTACCGATGCTGTTTGACCGTTTCGACCGCCGCTTCAATGTTCTCCAGCCGGGCCTCGGGCGTCAAACCGTGGCCCAGGTTGAAAATGTGGCCCGGTCGCCCGCGCATGGCCTCCAGAATCGCCCGTGCGGCCGCCGCCACGCTCCCGGGCGTGCCGGTGCACAACAACGCCGGGTCGAGGTTGCCCTGCAGGGCGATGTTCGGGCGCACCTGCCGACGCGCCTCGCTGATCGGGATTTGCCAGTCCACGCCCAACACCTGCGCCCCGGTGGCCTGCAGCTCCTGCCAGTTGCGGTGCGTGCCCAGGGAAAAAACGATCACCGGCACCGACGCCGCGCCGGAGCGAATCGCCCCCACAATCTCCTGCATCCAACGCGCGCTGGCTTCGGCGAAGTCCTCCGGCGCGAGCTGGCCGCCGTGGCTGTCGAACAGTTGCACCGCATCGGCCCCGGCGGCGATCTGCAGTTGCAGAAACGCACTCACCGCCGCGGTGAGCTTTTCCATCAGCCGCCAAAAAGCGCGCCGATCCTCGCGAAACAACGTCAGCGCCCGGCTGTAGCGTTCCGCACTGCCGCCTTCGAGCATGAAACTCGCCAGCGTCCAGGGCGATCCGGCAAAGCCGATCAGCGCCGTGCGCCCGGCCAGCTCGCCCCGCAGCAACCGCAACGCCCGCGCCACGTACTCGAGCCGTTCGCACACTCCCTCCACGCGCAGCCGATCGATGTCCGCCGGCGTGCGCAGGGCGAACTCGAGCGCCACGCCGCCATTGTCGCGAAACTGGTAGGGCTGACCCATCGCCTCGGGAATCACCAGGATGTCGCTGAATAGAATCGCGGCGTCGAACCCGAATCGGCGGACCGGCTGAAGCGTGACCTCGACGGCCAGCTCCGGCGTGCGAACCAGTTCCAGGAACGAATGGCGCTGGCGCAACGCCCGGTACTCCGGCAGCGCACGCCCGGCCTGCCGCATGAACCACACCGGCGTTCGATCCACCGGCTGGCAGTGACACGCCGCCAGAAACCGACGGCGCGCCGTCCAGCTCTCGGCAGGCTCGGACCGGTAGGACGCCGAGCCCGTTGGCGCTGTGGCTGCGTCGTGCCCGGCCGCGTTGACGGAAGAATCGCTCATGATCTGTTCGGGCTCGGCCGCAGCCGGCCCGGTTGCAGGCTCCTAACACATCGGAACGAACTTGAACAGCCCCGGGACTCGCGCGGCTGTCGGCGCGTCCGTTGCGGGAGGCTTCGGCAGGCCGGCGCCAAGCCGGCGCGGTGCCGCCGGCGACGGGGCTTTTCCCGCTTCAGTTGACCGGAGCGCCGCATCATACTGCCGGCCATGAACAACCAGAGCGCCGGTTTCATCAAGGAAGACCCGTGGCGGATTTTCCGCATCATGGCCGAGTTTGTGGACTCGTTCGAGATTCTGTCGCGGATCAGTCCGGCGGTGACGATTTTCGGCTCGGCGCGGATGCCGCGGCGCAGCGTGTGGTATCGGGCCGCCGAGACGCTGGGCTACGAGCTGGCGCGGAACAATCTGGCGGTGATCACCGGCGGCGGGCCCGGGATCATGGAAGCGGCCAACAAGGGTGCGGCGCGTGCCGGGGGCAAATCGGTGGGGCTGAACATCGAGCTGCCCAACGAGCAGGAATGCAATCGCTACGTCAACGTGCCGATCCGGTTTCACTACTTCTTTGCGCGCAAGGTCTGCTTTGCCAAATACAGCATCGCGTTCATTTTCATGCCCGGCGGCTACGGCACGCTGGACGAGTTTGCCGAGATCATCACGCTGGTTCAGACCCAGCGGATTCCCAAGTACCCGCTCATCCTCTTCGGGCGGAGTTTCTGGAGCGGTGCGCTGCGCTGGATGAAGCAACAAATGGCGCGTCCGGGCTACATTTCGCCCGAGGACCTGGAGCTGGTGCATCTGACCGATGACACGGCCCGGGCGGTGAAAATCATCCTCGATTACGAGCGGGAGGTGGGCGCGCCCGAGACCGTGCCGATGGCCTTCACATGAACGGCTCGTTGTTGCGCGAACTAAAGCGTTGGCCGGCGCCCGAGTCGCTGCTCGAACCGTTGCAGGGCGAGCCCGGCACGGTGTTGCTGCGCAGTGCGCTGCCCGAAGCGCCCGGGGCGCGATATTCGTTTCTGACGAGCCGACCGTTCCTGCGGGTGCGCTGTTTCGGTTCGCGCTTCGAACTGGAGTATTTCGACGAATCGGGCCGGCAGCAGCACGCGGCCGTGCATTACGGCAATCCGTGGCAACTGCTCGATGCGCTGCTGGGCCGCTACGAGCTGCTCGACGAAGCCGACTGGCCGTTTCCGCTGGGCGGTTGTTTCGGTTACTGGGGCTACGATCTGAAGCATTTTGTCGAGCCCCGACTCCCGCGCCGCGCGCTGGATGATCTGGAGCTGCCCGACTGCGTGCTGGGTTTCTACGATCATCTGCTGGTGTTCGACCATCAGTTGGGCCGGGCGTGGATCGTGGCCACGGGACTGGACGCCGACGGCTCGCGCAGCGCGGCCCGGGCACGCGCCCGGATCGCGTTTTGGGAGGCGCAACTGGATCGGGCCGGTGCGGAGGCGCACTGCCCGATTCGCCGACCGGAGCCGAACCGGCAGACCGCCGGGGCGGTTGCGCGCGGGGAGCTTTGCTCGAACCTGACGCGCGAACAGTTTCTGGAGGCGGTCGAACGCGCCCAAAGTTACATCCGCGCCGGCCACATCTATCAGGTGAACCTTTCGCAGCGCCTGAGCGCTTCCTGCGCGATCCCGGGTCGGGAGTTGTTTTTGCGATTGCGGGCCGTTTCACCGGCGCCGTTTGCCGCGTATCTGGATTGCGGGGGGTTCGAGCTGGCGTCAGCCTCGCCGGAACAATTCCTGCGACTCAGCGGCGCGCACATCCTCACCCGGCCGATCAAGGGCACGCGCCCGCGCTCGGGCGATCCGGTCCGGGACGCGCAACTGGCCTGGGAACTGCAGACCAGCCCCAAGGAACTGGCCGAGCTGGTGATGATCACCGATCTGTTGCGCAACGATCTGGGTCGGGTGTGCGAATACGGCAGCGTGCAGGTGCCCGAGCTGGTCCGGCTGGAGCGCTACGCGCAGGTGCAGCACCTGGTTTCGACCATCGAGGGCCGGTTGCGGCCGGAGGTGACGCACCTGGGCGCGCTGGCGGCGTGTTTTCCCGGCGGCAGCATCACCGGCGCGCCCAAAATTCGCGCCATGGAAATCATCGAGGAACTCGAACCGACCCGGCGCGGTCCGTATTGCGGCTGTCACGGCTATTTGGGCTTCAACCGCGAAAGCCAGCTCAGCATCACCATTCGCACGGCCATTTGTCATCGGGCCGCGGTGCATTTCCAGGTCGGCGCCGGCATCGTGGCCGATTCCTCGCCCGAGGCCGAATACGACGAAACGCTCGCAAAGGCGGCGGGGTTTCTGGCCGCGCTGGGTTGGGAATGCGAACCGGCCACGGTGATTCCGAGTGCGGCCCGGCCCGGCGTCTGACCCCTTCGCACCGCGCGTTTTTCCCGCCGGCACGCGCAGCTTCGAAAACAACACGCGCACCCCGACCTCGCCACCGGGGTGCGCGCGTGACCAAACCTCGGGGAGTTACTCGCTCAGGATGCTGTAGAACACCGGCGTGGGCGGTGTGCCCACCGGCGGGATCGTGAACGAGCCGGGCGTGGCGCTGTTGGTGGCCACGCGGGTCCAGGTGCTCAGCGGCGCGGTGATGCTGCCGGATTGCAACAGCACGAACCGGTTGCCCGACCCGCCGCTGTAGGAGAGCGACGTGCCGGCAATGCCGGTGATCGTGACCGGGGCCGTCGGCACGCCCACCGTCAGGATTGCCGAGGGGCTGGTCAGCGTGCAGAACGGATCCTGGACCGTGACAGAATACGCGCCGGCATCACCCGCTGAAACGCTCGGAATCGTGTAACTGCTGTCGGTCGCACCGCTGATGTCCACGCCGTCTTTGTGCCACTGATAGCTCAGCGGCGGCGTGCCGCTGGCGGTGACGCTGAAGGTGACGCTCTGGCCGACGCTCTTGGTCTGGCTCTGCGGCGGCACCGGAATGCTCAGGTCACCGCTGGAGGAGCCGACCGGCAGGACCAGATACCGGATGGTGATGGGTTTGGTGGCATCCAGTTGGGGATAGAACCTGCCCGTGCCGGCATTGGCGCGGATGTGCGCCCAGCGAGCCTTGGTGTTGTCGCGGAACTGCCAGCGGATGCGCAGCGAATTGGTGCCTTCGGCGGCGTTGAGCGAGCTGACGGTGGCCGAGTTGGGATCGGGCAGGTAGGTCGCCGCTGCCGAGGGCGTGGGCGAGGTGTTGGGATGATTGAAGGTGACCACCGCGCCGTTGGTGTAGCCTTCGAACCCCTCGATCAACACATCGCCGTTCATGATCTGGTCCACGAAAATGTCGTACGGACCGCTGTCCGGCGAGCTCTGGCTGATCGAGAAGATCAGGCCTTCCAGCGCGCACCAGGCATCGTAATTGGTGAAGTGCGCGGCACTGTTCGGCAGAATGCCGTCGTCGAGCACGTTCGAGAAGGTGACCGTTTGCCAGCAGATGCCCGGCGAGAGTTCGGCCCCGCCGATCGGCGCGGTGTTGAAGCCGCTCGAAAGACCCGAGGCCTTCAGGAAATAAAGGTTGGTCAGATTGGCCGTGGTGTCGGCCCCGACCGGCCCGGCAAAGAGGCTGCTCTGCCACAGCGCCAGGCACACCTCAACGGTGGGATTGGCGCCGCCGCCCACCGGCACCGGCACGCTCGGGTCGCTCACACACGCGCCGCCCAGCGAATTGGTGGCCGTCTGCCGCGCGGTGATGCTGTCGCCGGCATTGAGCGGCACGTCGGTCGGGACCGCGATCTGGCCCGGCGGCAGGCCGGCCGGGTCGTTGGTCTGGCCGATCGGCACCGAGTTGGCATAGACGGTCACGTTGGTTGCCCCCGGAGCGATGTTGGTGACGTTGACGAAGCTCTGGCCGGCGGCCAGCGGCCCGTTGATCGCCGGCTGCGGCGCCACGCCCGTGCAGGGATCGAGTTTCTCGAAACGCACCACGTCGGTGTACCAGCGATTGCCCGAGTTGTTCACCGTGCCGCTGGCGTAGGTGAAGGTGACGATGGGATTGGGCACGACGTTGGTCAGGTAGGCGACGAAGTTCCAGGTGTTTTGCGGGGTCGAGCTGTTGAACGCCGGCGTCGGCACCACGCTCATGCCCACGCCGTTGGTGTCGGCCAGACTGCCCTGGTCCACGGTGACGTTGACGATGAGGTTCGGCGAGGCCGAGGTGTTGTTCTTGGCGACGTAAATCTTGTACACCGCCGGGTAATCCAACGGCGCGGTGTAATAGTTGTTGACCGGGTCATAGGCCGTGTAGTCGCCGGGCCGCACGCTCCAGGTGCCGTCCTCGCTGTAATGATAAACGGTCCGGCGGGCGGTGACCGGCGGAGCAGGGGTGGGCGTGGCAATGGCCGTACTGCCAAACAGCGAGAAGGACGTGCCGGTATGGCAGGATGGACCCTGGTCCACACACGGGGTCACGCCGGTGGTCGCGGTATTGTTTTGATAGGACATGACGTACACGTTCTGGGCGCGCACCGCTGCGGTGCTCAAAACGCCCACCAGCAGAGCCAGCAGGCCTCGCAGGATCAATGATGTGGTCTGAAACGATCCGGTTTTCATGGTTGGAGGGTTTTTGGTTGAGGGTTGCTCGGGGAAATCATTTCCGGGCGCTGCCGTGTTCCTGCAGCCAGCGATAGTCGTTGGGCGAAACCCGCCCATAGGCCGGGCATTGGCCGCGCACAACGGCGGCTTTGGTGATGTTGTCGAGCCATTTGTGCGTTTCGGCGTGCCCATCGGCAAAGGAAAATGCCCCGCCGCCATTGTGCAGCGAGCCGGCGATGTCGCTCCAGGTGTTGACGGCCATGTTCAGTTGGAACAGGCCGTCGTTGATCGAATCGGGACATTCATCCAGGAACACAAATGTCTGGCTCGGGCCCGGCTGCGTAAAGTCGGCCATTTTGTTGAAGACGCGATAATTGCCGTTGCCGAAGCGCACCATCAGGCCGATGTAATCGCCAATGAAACTGTTCATCGAGACGGTGCGATTGCGGATGCCGATGACCGACCGGTACTTGTCGGCGGGGCATTTGTAACAGCCGAGGTTGCGCGCCATGTACGGCCCAAGCGAGCCGTTTCGCAGGTACTCGTTGTTGGTGTTGGCGCCGGAGGGGAAGCCGACCTGCCAGTCCAACCAACCGGTGACCCAGTTGCCCAGGTTTTCGTTGAATGGCGAGGCGGCGGCGTTGCTCGGGCAATAATCGTTGTTGTCCTGCGCGTAGAGCGTCCAGCCGATGGCGAGCTGTTTGAGATTGTTGAGGCAATAAATCTGTTGCGCCCGGGCTTTGGCCCTCGCCAACGCCGGCAACAACAGCGCCGCCAGAATCGCGATGATCGCAATCACCACCAGCAGTTCGATCAGCGTAAAGGCGATGCCCGCGCGCGCCGGCCCGTGGCGCGACATCCCGCGCGGGGTAAAAGTGGAATTCATGCCCTCTTGAGTTCCAAACACCACCGAAACGGCCCGTTCTCCGGGCAGGGCAGCCGCACGGCACGCCCTTTCGAGGGTCGCCGCATCGGCCCGGTGCGTCGCCGTCCGTTCTCCGACCGTTTCGCCGCTTTGGCGCAAGCCCGTGTCCATTCCGCAATCCGGTCACTCTTCCCCATCGACGGCCCGGGGCGATCTGCCATGACAGCCTGGCTCACCACCAACACAACATCACACAATAGCCCCTGCCGCAGGCCGACCGTCAATCTTCTGTTGGTCCGTGCCGCATCACATGTTCATGTGGACCGTCGCGGCGGGCGATCGGGAGGGATCGAGTTTTGGCGTTCCGAGTTGCCCCCGGCCGGTGCGTTGGCGGGCGGTGTCTTTTTGATTTTCCGGCCGGCCGATGCGACCTAACATTTTGGCTATGACACCGGGACGCAGTCGCGTCGCACGGCGCTCCAGAGTCTGGGCGGGTCTGCTTGCGAGTGCCGGTGTGCTCGTGTGCGGGCTGCTTCGGGGCCAGACGCTGCCGCCGGCCGGGACGTTGCGGTTCAGCATCAAGGTCTGGCAAAGCGACGAGGGCCTGCCGCAAAACTCGGTTCACGCCATCGCGCAAACACGCGACGGATATTTGTGGGTCGGCACGCGCGAAGGGCTGGCCCGGTTTGACGGTGTGCGCTTCACGCCCGTCGAAGAACCCCGCGTGGGCGAACTGCGGCAGGGCTGGATCACGGCGCTGCTGGCCGCGCGCGACGGCAGTCTCTGGATTGCCTGCGATACCCGCGGCGTGCTGCGCTGGAAAAAAGGCGTCTTCACACGCTTGACCCCGGCCGAGGGACTGCCCGGGACGCACCCGCGCTGTTTGTTCGAGTCCAGCGACGGGGCCATCTGGATCGGCGACGAAGCGGGTCTGGCGCGCTGGCGCGAGGGTCAAATCCGGGTCTTCGATCGTCGCGATGGCCTGGGTCACGACACGGTGCGCGCCATTTGCGAAGACGCCAACGGACTGATCCGAGTGGCCACCTCCCGCGGCCTGAGCACCATCCGCGGCGACGAGGTCGTCGCCACGATGCACTTCAGCAGCACGGCGGTCGGCGACGCCATCAAGTCGGTGTGCGTGGATCGGCAGGGCAATTTGTGGGTTTCCTCGAATGAAGGCGTCACGCGGCTGGGCGCCGACGGGCGGTTTCTTTACGGCATCAAGGAGGGCCTGCCGGATCGAATTCCCCAGACCATTTACGAGGATCGCTCCGGGCGCATCTGGATCGGCACCTACAACGGGGTGGCGTGTCTGGTCAACGGCAGGGTGCTGGCCACGCCGATGAACACCGCGGGCCTGGGCGACGTGGTGTACACGATCTTCGAGGATGCCGAGGAAAATCTCTGGGTCGGCGGCCGCGACGGGTTGTATCGGCTCACCCCGGCGCGCTTCGCCACCTTTGGTATGCGCGAGGGCCTGGCCGCCGAAAACGTCGTGTCGCTGTGCGAAGATGCTCGGGGCACGCTTTTCATGGCGACCTGGGGCGGCGGCGTGAACTTTCTCGAAAGCGGACGGGTCGGCTCCATACCCGTCGCCAGCACGCTCAACTACGACGCGATGCTGGCGCTGGCGCCGGCACGGGCCGGCGGCGTGTGGGTGGGGACCGATTTTGAAGGGCATCTGCTGCGAGTCTGGCGCGAAGAGCAGAACTGGCGCTCCGAATCCGTTGCCACCCTCGGGGCCGCGGTCCGGACGATTCACGAAGAGCCCGACGGTACATTATGGGTCGGCTCGCGCGAGGAGCTGTGGCGCATGCAGAACGGTCGCATCACCCGCTTCACCCTCACCAACGGCCTGGCCGGCAACGACGTGCGAGTGATCCGGCGCGATCGGCACGGTCGGCTCTGGATCGGGACCGACGGCGGCCTGAGCCTTTGGCAGGGCGGCGGATTCCGCAATTTCGGGCTCAGCGACGGGTTGGCGCACCGGGTCGTGCACACCGTGTTCGAAGACGCCCGCGGCCTGCTCTGGATCGGCACCAAGGGCGGCTTGAGTTGTTTGCAGGGCGAGCGCTTCGTCTCGCTGACCAGCACCAACGGACTGTTCAACGACGAGATTTACGAAATCGCCGAAGACGACCTGGGTTATTTCTGGATGAGCTGTCGGCGGGGCATCTTTCGGGTGAGCCGCAGCGAACTGCTGGCCGCCGTGCGGGGCGAAACCCCCGTGGTTACCAGCACCGTCTTCGGTCGGGCCGACGGGATGCTGAGCGTTCAGTGCAACGGCGTGGCCAAGCCCGCCGCCTGGAAAAGTCGCGACGGGCGCATCTGGTTTCCGACCATCCGCGGCGCGGTGGCGGTGGATTGCACGCTCAAGACCAACGAACGTCCTCCGCCGGTGCGCATCGAACAGGTGCGGGCCGACGGCCAATCGGTGTACCGATCCGCCTTCGACGTGCCGACGCCCGAGCGGCTGACCATCCCGCCGGGTCGCGGCGAGGTGCTGATCGAATACACCGGGCTGAGTTTTCGCGGGCCCGAGAAGATGCGTTTTCGCTACCGGCTCGAGGGCGTGGACGCCGGTTGGGTCGAAGCCGGCGCCTCCCGCGTGGCGCATTACAACAGTGTCGCCCCCGGCCACTACACCTTCCGGGTGCTGGCCTGCAACAACGATGGCGTCTGGAACGAGACCGGCGCGAGTCTGGCCCTGATCATCCGGCCGCATTTCTGGCAGACGTCCCTGTTCCGGTTGCTGGTGGTGCTGATCGTGGTGTTGGGACTGGTGGCGCTGTATCAGGTGCGGGTGCGACGATTGCGCGCCATCGAAAACCTTCGCATCCAGATCGCCGCCGACCTGCACGACGATGTGGGCGCGCGCCTGACCAAGGTGGCGATGCTCACCGAGACGCTGGAACGCGCCGTGCCGGAGACCGACTCGCGTCACGGCCTGGTGCGCAACATCGCCCAGGCCACCCGCGAGGTGCTGCGCGCCATGGACGAGATCGTCTGGACGATCAATCCCAAGAACGACACGCTCGAGCAACTGGCCAGCTACCTGTTCCAGTATGCTCAGGAATATTTTCAGGGCAGCGGCGTGCGTTGCCGGGTGGACCTGCCGGCCGAACTGCCGGCGCTGACGCTGCCGACCCAGCAACGCCACCACCTGTTCATGGCCGTCAAAGAAGCCCTCTCGAACGTGCTCAAGCACGCCGGCGCCAGCGAGGTCGAGCTGGGCCTTTCGCTCAACGGCTCGCACCTGATCCTCACGGTGGCCGACAACGGCTGCGGTTTTTTGCCCGAATCGGTGCGCCCCGGCGCCAACGGTCTGGCCAACATGAAACGCCGACTCGAACGCATCGGCGGGCGCTTCAGCCTCGAAAGCCGCCCCGGTCAGGGCACCCGCATCCGCATGGAAGCCCGCGCCCGATGAACACCCTCCTCCAGCCCCGGGCGCAATTGGTGCCGGAGCGCGTCGCCGCCGTTGCCCCACATGTTCGTGTGGATTGGAAGCGCTCCGGCTCGGACGCAGATTGAGTCGCCGTGGGGAAGACCGATCCCATCAAGGTTGCCATCGTCGAGGACGACGCGTGGATTCGGAACAATCTGGCCGGCGAGATCGCCCGCGCCAGCGGTTTCGAGTGTGTGGGCGCCTTTGCCAGTGGCGAAGAGGCCCTCAACGCCCTGCCACAGAATCCACCCGACGTGGTGCTGATGGACATTCATTTGCCGGGCATGGACGGCATCGAATGCGTGCGCCAGCTCAAGATGCTCGTGCCCTCGGCCCAGATCCTCATGCTGACGGTCTATGAGGACAGCGACAAAATCTTCAATTCCTTGCTGGCCGGCGCGAGCGGTTATCTCCTCAAGCGCACGCCCCAGGCCCAAATCCTTGCCGCCCTGGCCGATGTGCATCGCGGTTACTCGCCCATGAGCGGTCACATCGCCCGCAAGGTCGTCCAGTACTTCAACCAGCGCGGCCGCGCCCACCAGGAAATTGCCCGGCTCACCAAACGCGAACGCGAAGTGCTCGGTCACCTGGCTCGCGGCGTGGCCTACAAAGAAATCGCCGACGCGCTAGGGCTGAGCATTGACACCGTGCGCATGCACATCAAAAGCATCTACGCCAAGCTGCATGTGCACTCGCGCGGCGAAGCGGTCGCCAAGTTCCTCCAACCCTGAGCCCACCTCGGCTCGCCCGCTCGTTCGTCCCCCCGGGCGCGCCGACCGTACCGCCACGCCGCCGGCACGCGCCGGGCCTCCCGGCAGCGCCCCTCTTCAAATCCGCCCCTCGTCGGCGTCAATGAAATCCACGAACGTGCGGATGTCGTCCCGGTGCGCCAGGCCGGCTTGTTCCTTGCGCATTTTGAGCCGGGCCTGCATGGCTGCATCGTCCGGGGCTGGATAATTGAGCATCTTCTGAGCGTGCGCGGCCTTGTCCGCGGCGGAGCGCTTCACATTCCGTCGCACCCAGTCGCAGACCTGCCCGTCAATGATCGAATGGCGCACCACTTCGATCATCTGCTCGTGGGTCACACCGGCGGCCTGCAGCCACATGGCGTCGAAGCCCTTGCCGAAATTCTCCTGGTAATCGGGATGCAGCTTGCCGGCCAACCAAAGTCGAATCTTGTCCACGTACCGGGGCAAATGCATCCAGCCGTCCATCATCTCGCGCGGACTGCGCGGGTAAATGATCTCGCTCATGCCCCGATGATCCGCAGCGGCCGTGGTGGCTGTCAACGGCGCGCGGTTCGAGCTCGGCGATCCATCACCTCGATGCACCGGCACGCGCTGCCGGCTTTTGGTTCGGTCGGCTTTGTGCTTGGCTGTGGGCCGCGATGGATGCGCTGTGGCAACGCGTCCGAACGTCGCTGGTTCTGGGCCGGGTATCGAACCTGCCAACCGTCTGGTCCAACGGCCTGGCGGGCTGGTGGCTGGGCGGCGCGCAACCTGCCGAACGGCTGCCCCTGCTGCTGGGCGGCCTGAGCGCGTTGTATCTGGGCGGCATGTTTCTCAACGACGCCTTCGATGCGGACTTCGACCGGCGTCACCGACGCGAGCGACCGATTCCCTCCGGCCGGATCAGCGAAGCGGCGGTGTGGCGCTGGGGCATCGGCTGGCTGGCGCTGGGCACGGCGCTGTTGTTCGGATGCAACGCGGCGGCCGGGGGCTTCGGCGTGCTGTTGCTCGGGAGCATCGTGCTCTACGACGGGGTGCACAAGCTGCTGACCGTGGCGCCGGTGTTGATGGGGCTGTGCCGATTCTGGGTGTACATGGTGGCGGCTGCTGCGGCCGGTGCTGTGAACGGTCATGCCGTCTGGAGCGCTCTGGCGCTGGGCTGTTACGTGACCGGCTTGAGCGTGCTGGCGCGCAGCGAGCGGCTGGCGAACACCCCGCCGCGCTGGCCAGCGGTGTTGCTGGCCGCCCCGCCGCTTCTGGCGCTGTTGATGAACAGCGGGCCGGCGCGCGAACCGGCGTTGTGGCTTTCGTTGATTCTGGTGTTGTGGGTGCTGCGTTGTTTGCGCGCCAGTTTCTGGACGGCCCGGCCCAACGTGACCTCGAGCGTGTCGGGCCTGCTGGCGGGAATCGTGTTTGTGGACTGGCTCAGCGTGGGGCCGGTGGTGCCGCGGGAGCTGGGTTGGATTTTCCTGGGTTTGTTCGCCGGCGCATGGCTGGCGCAGCGCCTGGTGCCAGCGACCTGAGCGCGCACCCGCGCGGCGTCCCGGGCGATCGTTCAGCCCCAGATTTGCCGGTCCAGCGTCCGGTACTGGACGGCTTCGGCCACGTGTTCGGCGGCCAGATGCTCGGCGCCGGCCAGATCGGCGATCGTGCGGGCGACCTTGAGGATGCGGTCGTAGGCGCGGGCGCTCAACTGATACTCGGCCATGGCCTGCTGAAGCAGCGCGCAGGCCGTCTCGTCCAGCGCGCAGAACTGTTTGAGCTCGCGCGAACCCATCCGGGCGTTGCAGGGGATGCGGGGTTTGCCGGCAAAACGTTGTTGTTGGCGGCGGCGCGCGGCCACAACGCGAGCCCGGATGGCGGCCGAGGGCTCGGCCGGGCGCTCGGCGCTGATCTCGCGAAATTTGACCGGTGGCACCTCGACATGCAGATCAATCCGATCCAGCAGCGGGCCGGAGATGCGACCGAGATAATTCTGGATTTCGCGCGGCGAACAGCGCGATTCGCCGGGCATTTTGCCGTCGGGAGTGGGATTCATCGCCGCCACGAGCATGAATCGGGCCGGGAAGGTCATCGTGCCGGCGGCGCGCGAGATGGTGACCTGGCCGTCTTCGAGCGGCTGGCGAAGGGTCTCGAGCACGCTGCGTTTGAACTCGGGCAACTCGTCCAGGAACAGCACGCCGTTGTGGGCCAGCGAGATTTCGCCCGGGGTGGGATTGATGTTGCCGCCCAGCAGGCCCGCGTCGCTGGTGGTGTGGTGCGGCGCGCGGAACGGCCGGCGGGTCACCAGCGCCTGGCCGGCCCGGAGAAACCCCACGATGCTGTGGATCTTGGTGGTTTCGAGCGCCTCATCGAGTGTGAGCGGCGGCAGAATCGTCGGCAGCCGTTTGGCGAGCATGGATTTGCCCGTGCCCGGCGGCCCGATCAACAGGATGTTGTGCCCGCCGGCAGCCGCAATTTCCAGCGCGCGCTTGACCGATTCCTGGCCCTTGACCTCGGCAAAATCCACCTCTTCTTCGCCCGGTTGCTCGAACAGTGCCGCCACATCCACCCGCGTCGGCTCGATCTGGAGTTTGCCCTCCAGAAACTGCGCCGCCTCGCGCAGGTTGCGCACCGGAATGACCTCCAGCCCATTCACCACGGCCGCTTCGGCGGCGTTCTCGGGCGGCACCAGCACGCCGCGCCGACCGGTGGCCCGGGCGCAAAGCGCAACCGGCAGCACGCCCTTGCAGGGCCGCACCGCGCCGGTGAGCGCCAGCTCGCCCACCACCAGAAATTCATCCAGCCGCGCCGACTCCAGTTGCTCGCTGGCCGCCAGCAACCCCAGCGCAATCGGCAGGTCGAAACTCGGCCCCTCCTTTTTCACATCCGCCGGCGCCAGGTTGATCGTCGTGCGGCCCATCGGGAATTTGTAGCCCGAATTGCTCAACGCCGTGGAGACCCGGTCGCGCGACTCGCGCACCGCGGCGTCGGGCAAACCCACAATCACGATCGTCGTGTCCCCCCAGCCGGCGTGGACCTCGACTTCGACCGGATACGCCTCGATGCCGTTGAGCGCGGCGGAGCGGACGTGGGCGAGCATGCGAGTTTTATGGTCCAGCGCCGGCCCGGGCGCAATGCGAAATCCGCCCGGCGAATCGGGTTCGACAATCTCTGCACCGGCGCGGTATGCTGCCGAGGCGGATTCGAATCGGCGCGCGCATGGCCCGACTTGCCTTCGACATCGAGACCTCGGCACTGCCGCTGGAGCAACTGGACGACGCCCAGCGCGAGTTTTTGTTGCGCGAGGCCGAGAAGCTGCCGGATGCGGCGGCGCGGGCGGCCCGGCGCGAGGAGCTGTTGCGTCAACTCAATCTCTGGCCGCTGACCGCGCAGGTGGTGTGCATCGCCATGCTCAACGTCGAATCGCTCCGCGGCAAGGTGTTGTTCCTGGCCGAGGATTACGAGCCGGACGCCGGCGAGGGACCGGTCGAGTTTGTGCCCTGCGCCGAGGAGAGCGAGCTGCTGGCATCGTTTTGGGAGCTGGCCAAACACTACGAGGAGATCGTGACCTTCAACGGGCGATCCTTCGACGTGCCGTTTCTGTACCTGCGCTCGGCCATCCTCAACGTGCCGATCAGCCGCAAAGACTGGCTCGGCTACCGCTTCGCCACCGAACCGCACTGCGATCTGGCCGAGCAACTGACCTTCTACGGCGTGAGCGGACGCGAGGGCGCGGCGCGGCGGTTCAACCTGGATTTCTACTGCAAGGCCTTCGGCATTGATTCGCCCAAGGCGCACGGCGTCACCGGCATGGATGTCAGTCGTCTGCTGGCCGAAGGCCGTCACCGCGACATTGCCGAATACTGCCTGCGCGATGTGCGCGCCACCGTCGAGCTGTACCGCATCTGGAAGGAACGGCTGGCGGGGATCAAATGAACGGCAGCGGGGCGAGCGGGCCGACGGCGGTCCGGACGCTGGTGTGCTTTGCGTTGCAGACCGAGGCGGCGGCGTTTCAAAGGCGGCTGGCCGCCAGCCTTCAGCCGCGGACCGGCCGGGCCGCCGACATCCGGATCCTGCTCACCGGCGTGGGTCGGCGCAACGCCCGGGCGGCGCTGCTGGAATGCTTCGAGCACGGCCCGCCGGCGCGGGTGCTGAGCTGCGGCTTTGCCGGGGCGCTCGATCCGGCGCTGCCGATCGGTGCGGTGGGTTTCACCTCTTCGCAACCCGAGCTGGAGACGGCGCTGCGACGCGCCGGCGCGCAGCCGATGCGTTTTGTGACCGTGGATCAGGTGGCGGTCAGCCGGGAGCAGAAAGCCGCGTTGCGCCAACAGACCGGCGCGGATGCCGCAGAAATGGAGTCGGAGGCGATCGAGGCGCTCTGCCGCAACCGCGGCGTGGCGTTTGCCGTCGTGCGCGCAATCTCGGATCGCGCCGGGGAGGATCTGCCGCTGGATTTCAATCGTGTGCTGCGCCCGGAGGGCGGACTGGATGTGGGTCGGTTGCTCGTGGCGCTGGCGCGCCGGCCGGCAGCCGTGCTCGGATTGTGGCGGTTGGCGCGACAGGCGCGGCTGGCGTCAGAACGGCTGGCTGCAGTGCTGGCGAACGCGCTGGATCTCCGGTCCTGAAGCGCGCGACCGGGCCGGGCCGAACGACGGGCCGGCGGCGCGCGGGTTTCAGGCGATTTGCGCGGCCTGTTGCTGGGCTTTGAGCCGGGGCAGTTCTTCGGCGGCCAGCAGCCGCTCGCGGACCGGCTCGTCGCTGACGATGCGTCCGTCGCGCATGATGACGTTGCGCCGGGCGTAGCGGGCGATGTCCAGCTCGTGGGTGACCATCAGCAACGTGATGCCGCGCGCGTTGAGTTGCTGGAAGACATCCATGATTTCGATGCTGGTGCGGCTGTCGAGGTTGCCGGTGGGTTCGTCGGCCAGGATGAGCGTGGGCTCGTTGACCAGCGCGCGGGCGATGGCGACGCGTTGTTGCTGGCCGCCGGAGAGCTGGCTGGGGGTGTGATCGAGCCGGTCGGCCAGCCCCACCAGCTCCAGCGCGCGCACCGCCCGACGGGTGATCTCGGCGCGACGTCGCAACCGCCCGTAGAGCAGGGGCAATTCGACATTTTCCAGGGCCGAAGTGCGCGGCAGCAGGTTGAATCCCTGAAACACAAACCCGATCTTCGCGTTGCGAATCTCGGCCAGCTCGTCCCGATCCAGTTGCGAGACGTCCTGCCCGTCGAGCAGATACCGCCCGCGGGTGGGCCGATCCAGGCAACCGATCAGATTCATGAGCGTGGATTTGCCCGAGCCACTGGCCCCGAGAATGGCGACAAATTCACCGCGCTCGACGGTCAGCGACACGCCGCGCACCGCGTGCACCTCCACCTCGCCGGTGTCGTAAACCTTGTGGATGTCCTCGAGTTGGATGACCGGGGGCATGGGCCGTTCAGCCGCGCCGACCGCGATAAAAGCCGCCGAACGGGTTGGTCGGGCGTGATTCGGTTGCGGTCGTGGTCGTTTGCAATCCGGTCACCACCAGATCGCCTTCCTGCAGTCCGTCGAGCACCTCGGTGGCGACCGCGTCGCTGATGCCGCAGCGAATCTGGACCGGGCGCAATTGCGGCGGGCTGCCGGGCGGCACATTGGTCTCCAACACGTACACGGTGCGGACCGGATGGCGCTCGCCCCTGGGACGCAATCCGCCGGGCGAACGGCCCGCTCCGCCGAATTCACCCGGGCGACGTCGCTCGCTCCGCCCGGTGCGATCGGGCCGGTCGCCGCCGCCCGAACTGGTCGGTCGGCTCGCGATCGCGTTGGTGCGGGCTTCGGCGGCGGCCAGCTCCGGCGGGCGGAACCGCAACGTTGCGTTGGGCACTTTGAGGGCGTTGTCGCGCCGGGCGGTGATGATCGTGACGTTGGCCGTCATGCCGGGTTTGAGTTTGAGGTCGGGATTGTGGACCTCGATGACGGTGTCGTAGGTGACGACGTTCTGGACGGTGATGGGCGCGTTGCGGACCTGCACGACGCGGCCGGTGAAGGTCTGCAGCGGAAATGCATCCACGGTGAATTCGACCGGCTGGCCGACCTCGACCCCGCCGATGTCGGCCTCGGCGACGTTGGCGTCAATCTGCATGCGGGTCAGATCGTTGGCGATCTGGAAGAGCACCGGGGCGCTGAGGCTCGCCGCAACGGTCTGGCCCACATCCACGTTGCGCGAAATCACAATGCCGTCCACCGGCGAATAGATCGTGCAGCGGCTCAGGTCCACTTTGGCGCGTTCCAGCGCCGCCTCGCGGATTTTGACCTGCGCCTCGGCCTGATGGAGCGCGGCGATGACCTGGTCGTAATCGGCTTGGGCGATGAGGTTGTTCTTGAAGAGTTCCTCAGCGCGGCGCGCGTTGACCTGGGCCAGCTCCAGATTCGCCCGCGCGTTGGCCAGCTCGCCCTCGGCCGAGAGCACGTTGGCCCGATACGTGGCCGGATCGAGCTGGGCGACGACCTGCCCGGCTTTGACCGGCGAATTGAAGTCCACGTAAATCTTCTGGATGATGCCCGAAATCTGGCTGCCCACCTGGACGTTGGTGACCGGGTTGAGCGTGCCGGTGGCGGTGATGGACTGGATGAGTTCGCCGCGGCTGACCACCGCGGTCTGGTACACCGGGCCGTGGTCCTGGCGGTGGCGCTGCACGTAGGCCCAGCCGGCGCCGGCCAGCCCGATCAGCACCGCCAGCGACACCAGCCACCGCGTCCGACGCTGTCTTTTGCGTGTCTCGCTCATGCTTCTGCCGCGGCTCTCAAG
>CAYXJB010000037.1:0-16217 GCA_964465445.1 uncultured Verrucomicrobiota bacterium
TTCTTTCATCCAGGAAATGAAATTCACCTTCCGGAAAATCAACGGCGAATGGCTCATCGTGCGTGTCCAAACCGTCAAAACGCTCTCGTCGCGCACCCCGCGGTCACCGGGGTTGAACTCGACCTCATGAGCGGAGAGGCGCTGCGGCATTTGCAGCGGGCCGATCCGGTGCTGGGAGAACTGATCCGGCGTGTCGGTCCGTGCACGCTCCGACCGCGCCGGCGGCGTTCGCCCTACGAGGCGCTGATGCGCTCGGTGTTGTTTCAGCAGCTTCACTGGCGCGCGGCGGAGGCCATTTTCAGCCGGCTGCGTGCGCTTTATCCCGGCACGCGCTTTCCAGGCCCCGAGCAATTGCTCCGCACCCCCGAGGCACAATTGCGCGCCGCGGGTCTGTCCCGGAACAAAATCCTTGCCGTCAAGGACATCGCTGCCCAAACCCTCGCCGGCGTCGTGCCCGACTCGCGAACGATCCGCACCCTCAGCGACGAGGAAATCCTCGAACGGCTCACGAGCGTTCGGGGCGTCGGTCCCTGGACCGTGCAAATGCTGCTGATCTTCACGCTGGGGCGGCCGGACGTGTTGCCGGCGACAGATTTTGGCGTCCGCAAGGGTTTTGCGGTCACGTTCGGGCTCAAGACTCTGCCTTCTCCGAGGCGCGTGCTGGCGCATGGCGCACGCTGGCGTCCGTATCGCACCACTGCCACGTGGTATTTGTGGCGCGCGGTGGACATGGTCAACGTGTTACCGTGAACCAAACACGCACACGGCCCGGCTCAAACCCGTCGGCCCGAATCGCCCGATCAGCAAACCCGGCAGTGGCCGAAGGCCGGCGCCTGCCGAACCGCGACCGACTGCGCCTTGCAGTCCGGGCGTGGCCGGATGGCCGCTGGCGGCTTGAAAAATGCTCGGTTTCGGCAAAGGCTTGCCCCTGAACTCGACACGTAATCAACGCGGGAGTGCCGCGGCCGGATTGGTTCTCCCGCAACCTATGTTTGGCTCGCTCAAGCCAGTCGCATTGCCGTCCCCGAGGCGGGCGTGGCGGATGTGGCTTCTGGCGACGGTGCTGCTGGCGGGCCGTCTGTCAGCCGCCGTACCCCGGGCCGTGGCGCCCTCGGACGAGTCGAAGCTCACCAATCCTGCTGAAATTCACCGGCGCTGGACCAACGGCCTGGTCGAGGTCTTGGTCATGGTCGCGCCGCCGGTGCCGCCGGGTGCGGTGGATTTGCGTTCTCCTGCGGTGCGCGCTCAGGTCCGCTCGCAAATGCACGCCGCACAGCAGGTGGTGTTGGACGCCGTGCCGGCAGCGGATCTGGTCCTGCGCCATCGTTTCGATAACCTGCCCGGGTTCTGGGCGCGCGTCAGCACGAACGGACTTCGCGCACTGCAAGCCCACCCGGCCGTCCAGAGCATCGAGCCGGTCCTGGAACTGCAACCGCACCTGGCCCAGGGCATCGCCCTGATTCGGGGCCTGACTTATCGGCCGCTTTACTACGGACAGGGTGTTGCCATCGCCATCTGCGATACGGGCGTGGATTACACGCATCCGCGTTTGGGCGGCGGTGGTTTTCCCAATGCCAAGGTCATCGGCGGTTACGATTTCGGCGACGGCGACGCCGATCCGATGCCCAACGCTCAAGGGCATGGCACGGCCTGCGCCGGCATCGCCGCCGGTGATCCGGGCACGGTGGGCGATTACATTGGCGGGGTGGCCCCGGGCGCGAGGTTGTATGCGCTCAAGATCACTGCCGGCACCGGCAGCAGTGCCACCACCGCCGCCATGACCGCTGCCTGGGATTGGTGCGTCACGCACCGCGACGACGATCCGAACAACCCGCTGCTGGTGATCAGCACCAGCTTCGGCAGCGGCCGCTATTTTTCGCCATGCGACACCGCGTCGCCTTCGATGACGGCCGCGGCCGAGAATGCAACTGCCGCCGGCATCACCGTGCTGGCCTCGTCGGGCAACGACGGTTATTGCGATTCGTTGAGCTGGCCGGCGTGTATTTCGAGCGTTGTCTCGGTGGGAGCGGTTTATGACGCGGCCTTTGGCAGCTTCCTGCCCTGCATCAGTGCCGATTCGTGTGCGCCCAAAAACGCCGGTGGCGGCTGCTCCAGCGGTTGGTATGCCGTGGATTCGACCGCGCCGGACAAGGTGGCCGTCAATGCCAACGTGGCGTCGTTTCTCACTCTGTTTGCTCCGGCCAACCAGTGTTACACGCTGGATTTGACCGGTCCGTCCGGCTACGCCAGCGGCGACTACTACGCGACCTTCGGCGGCACCTCGGCCGCCTGTCCCTACGCTGCCGGCGCGGTCGCGTGTTTGCAGTCGGCCGCCAAAGCGCTCACCGGCCAGTTCCTTTCACCGGCGAGCATCCGAACCCTCCTGCTGGACAACGGCGACAACGTCACCGACACCAAGGTCGCCATCACGCGGCCGCGGATCAATCTGGAGCGCGCCATCCTGGCGCTGGATACCAACACGGTAGCGCGCTTCATCGCCGCGCCGACCAACGGCGCTGCGCCCCTGAGCGTTGCGTTCACCAACCAGAGCTCGGCCGCGACGAATTTCCTCTGGGACTTCGGCGACGGCATCGGTGCAAACGTTCCCAATCCCACCCATACCTACAGCAACGCCGGCGTTTACTCGGTCCAACTGGTCGCCGTGGGCCTGACCGGCACCAACACCCTCACGCGCACCAACTACATCACCGTCACCAACGCGCCGCCGCAGATTCTGCTCCAGCCGCAAAACCGCATCGCCGATGCCGGCAGCGACGTCACTTTCAGCGTGACGGCCAGCGGCACGCCGCCGTTGCAATACCAGTGGCGGCGCAACGGCACGAACCTGCCCGGCGCCACGCTGCCGGGCCTCACGCTCTCGAACGTTCAGCCCGCCGACATGGGCTTTTACTCGGTCCAGGTCAGCAATGCCGCCGGCAGCGTGGTCAGTTCCAACGCATCGCTTCTGGTCGTCGTTTTGCCCGGATTCATCACCGTGACCGGCCTGCCGTACATCGAGGACTTCGACAGCATGGGCGCGAGCGGCACCACCGCCCCGTACGGCTGGTACGTGGGCATTGGCACCGGTGCGATTTCTGGAAAAACCGTCCTGGTGGGCGACGGCGGTTCGAACAGCCGCGGCAACTACAACTTCGGCAGCACCGGACAGAGCGACCGCGCGCTGGGCTCGCTGGCCGGGGACGGACTGACCCGCAACACCGAGGCGCGTTTTGTCAACTGGTCCGGCCTGTATCTGGCCGCCCTCCAGATCCGTTACACCGGCGAACAATGGCGGCGCGGTGGCAACAACAGCGTCAACAACCAGCTCGTTCTGCAGTTCAGCACCAATGGCTCGAGCTTCACGCCCTTGGGCGAGTCGTTCAATTTCAACACTCCGCTGGACGCCGGCCGAAGCTCGGCGCTGGATGGCAATGCCCCGGCCAGTCGCGTCACCGGCCTGGGCGGCACGTTCATTCCGCCGGATTTGATCGGGCCGGGGGAGGTGTTTTACCTGCGCTGGAGCGATCCGGACGATCCCGGGTTCGATCACGGCATCGCGCTGGACGATCTGGTTCTGGAGTTCGTTCTGACCAATCCGCCGCCGCGCTTCACCGTGCAACCGGCCAGCCAGACCGCGGTCATTGGCAGCGAAGTGACCTTTAGCGCCGAGGCGGTCGGCCTTCCGCCTCTGAGCTGGCAATGGCGGTTCAACGGAGCGGACATCGCCGGCGCCACCGGCACCGCGCTGACGCTGACCAACGTCCAGTTCAGCGACGCGGGCGAATACACCGCCGTGGTTTCCAACAGCGGCGGCACGACAACCAGTGCCGTGGGCACACTCACGGTGATCTGGCCCGCGCCGGTGGCCGATTTCACCGCGCAACCCACCAACGGGACGCCACCGCTGATGGTCGCTTTCACCAACCTCAGCCAGCACGCCGCGGCGTTCCTGTGGGAGTTTGGCGACGGCGACACCAGCACCGAAATCCATCCGGTGCACCTGTACACGAATGCTGGCCGTTTCACCGTTACCCTCACCGCTATCGGCCCGGGCGGCACCAACAGCCTTACCCGAAGCAACTTCGTGCTGGTGCTGCGCCCGCCCCAAATGCTGGTGAGCCCCGACGCCTTGCGGTTCGGCAACGTGCTCACCGGCCGGGTCGCTCAGGCCTCGTTCGTCGTGAGCAACGCCGGCGATCTGTCTCTGAGCGGCTCCGCGGTGTGGGCAGACACGCCCGGGAGCTTCGCCCTGCTCGATGCCGAATCCAATCCGATCCCGGCGCTGGCGTTTGAACTGGAGGCCGGCGGCGTGACCAATGTGGCGGTTCGTTTCGCGCCCCAAACGCCCGGCGGTTTCACCAGCGCGATCGTGTTCAGCAGCAATGGCGGCGCGACCACAAACCCGGTCAGCGGCGTGGCGGTGGGCGCTCCGTTGATCGCGCAGGTCAGCGCCGACGGAACGAACGTCGTGCTCGCATTCGAAAGCGTCGTCGGCCTCACCTACGTCGTCGAATTGACCGACTCGCTCGACCCGCCCGAATGGCACACGCTCGAAGTCTTGCCCGGCAACGGCGCTGTACTGTGGGTCACCAACAGCCTGGATGCTGCCGATCAGCGTTTCTACCGCTTGCGCGTGGAATGACCCATCCGGTCAACGCGGCATGCCGGTGCCGTGCACGTGTGCCAGCCAGGTGGCGATCTCCTCCGCGCCCTCAACAAACCACCGACCCTTGGCCTGCCGCAGCGGAACCCCCGGCGGCGGATGCGCCGGCGCGGCCTCGATCACCAGCACCGGACAGCTTTGATTCTCCTCGCCCAGCAGCTCGACCAGTTCGCGGCGCGGTCGGGCAAACTCGAGCCAACGCACCTCGATCGCCTGTTTCAGCGCCGGGTAGAACTCCAGCAGACCCACCAGTTGGGCACAGTGCGGACAGTAATACGGCCCCTTGTCCCCGTCCATGAAATGGGGCTTTAGCAGAAACAACCGGTCGCGATTCAGGGTCGCCTTCATAACCGTTGCTCAGACGTTTGAGGGATCACTTTCGGACGGTTTCCATCGTGGCGAGTTCGGGAAACTGCTGCGCGATTTCGTCCGGCGTTTCGGTCAGGGACCACCCGGTCTTGATGCCCAGCACAAACCAGCCGAGCACCAGTGCACCGACGCCGAAGATGGTATCCCCGATCACACGCAACCAGCGGAGGGTCTGCATGATCCCGCTCTGCGTGAACTCCGCCGAACGTGCCCACCACATGCCTTCGTTGACGCTGGCCACGGTTTGCAGCAAGCCGCGCGGAAGGTCGGACAGCAACACCATCAGCGCCAGACCGAGGTTGATCGCCCAGAAGGCAAACGCAAGCGGGCGCGTCCGCCACGTGCGGCGGACCGTGAGTCCCTTGAGACAAAACAGCATCAGACCGATGCCCAGCATGGCGTAAACGCCGAACAATGCCGTGTGCCCGTGAACGGCGGTGGTGTTCAAACCCTGCATGTAATAGAGCACAATGGGTGGATTGATCAGAAAACCAAACAGCCCCGCGCCCACCAGATTCCAAAAGGCCACGGCGACGAAACAATAGATGGGCCAGCGATAGGCTGAGACCCATTTTCGCGCGCGCGAGAGCGTGAGATTTTCGTAGGCTTCAAATCCGATCAGCACCAGCGGCACCACTTCGAGCGCGCTGAACACCGCCCCCAGGGCCATCACCGCCGTCGGCGTGCCGCTGAAGTACAGGTGGTGGAACGTGCCGATGATTCCGCCGGCGAGAAAGATCGTCGTCGAGAACAACACCGCTGCCGTGGCCGTGATCGTTCGCAACAGCCCCATGCGCGTGAACGGAAACGCGATGACGACCGTGGCGAACACCTCGAAGAATCCCTCCACCCACAGATGCACCACCCACCAGCGCCAATACTCCGCGATCGCGTAGTGGGTCTGGCGCCCCCACATCAAACCCGCGCTGTAAAACAGCGCGATGGCGGTCGAGGCGATCTGAAACAACGCCAGCAGATGCCGATGTTCGCCGGGCTGCTTGAACGCCGGCCACAGCGCACGGCCCATGAGAAACAGCCAGAGCCACAAACCGACGAACAGGAACAGTTGCCAGAACCGGCCGAGATCCACGTATTCGTAGCCCTGGTGACCGAACCAGAAGTTCGCTCCGAGCCGCATTTTTTGCCGCGTGCCGGCCCACGTGCCGTACAGCGAGCCAACCACGATGAGAAGCAGACAAAGGAAAAGCAGATTCACGCCCGCGCGCTGGAATTTCGGCTCGTGGCCGGAGACCGCCGGTGCGTTTGATTGCCGCTGACCGAATGGAAAAACATGAAGACCATCACCGTTGAAACCACCGTCGGAGAACTCGTCCGCGCCGTGCCGGCCCGCGCGCGGATCTTCGAGAAACTGGGCATCGATTACTGCTGCGGCGGCAAGAAACCGCTCGCCGAAGCCTGCCGCAGCAAGGGCCTCGACCCCGCGACCGTGGTCGCCATGCTGGCGGCATTGGACGACGTCTCCGAGCCCGCACCGGCTCATCCGGACGCCATGACGCTTTCCGAGCCGTGCGATCACATCGAGCGCACCCATCACGCCTACCTGCGCGAGGAATTGCCGCGCCTGGATTTCATGACGCGCAAGGTGGCCACCGTGCATGGCGATGACGAACCGCGCCTGCACGAGGTCCGCCGCCTGTTCGAGACCTTCCAGGCCGAGCTCCTCGCGCACACCCAGGACGAAGAGGAGCACGTGTTTCCGGCGATCCGCCGGTTGGAGTCCGCTCCCGAAGACAGGGCCGCCACGGTTTCCGCACTCAAGACGGCGTTCATGAAGCTCGAGCAGGAACACGAAAAGGCCGGCGCGGCGCTGAAGCGGTTCGCAGAACTGACCGACCGTTACACGCCGCCGGATTGGGCCTGCAACACCTTCCGGGCCATGTATGACGCGCTCGCCCGCCTGGAGCGCGACATGCATCAGCACGTGCACAAGGAAAACAACGTCCTGTTTCCACGGGCGCTGGCGCTGGGGGCGCGGCATGAGCGACCTCCGCAAACTGCCGCTGCTGTATTCCTGCTCCGGCGCATCGAGCGCGGCGCAGATGGCCAATCAGATCGCGGTGAAGCTGGACCGTCTGCAAGTCGCCGAAATGTCGTGCATTGCCGGGTTGGGCGGGGATGTCGAACCGCTGGTGCGCCTGGCCAAATCCGGCCGGCCCATCCTCGCGCTGGACGGCTGCCCGTTGCATTGCGTGGCCCGGACCTTGAAGCGCCACGGGCTGCAGCCGGACAAACATTACGATCTGAGCCGGTTCGGCGTCGAAAAGCGCACGCACCAGGACTTCGATCCGGCCGAAGCCGCGCGCATGCTGGAAAAAATCCGCAACGATCTCACCGCCCAGGAAGAACCCAATGAGCCCTCCAGTCCGGTCTGTTACTTGAAAGAGTTCCCGGACTTCTGAGTCGCTTGGGGCAACGGCCTGCGGGCGGGTTGGACCCCGTCGCATCCGCAGGTGGGGCAAGACACCCCCGGGCGAGCCATCCGAGGGACGGGTTACCGCGGCGAGCCGGCGACGGGATTCGGTGGCGACGCAAACGCGTTGTCGGGCCACCGCCGCAGAGCGGACCCACGACTCCGGACGTTTATTCGAGCCGGTAACGGCGCAGGCCGGTGAACTGGCCCAGAATCCGCACCAGAAACAGCGGGTTGTTCTTGAGGTAGCGTCGCCAGAGCCGGCCAGGCTCGCAGCAGAGTCGGAAGAACCACTCCAGTCCGCTTTGCTGCATCCAGCGCGGGGCCTGGGGCACGCGCCCGGTATGAAAGTCGAACGCCGCGCCCACACCAATCAACAGCGTCGCATCCAGTCGCCGCCAGAATTCGGCCATGAACCGTTCCTGTTTGGGCGTACTCAACCCCACCCAGACGATGTCGGGTTTGACGCGTGCGACCCGCCGCACCAGGTCCTCGGCCTCGGCCACCGTCAGGGGCCGGAACGGCGGCGTGTAGGTGCCGACGATCTTCAACCCCGGGAAACGCGCTTCGAGTCGCCGGCGCAGTTCCGGCGCCACGCCCTCGTCCCCGCCGTAGAGGAAATGCGTGTGCCCGTGCGCCGCGCTGTATTCGCACACGGCCAGCATCAAATCCGGCCCGTAAACACGCGCCATTTGCCGATGCCCCTGCAGCCGCCCCACCCAGACCATCGGCATGCCGTCGGGCGTGTTGAGCAGCGCCCGATTCAGGATCGTGCGGAAGACCGGGTCATGCTGCGCTTCGCTCACGCCGTGCACGCCGGTGACGCAGATGTAGCCCTTGGTGCGGGTCTGGAGCGCGCGGGCAATGTGCGCCAGCGCCAGCTCCAGATTGATCGCGCTCACGCCCACGCCCAGAACATTGGCGCGCGGGATGGCGCTCCAGGATTCCGGTTCGGCAGCCATGCGCAACAACCCGACCGCCGCAGACCAACCCGTCGCAAGCGGTCCGGTGAAAAATTCACCTAGTGCAGCCGCACCGTGGGTTCAAGCCTTTTTGCGCGATCGCGCAACCGCATTCGCTCACGGCCACTCACCGGCCGTTGCCGATCGAGGCTTCGGCGGGGGATTCGTCCCCGGCGGGCGTCTGGAGCTGCAACGGTTGGCCGGTGCGCAGTCCCGTTGGATCGAGCACCACCAGTTCGCCCGGTGACAGGCCCGAAACGATTTCGACCCAACCCGGGCCGCGCCGACCGGTCACGACGATCTTTTCAGCGGCGCGACCGTCCTGGATGCCGACGACTTTTTCGATGCCGGCGAAGTTCAACAGCGCGCGCTCCGGCACCGCCAGGCCGGATTCGGATTCGTCCACCACGATTTGAGCGCGCACGAACAGCCCGGCGCGCAGCGTGCCGGGATTGGGCACGTCGGCTTCCACGGTGAGCATCCGATCGGTGTCCCGAATCACCGGTGCGATGCGCGCCAGCCGGCCCGTGACGCTCAGCGCGTTGCCCTCGACACTGATGCGGACCGGTTGGCCGATGGCCACGGCGAAGGAGTCGCGCTCGGGCACGTCCAGTCGCAGCCGCAGCAGGTTGGTTCGGACCAGGCGCACGATGGGCGCGCCCACGCCCACATAGTCGCCGGCCGTGACGAGCCGCTCGGCGATCACGCCCTCAAACGGCGCCCGCACGTGGGAGCGGTCCAGGTTCAACCGGGCGATCGCGTGGGCGGCCTCGGCGGCCCTGACGTCGGCCTGCGCCTGCAGCGCCTGGGCGCGCGCCTGATCCAGGTCGCTTTCGGAGGCGATGTTTTCCTGCCGCAGCGATTCGACGCGCCGGAGATTCTGCAGCGCGTTGGAGGCGGCGGCGCGGGCGCGAGCGAGGCTGGCGGCGGATTGGCGCGCCAGCGCCTCGTACGCCGCCGTGTCAATCCGCGCCAGCACCTGACCGGCGTGCACCGGGTCGCCCAGATCCACGAACAGCCGTTCGATCTGGCCGGCGACCTGCGCGGCGATGGTCGCCTCCTCACTGGCCGTGAGCATGCCGACGGCGTGAATGAGGTGCTCCATCGGGCGCAGCTCGGCGCGGGCGACCTGCACGACGCGCGCCGGCGCGGTGGCCGGCGTCGGATCGCGGCGCGCGGCCCGGTTGCAGGCGCACAGCAAAGCCAGCACCGCCGCAGCAACCGTCAGTTGCGTCCATCGGGCCATTGCGGTGTTCACGCTACACGCAAGCCCCTGGCCGGTCCAGAAGCCATCGCCACAGACGCCGCATTGGGACGGAAGATTCCAACCGCCGTAGCGGCGCGTTCTCCAGCCCGGGGCGGCGTGGCTGCCGGGCGCGGGTGTGCGGGTCGGGCGATTCGACCTTGCGGAGGGCGAATCGTTTTGAAAACGTTCGAGGCGCGTTATGGGACATGTGAAGCTGCACATTCCGGGGCCGGTCGAGGTCAGTGAACGCACGTTTCGGGCGTTTTGCACGCCGATGATCGGTCATCGCGGTCAGGGGTTCAAAGACCTCTATGCGAAGATTCAGCCGCAGTTGCAGCAACTGTTGGGCACGCGGCAGTTGGTGTTTCTTTCGACCTCCAGCGCCTGGGGCGTGATGGAGGGGGCGATTCGCAATCTGGTGCGCAAGAAGGTGCTCAATTGCATGTGCGGAGCGTTTTCCGACAAGTGGTACGACGTCTCACGGCGCTGCGGCAAGGAGGCCGAGCCGTTGCAGGTGCCCTGGGGCTCGCCCATCCGCGCCGAGGCGATCGATCGCAAGCTGGCCACCGGCCAGTTCGACGCGCTGACGTTCATCCACAACGAAACCAGCACCGGCGTGATGAGTCCGCTGGAGGAGGTCGCCGCGCTCAAGCGCAAGTACCCGGACGTGATGTTCATCGTGGACACGGTCTCGTCCATGACGGCCGTGCCGCTGGCGTTTGACGCGCTGGGCATTGACGTGATGCTGGCCGGCACGCAGAAGGCCTTTGCGCTGCCGCCGGGCATGACGGTGTTTGTGTGCTCGCCGGCCGCGCTGGCCAAGGCGGCGAGCGCGCCGGACCGCGGCTACTACTTCGATCTGGTCGAGTTCCAGAAAAACGCCGAGCAGAACATGACGCCCAGCACGCCGAGCATTGCGCATGTGTTCGCGCTCAGCGCCAAGCTGGATGAATTTTTCGCCGAGGGGCTGGAGAATCGCTACGCGCGCCACCGGCGCACCAACCAGATGACGCGCGATTGGGCCGCCAAACACGGCTTCACGCTCTTTCCGGAGCCGGGCTTCGAATCGGTCACCCTCACCTGCATCAACAACGGCGCCAAACCCGGCGGCCGGGTTGTGGACGTGCCCAGGCTCCAGAAGCTGGTCAAGGATCGCGGGTTTTTGATTGACGGCGGCTACGGCAAAATCAAGGGCACGACCTTCCGCATCTCGAACATGGGGGACGAAACCCCCGAAACCATGAGCCAGCTCTTCGCCGCGATGGACGAGGCGATGCGCGAGCTTTGAACCGCCCGGATGCGCCGCCGGCTCGCCGGCCGGCGCGCCCGGCGCATCGAACCGCTCTCGCATTCCCAACCGGTCCTGCCAAATGAAAAAAGCCATCAGCATCTGGTCCTTTCCCGAAGGCGGCTCGTTGGAAGAAAAATTGCGTCTGGCGCGCGAGGCGGGCTTCGCCGGGTTCGAGCCGGACCTGAGCGAGAGCGGCGCGGTGCGGCTCGACAGCACACCCGAGCAACTGCACGCGGTGCGGGCGCTGGCCGAGCGCTGCGGCATCGAGTTGAGCGCGCTGGCCACGGGGCTTTACTGGACGGCCAACCCGGCCAGCGCCGACGCAGCCGTGCGCGATCGGGCTGCGCGGATTTTGCGCCGGCAGATCGAATGCGCTGCAGCGTTGGGACTCGATGCGGTGCTGGTCGTGCCGGGTGCGGTGGGCGTGGATTTCATTCCCGGGTGCGAGGTCGTGCCCTACGAGTTGGCGTGGGAACGGGCACAGGGGTTCATTCAGACGGCGCTGCCGCTGGCCGAGAAGGCGGGCGTGACGCTCTGCATCGAGAACGTCTGGAACAAGTTTCTGCTCAGCCCGCTGGAGATGCGCCAGTTCATTGACAGCTTCGGCAGTCCGTTTGTGGGGGCGTATCTGGACGTGGGCAATGCGCTGGCGACCGGTTATCCGGAGCACTGGATCGGCATTCTGGGGCAGCGCATCCGGCGCGTGCATTTCAAGGACTACCGCCGCGCGGTCGGCACGGCCGACGGATTTTGTGATCTGTTGTCGGGCGACGTGAACTGGCCGGCGGTGATGGCGGCGCTGCGCCGGATCGGATACAAGGGCTGGATCACCGCCGAGATGATTCCGCCGGTGCCCTTCTACAAACATTGTCCGGAGGTGCTGATCCACAACACCTCGCGCGCCCTGGACGCGATCCTCAGACTTTAAAAGCCCGCGCCCACGGTGGTGCGGCCTTTTGTGCGCCGTGATTCAGACCGGCAGCGCGAGCCGGCGCATGGCTGCGCGGCTCAGCGCCGGCGATTCGTGGAGAATCACCTGCCAGCCACGCGCCGCGCCGGCGGCGGTGTTTTCCGGCCGGTCGTCCAAATACAGCACCTCGGCGCCGCGCCGGCCGGTGCGCGCTTCCAACACCTCGTAGATTTTGGCGTCGGGTTTCATCGCGCCAACCTCGTAGGAGAGGATGTAACCGTCGAAGTTCGAAAAGAACGGGAAGTTGCGGCGGATGTGCTCGACGGCCAGCGGGTTGGTGTTGGAAAAAATCCAGGTGGGGAAGCCGCGCTCGCGCAGCGTGCGGTGCAGAGCCACCATGTCGGGAATTTCCCAAAAAATGTCGGCGAAGAAGGCGGCGAACTGCTCGAAGCTGCCGCGGAAACCGGTTTGGCGTCGGACCTCCTCGTAGAATTGCCGGGCGCTGATCCGGCCGGTTTCAAAGTCCACCAGCGCCGGCGAGCGTTCCAGGAACTGTTGCACCGCGGTTTCGGGCAGATCGGCCAGCGCGGCCACGCGACGGCCCGCGATCGAATAATCGAAGTCCACCAACACCTTCCCCAGGTCGAACACGATCAGCGAGGGAGTTTGCCTGGAATGGGTCTGGACCGCCGGCGGCTGCGCGGCCCGGGAGGCGGCGACGTTGAATGGCGGCGGCCCGGGGGTCATGTCAGTTCGCGTCGGCCTTCCAGAGCACGACTGAGTGTCAGCTCGTCGGCATACTCCAGGCCGCTGCCCACCGGCAGGCCGTAGGCGATGCGCGAGATTTTGAGTCCGGGCCGCGCCAGCCGCCGCGCCAGGTAATAACAGGTCGCGTCGCCTTCCACATCGGTGCTCAGCGCCAGAATCAGTTCGCGCACCGAGCCGGATTTGAGGCGCGCCTCCAACTCTCCGATGCGCAGGTCTTCGGGTTCGACGCCATCGAGCGGCGAGATTTTGCCGCCGAGCACGTGGTAGAGGCCGCGAAAGACGCCGGACTTCTCGAGATTGAACACATCCACCGGCCGTTCCACCACGCAGAGCAGTGTGCGGTCGCGCGTGGCGTCGCTGCAGATCGCGCACAGCGCGGTTTCGGTCAGCGCGCCGCAGCTTTCGCAACAGCGGATGTGTTCCCGGGCGGCGCGGATGCTCTCGGCGAGTCGGCGCGCTTCGGCCGGGTCGGCCTGCACCAGGTGCAGTGCGATGCGCTCGGCCGAGCGCGGGCCGATACCCGGCAACCGGCCGAGCGCGGCGATCAGAGCGTTGAGACTGGGCGGCAGAGCGCTCATCGGTCCGGACCGTTGGGAGCGCGCACGCTGACGATCTGGCCGCGGAAAATCTCCAGCGCCCGGCGAATCAACGGATCGTTCTTGAAGTCCTCGATGCTCAGCGCGGCCGGGGCGGGCGGGCTGGCGGGTGGCGGCACAGGGGCAGACGCGGGCTCGTCGCCGGATGCAACCGGCGCGGCGGGCGCGGGCGTGGGCACCGATTTGCGCGGGGTCGGCGGCGGGGACTCCGGCGGCTCCGCGGGCGGTGGTTGCAGTGCGACGAACTTGATTTGTACACCGGTGTGGCCGGCGGCGCTCAGTGCGTTTTGAAGCAGCTCGCGTGTCCGTGCGTTGTCCACCATCGAGAGCCGATCGGCAAGCTCCGGCCCGTAGCCGAGCTGAAGCACGTTCTGGGTGAAGGAAACCGGTCGGATCTCACTCAGGTAGGTGCGGGTGAAGGGGCTCGCCTTTGCGACGGCCTCGAGCAGGTTCGCCCAAAGGGAAGCCAGGTTGTTGGATGCGCTGCCTGCCGGCAGAGGCGCTGCGGGCGGGGGCGTTTCGGCCAGTCGCAGCGATTCACCGGCCTGCGTTTCGCCGCGCGAGCCGGCGCCGCGGGGCGACTCGACCGAGGTCGCACCGGCCGGGGAAGATCGGTTTTGGCGCAGCGCCAGCAGTTGTTGCAAGACCGCGTCGAGGCTCACGGCGTTGCGGGCTTCGACGGCTTTGAAGAGCGTCAACTCGAGCAGGATGCGCCGGGAGGTGGCTTCGCGCAGGCGCAGCTCGGCGTCGGCCAGCACATCGAGGATGCGGGTGAGGGTTTCAGAGGACACCAGCGGGGCTTCCTGGGCCAGGGCGGCGGCTTCGATCTCCGAGACTTCCAGCCGGTTCAAATCGCCGCGGGCAACCTGATAGAGGAGCAGGTTGCGGAAATGCGCCAGGAGATCGCCCAGCAGTCGGCCCAGGTCCTTGCCGTGCTCGGCCAGCGCGTCGAGCTGTTCGAGAGCGGTCTGGATCTGTCCGCTCAGGATGGCCCGGCTCAGTTCCAGAATCTGGCTCTGAGCGGCCAGGCCGAACATCGTGAGCACGTCGGCTTCGCGGATGTGGCTGCCGCAGAAGCTGATCAACTGGTCGAGGGCCGACTGGGCGTCGCGCAATCCGCCGTCGGCCCCGCGGGCGATGGCAAACAGCGCCGCGTCGTCAATCTGGACGTTTTCCTTTCGGGCGATGTCCTTGAGGTGCCGAACGATCAGGGCCGCGGGGATGCGGCGCAGGTCGAATCGCTGGCAGCGCGAGAGGATGGTGGGCAGGACTTTTTCCGGATCGGTGGTGGCGAACATGAACTTCACATGCTCGGGGGGTTCTTCGAGCGTTTTGAGCAGCGCGTTGAACGCCTCGCGGGTGAGCATGTGCACCTCGTCAATGATGTAGATTTTGAACCGGGAGGAGACCGGCGCGTATTTGCAGGTTTCGCGCAGCTCGCGGATTTCGTCTATGCCGCGATTGCTGGCGGCGTCAATTTCCAGCACGTCCAGCGATCGGCCCTCGGCGATTTCCCGGCATTTGGGGTCGTTGTCATCAAAGTCCACTTTCGGCCCGCCGGTGCAATTGAGGCATTTGGCGAAAATCCGGGCGATGGTGGTCTTGCCCGTGCCGCGAGGGCCGCAGAACAGGTAGGCGTGGCCGATGCGATTCTGGCGGATGGCCTGAATCAGCGTGCGGGTGACGTGCTCCTGGCCCACGACCTCTTCGAACCGCTGCGGACGGTATTTCCGGGCGATGACCAAATACGACATGTTCGATTCCCGCAATGGCAACCTGGTTGTGCTGGCAACTTGTGATTCGCGATTCGCTTCGACGGTGTCCGGAAGCGACCGCTCGGCGCTCCGGCGATCGGGTTTGAAGTCCGGACGTTTCCGCGTATGCCAGGGTGACCACGGCGGATGCAGAGCGTGCCACCGTTGCTGCCTTCCGGCCCTGCCGGGTTTCACACGTCCGCATTCCGTGGGCCCTGGCGCTGCGCACTCTGAAACAGGACGCCGGCGGCTTCAAGGCTATTCTTGGCGGGCTCGCCGATCCGCCGTCCGGCAACGCGTCGGGCCTCTGTCCGGCGACAACGGCGCGCGGCTCGCGGCGGAGCATCCGCGGGCGTAGGATTTTTGAATTTGACCCGGGATGAACACAAACTTAACGTCCGTTAGCTCTGCTGGAGAAGCGGGCGCGTTCGGCGCCCCAAATCGGTGTGTCGAAGCGATCGGTCATCCGCTGCGAGGAGCGGGCATGTTGCAAATGAAAACAATCGGCTTGTGGTGCGCGACGGCCATCGGCGTCGCGATCATTGGAATGATCACATCCTGTACCCGACACGGACCGCCGCCCATGCCGGCGCCGGCGGTCACGGTCGCGACGCCTCTGGTCACGGCGGTGACCAACTGGGACGAGTACCCGGCGCATCTGGACGCCGTCGAATCGGTCGAGATTCGCGCCCGTGTGGCTGGGTACGTGGATTCGATTCATTTTCGTGACGGCGCGGAGGTGCGGGCGGGCGAGCTGTTGTTTGTGATAGATCCCAAACCTTTCGAGGCGGAGCTGGAGCGCGCGCGGGCCGAGCGCCGCCGGGCCGAAACGCAACTGGAGCTGGCGCGAAACGACTTGCGCCGCGCACAGGAGCTGATCGCGAGCCGGGCGATCTCCGACGAAGAATTCGACGCCCGGAGCAAGGCGGTGCGTGTGGCAGAGGATGCGCTGGTGGCGGCGCGTGCGGCCGAAGAGACAGCGGCGCTCAACGTCGGCTACACACGTGTGACGGCGCCCATCGCCGGAAGGATCGGGGAACGGTTCGTGACGGTGGGCAACTTGATCCAGGGCAGCAGCATTGTGCCAGGCACGGTGTTGGCGACGGTCGTGTCGCTGGATCCGATTTACGCTTACTTCGACGTACCCGAGGCGGTGTTCGAGACCTATCGGGCGCGGCATCCGAGTCTGGCCGGCACCTATCTGGCGACAGCAGTCACCTACACCAC
>CAYXJB010000037.1:16227-17392 GCA_964465445.1 uncultured Verrucomicrobiota bacterium
GTTGGAGTGCGAACTGGGGTTGGCGGCCGAGGCGGGCTTTCCGCATCGGGGGCGGGTGGATTTTTTCGACAACCAGGTGGATCGCAAGACCGGCACGATCCGGATGCGCGGGGTGTTTGCGAATCCGGAGCGGGTGTTGTTGCCGGGGATGTTTGCGCGGGTTCGGGTGCCGGTCGAGCGGATTGAGGACGCGTTGCTGATTCCGGAGGCGGCGGTCCTGTCCGAGCAGACGCGCAAGTTCGTGTATGTGCTCAGCGCCGAGCAGATGGTCGAGCCGCGGCCGGTTGAACTGGGACGGCTGCACGGGCGGATGCGCCACGTGCTCAAGAGTCTCAAACCGGACGATCGGGTGGTGGTAAGCGGGTTGCTAATGTTGCGGCCGGGTATCAAGGTGCGAGTGGCCGAGGGCGGAGCGGCGCCGGCGGCCGGCGCGGGTGGCTCGGGCGGTTGAGCGTCGGCGGAAGGGATCGCGGGCCATGAAGTTTTCCCACTTCTTCATCCGACGCCCGATTTTTGCGGGCGTGCTTTCGATCTTCATCACGCTGGTGGGTCTGCTGGCGTTGTGGCGTTTGCCGGTGGCGTCGTTTCCGGAGGTGGCGCCGCCGACGGTGTTCGTGCAGGCGCGCTATCCGGGAGCCAGTGCCGAGACGGTGGCCGCCACGGTGGCCACACCGCTGGAGCAGGAGATCAACGGGGTCGAGAACATGCTCTACATGTCGTCGGCCTCGACCTCCGACGGTTCGGTGGCGATTCAGGTCACCTTCAAGGTGGGTACCGACATTGATCTGGCGCAGGTACACGTGCAGAACCGGGTGGCGGTGGCGCTGCCGAAATTGCCCGAGGAGGTGCGGCGGCTGGGCGTGACGGTGCGCAAGCGCTCGCCGAGCATGACGGCGGTGGTGAGTCTGGTCTCACCCGGGGGCGAGCTGGATGACATTTTCCTGAGCAATTACGCGTATTTGCGCGTCAAGGACGTGCTGGCGCGGCTGCCGGGCGTGGGCGACGTGTTCGTTTTCGGCACGCGCGACTACAGCATGCGCTTGTGGCTGGACCCGGAGAAAATGGCCGCCCGCAATCTGACCGCCGGGGATGTTGTCGCCGCGGTGCGGGAACAGAATTTCGAGGTGGCCGGCGGGGTGTTCGGGCAACCACCGGTGGCGGCCGA
>CAYXJB010000037.1:17412-18332 GCA_964465445.1 uncultured Verrucomicrobiota bacterium
AACTGGTGGCCCAGGTCAAGGGCCGTCTGGTGACCGAGCAGGAATTTGGCGACATCATCGTGCGCACCGAGAGCGACGGGCGGGTGACGCGGTTGCGCGACGTCGCACGCGTGGAGCTGGGGGCGCGCGATTACAGCATGGACGCCTACTACAACAGCATGCCCACCGTGGCGCTGGCGGTGTTTCAACAGCCCGGCTCGAACGCCATCGAAACGGCCGATGCGGTGCGCCGCGCGATGGCCGAGTTGAGCAAGGAATTCCCCAGGGGCATGGAGTATCGCATCCCGCGCGACGACTCGGAGTACATCCGCGCTTCGATTCGCGAGGTCATCAAGACGCTGATCGAGGCGATGGTGCTGGTGACAGTGGTGGTGATTTTGTTTCTGCAAACCTGGCGGGCTTCGATCATTCCGTTGGTGGCCGTGCCGGTGTCGCTGATTGGCACCTTTGCGGTGATGGCCGCGCTGGGATTTTCGCTCAACAACCTGACGCTTTTCGGGCTGGTGCTGGCGATCGGCATCGTGGGGGACGATGCCATTGTCGTGGTCGAGAACGTCGAGCGGCACATCGCCGAGGGGCATCCGCCGGTGGAAGCCACGCGCCGGGCGATGGAGGAAATCAGCAGTGCGGTGGTGGCGATCGCGCTGGTGCTCAGTTCGGTGTTCATTCCCACGGCGTTTCTGCCCGGGATCGAGGGCAAGTTCTACCAGCAGTTCGCCCTGACGGTGGCGGTTTCGACGCTCATCTCGGCGTTCAACGCGCTGACGCTCAGCCCGGCGTTGTGTGCGCTGCTGTTGCAGCCGCATTACGACAAAACCGACCGGCTCAGCCGGCTCATCCACGGGTCGGTCGGGTGGTTGTTCCGGGGGTTCAATCGGGGGTTCGAGTCGGCCCGAAGCGGTTACCTGCGGACGTTGCGC
>CAYXJB010000038.1:0-18145 GCA_964465445.1 uncultured Verrucomicrobiota bacterium
CGCGGCCCGAGGGTGGCCGGGCGCCGGCTGCGGCGGCACCGGCTCGGTGGCCTGGTGGCGTTGACGAGCGTCTGGTTGTGGCTCAGCCCGGCGCAGGCGCGGCTCAACGTGGTGTGCACCACGCCGGACCTGGCCTCGATCGCGAGCGAGATCGGGGGCGATCAGGTGCAGATCACCACGCTGGCGCGCCCGACCGAGGACCCGCATTTTGTGGACCCCAAGCCGAGCTTCATTGTGAAGCTCAACCGCGCCGATGTGCTGGTTCACGGCGGGGCGGAACTGGAATCGGGCTGGTTGCCGCGGCTGCTGGAGCAGGCGCGCAACGCGCGAATCGTTCCGGCAGCCAGGGGCAACGTGCGCTGCTGCGAGGGCGTTTCGATGCTCGAGGTGCCCGCCACGCTCGATCGCTCCCGGGGCGACATTCATGCGCTGGGCAACCCGCATTATCTGACCGATCCGCACAACGCGCGGATCGTGGCGCATCATCTGGCCGAGGTGTTCGGCGAGCTGGATCCGGCCAACCAGGCGTTGTATGCGGAAAACGAGCGGCGATTCGCCGCGACGTTGGAGGCCAAACTCGCCGAGTGGGAACGGCTGCTGGCGCCCTTCCGCGGTCGGGAACTGGTGGCCTATCACAATTCCTGGCCGTACTTCGCTGCGCGATTCGGACTGAAGATCGAGCTGTTTCTCGAACCCAAACCGGGCATTCCGCCCTCGCCCTCGCACCTGGCCAATGTCATCGCCCAAATGAAAGAGCGCGGCGCGCGCGTCATCCTGGTCGAGCCGTACCTGAACCGGCGCACGGCCGAGACGGTGGCGCGGGACACCGGCGCGGTGGTGGTCGAGGTCACGCAATTTCCCGGCGGCGTCAAGGGCACCGAGGCCGGCTACATCGCGATGATGGATTATCTGGTCCGATCGGTGGCACGGGCGTTGGAGGCGACCCGATGAGCGCGCGCTCGGGGGAACGAATCGGTTCGGGCAATCGTACGGGCCGGAGGCGGCGCGCGTGCTCGCCGGGGGTGTGCACCGGTGGTGAAAGGAGGTTCGGACCATGAACGCAACCGAGACGATGAACTGGGCGGAGCTGCTGCTGGTGATGAAGTGGCCGCTGGCGGCGTGTTTGCTGCTGCCGGGCATTTTGGTTTACTACGGGCTGCACATCATCGAGCGGGAGGTGATTTTCGTGGATCTGGCGCTGGCGCAGGTGGCGACGTTGGGCACGTGCCTGTGCCTGTTTCTGGGCCACGAGCCGGGCGATCCGCACAACTACTACTGGTCGCTGGGCTTCACTCTGGCCGGCGCGATGATCTTCACGCTGACGCGACCACGGGGCGGGCGGGCGCGCGTGCCGCAGGAAGCGCTCATCGGCGTGGTGTATGTGTTCGCGGCGGCGGCGGGGATTCTGCTCTTGAGCAAAAGCCCGCACGGCAAGGAAGAGCTGCAAAAGACGCTGGTGGGGGATTTGTTGACCGTCTCGCCAGGGGAGCTGGGGCGGACGGCCGCGTTGTACGGGTTGATCGGGCTGGCGCACTGGTTGTTTCGGGACCGGTTCATCCGGCTCTCGTTCGATCCAACCTATGCGGCGGCCAGCGGCTGGGCGGTGCGGGGATGGGACTTTTTGTTTTACGCGCTCTTCGGGCTGGTAGTGACCAGTTTCGTTCGATTGGGCGGGGTGTTGCTGGTGTTTTCGTATCTGATCGTGCCGGCGGCCTGCGGGGTGTATCTGGCCGGATCGCTTGCACGCCGGTTGCTGGTGGGCTGGGGAATCGCCACGGCGGCCGGGCTGGGCGGTTTGTACGTGTCGTTTCTGCTGGACGTGCCCACCGGCGCGGCGATTGTGTGCGTGCTGGGAGTGTTTTTGCTGATGGCGGCGATGCTGGCGCGGCTGCGACAAGCTGGCGCCTGAGCCCGGGCAGCCACGGCTCGGGCGGCTGTTTAAGGCCGGCCTGTCTTGTCAGGGCACAGGCGGGCCGATACCGTATCGAAGCGCGACGGAAGGGATTCCCGGAGAGGCGATTTCCAATGCGATTCATCGGGCAAATTTCCGGCGAGGAGCGGGCGCGCCGGTTCGGCGATTTCCTGCTCTCGCGCGGCATCGAGCATCAGCTTGAATCCGAGGGCGACGGGCAGTGGGCGGTTTGGATTCAGGAGGAGGATCGTGTCGGCGAGGCGCAACAGTGGTTGGCGCGCTTTCAGTCCGATCCTCATGCCCGGGAATTCACATCCGCCGCGCCGGTGGCGCGTCCGCCCCGCAAGCCCACCGCGGAGCCGACGCGAGCGGCCGGGCCGGCGCGCTGGAGGGCCGGACGGATGCTGCCGCGATTCGGCGCGTTTGGCGTCGGGCCGCTGACGCTCGGGCTGATCGCAGCGAGCGTGGCGGTGGCGGTGGGTTCGTCTCTGGGTCTGCGGGCGGTGTTGCTGGAGAAGCTGCTTTTGTGGTGGCCGGCGGTCACAGGCGGACAAGTGTGGCGGTTGGTGACGCCGATTTTCGTGCATTTTGGCATCTGGCATCTGCTGTTCAATATGCTGTGGCTGTTTCAGCTTGGCTCGATGATCGAACGGCATCTGGGCACGGTGGTGCTGGCCAAAGTGGTGTTGGGCACGGCGGCGCTTTCAAATCTGGCGCAATACGTCGTGAGCGGGCCGAATTTTGGCGGGATGTCCGGCGTGGTGTATGCGCTGGCCGGTTATGTGTGGATGCGCGGGCGGCACGATCCGAATTCCGGGGTGTATCTGGACCCGCAGAGTTTCCAATGGCTGTTGATCTGGCTGGTGCTCTGTTTCACGGGATTGCTCGGACCGGTGGCCAACACGGCGCATCTGGTGGGTCTGATCGCGGGCGCGGGCTGGGGACGTCTGGCGGCCCGGGAGGCGTGGCGTCGCTGAATCCGCCGGATGCGTGACCGCGTCCCGGCTGCCCCGCCGGATCAAAAAGTCTTCGCTGGAGCGGCCTGCGGCCGCCTCGCTGCGTGGGAATCGAGTGGTGGCGCGGTGAGCGATTTCAGGCCTGGCCGGGCGGGAACGGGAAGGTCGAGATGGCGCGCATGTACTGGGCGCGTTCGTAGGCGCTGGGGTCGTGGCATTTGATCTGGCTGAGGCTGCCTTTGAGCTGGCGGACCGATTCGTATTCGTGTTCTTCGAGCCACTGGCGGAGTTCGTTTTCGACGGTCCTCAGGTGGCGGATGCCGTGCCGCAGCAACGCCGAGCAAAGGCAGGTGATATCGGCGCCGACCATGAGCATTTTGACGACGTCGGTGGCCCGATGGATGCCGCTGGTGGCGGCCAGGCTCGCGGGCAACCGACCGTAGAGGATGGCAATCCAGCGCAATGGCAGCCGCATGGCCATGGGCGTGCTCAGGAGCAGATTCGGGGTGACTTCGAGCGTCTCCAGATCAATGTCGGGCTGATAGAACCGGTTGAAGAGCACCAGCCCGTTGGCGCCGGCGTCCACCAGGCGTTTGGCGACATTGGCGAAGTTGGTGAAAAACGGGCTGAGCTTGACCGCCAGGGGAATCGTCACTGCCGCGCGCACGGCTTTGACAATGTCCACATAGATGGCTTCGATCTCGGCCGCCGTGCGATTCGGGTCGGTGGGAATGCTGTAGATGTTCAGCTCCAGCGCATCGGCACCGGCCTGCTGGATTTGCCGGGCGTACTCGGTCCAACCGCCCAGAGTCGAGCCGTTGAGGCTGGCAATGACCGGGATGTTCACGGCGGCCTTGGCCCGGCCGATGTGTTCGAGGTAGTGCTCCGGGCCGAGGTGGAACTCGGCCGGTTCCGGGAAGTAGGTGAGCGCCTCGGGATAGCTTTCGGTGCCCTGGGTCAGGTGATGGTGCAGCTCGTGTTGTTCGAGTCGGAGCTGTTCTTCGAAGAGCGAGTGCAGCACTACGGCTGCGGCGCCGTGGTCTTCCATGCGCCGGATGTTGTCGAGGCTCTCGCTCAGCGGCGCGGCGGCGGAGGGCACCAGCGGGCTGCGCAGCGTCATGCCCAGATACGTCACACTCAGATCCATAAGCCGTGCGCGTTGAGGGTTCAGGCGTGTTCGGCGACGGTGGCCGGCGGCGGGGCGGGTTTGGACGCGCCCTGGGGCGGCTGCAGATCGCGGGCGGCGAGTGATTCGTAGAAGCGCCAGCGCCGCTGGACATCCTCCTGCGCCAGGGCAAAGAGCCGTCGCGCCTCCTCGGGCTTGATCTTGGTGAGCATCTTGAAGCGGTTTTCCATGTTGAGATACTGCTCGACTTTGAGCCGCGGCGGGCTCGAATCGAGCTGCAGCGGGTTGAGCCCCTGTTTGGCGCGCTCGGGGTTGTAGCGGTAGAGCAACCACTGACCGGATTGGACGGCGGCTTTTTGATTCTGCATGCCGGTGGTCATGTTGATGCCGTGGGCGATGCAGTGGGCGTAGGCGATGATCAGGGCCGGGCCGTCATAGGCTTCGGCCTCCAGGAAGGCCTTGAGCGTTTGCTCGTCCCGCGCGCCCATGGCCACGGTGGCGACGTAGATGTTGCCGTAGGTCATGGCGATCAGGCCGAGGTCTTTTTTGGGCGAGGGCTTGCCGCCGGCGGCGAATTTGGCGACCGCGCCGCGCGGGGTGGCCTTGGAACACTGCCCGCCGGTGTTCGAGTACACCTCGGTGTCGAGCACCAGGACCTTGACGTTGCGTCCGCTGGCCAGCACCTGATCCAGACCGCCGTAGCCGATGTCGTAGGCCCAGCCGTCGCCGCCCAGAATCCAGACGCTCTTGCGCACCAGATAATCGGCCAGCGTGAGGAGGCGCTTGGCCGCGGGCGAATCGAGCTTTTCCAGGCGCGCTTTGAGTTCCCTGACCCATTCGCGTTGGTCGAAGATGTCGGCCTCGTCCTTTTGCGGGTTGTCGAGGATTTTGGCGGCCAGCTCCTGGCCGACTTGCGGGGCCAGCTCGCGCAACAGATCCACCGCCATGTCGCGGAGTTTGTCCAGCGAGACCCGGAAGCCCAAACCGAACTCGGCGTTGTCCTCAAAGAGCGAGTTGGCCCAGGCCGGCCCGCGGCCCTGATCGTCCTGCGCCCAGGGCGTGGTGGGCAGATTGCCGCCGTAAATCGAGGAGCAACCGGTGGCGTTGGCCACCAGCAAACGGTCACCGAACAGCGCCGAGAGCAGCCGCACGTAGGGCGTCTCGCCGCAGCCGGCGCACGCACCGGAGAACTCGAACAACGGTCGCAGCGGTTGGACCGAGCGAACGCTCTCCAGAGGCACTTTGCGCCGGTCCATGTCCGGGATCGAAAGGAAGAAATCCCAGTTGCGCGCCTCGGTCGCGCGCAGCGGCTCGACCGGCTGCATGTTGATGGCCTTGAGCTTGGCTTCGGATTTGTTGCGCGCCGGGCAGACGTCCACGCACACGCCGCAGCCGGTGCAATCCTCGGCCGAGACCTGGATCGTGTACTTGAGCCCCTTCCATTCGGGCAGGCGCGCGTCGGCGGATTTGAAGCCCTCCGGGGCGCGGGCCAGCAGGGCCGGATCGTACACCTTGCTGCGGATGGTGGCGTGCGGGCACACGAACACGCATTTGCCGCACTGGATGCACACGGCCGGATCCCAGACGGGGATCTCCAGGGCGATGTTGCGCTTTTCCCAGCGCGCGGTGCCGGTCGGGTACGTGCCGTCCACCGGCAGCGCGCTCACGGGCAGATCGTCGCCCTCACCGGTCATCATTTTGGCCAGGACCTCCCGCACGAACGGCGGGGCCTGCGGCGGCACGGCCGGACGCGGTTTGATGCCCAGCTGCACCGTGTCGGGCACCGTGACCTCGTGCAGGTGGGCCAGCGCGGCGTCCACGGCGCGAATGTTCATCTGCACAATCTCGTCGCCCTTCTTGCCGTAGGTCTTGCGGATGGCGTCCTTGATGTAACGGATGGCTTCTTCGCGGGGCAACACACCCGAGAGCGCGAAGAAACAGGTCTGCATGATCGTGTTGATGCGTCCGCCCATGCCGGTTTCTCGGGCGACCTTGAAGGCATTGATCACGTAGAAGCGCAGCCGTTTTTCGATGATCTGCCTCTGCATCGGCTCGGGCAACCGGGCAAAAACCTCCTCCGGTCCCCAGGGCGAGTTGAGCAGGAAAATCGCCCCCGGTTGCGCGTACTTGAGCACGTCATAGCGATCCAGCAACGAGGGCTGATGGCAGGCGACGAAGTTGGCCTTGGAAACCAGGTAGCTGGAGCGGATCGGGCGCGGTCCGAACCGCAGGTGCGAGATCGTCGCCGCGCCGGACTTTTTGGAGTCGTACACAAAATAGCCCTGCGCGAAGTTGGGCGTGTGCTCGCCGATGATTTTGATCGAATCCTTGTTTGCGCCCACCGTACCGTCGGCACCCAGACCAAAAAACACCGCCCGCACCACATCGTCCGGTTCGGTCGAGAACGCCGGGTCGTACGGCAGACTGGTGTGCGTGACGTCATCGTGGATGCCGATGGTGAAATGGTTTTTGGGTTGGGCCAGGGCCAGGTTGTCGAAGATGCCCTTGACCATGGCCGGGGTGAATTCCTTGGACGAAAGCCCGTAGCGACCGCCGACCACCCGCGGCATTCGGTCTGCGCGCGCTTCCCGCGCCGCGGCGTGCTCGTAGATGGCCTGGACCACATCCAGATACAGCGGCTCGCCGGCGCTGCCCGGTTCCTTGGTCCGATCCAGCACCGCAATGGCCCGGACCGAGGGCGGCAGCGCCTCGACGAAACAGCGGCTCTCGAAGGGCCGGAACAAACGCACCTTGAGCACGCCCACTTTGTCGCCCCGGGCGTTGAGATAATCCACCGTCTCGTGCACCACTTCGCAGCCCGAGCCCATCAGCACGATGACCCGTTCGGCGTCCGGCGCGCCGTGATACTCGTAGAGCCGGTAGGCCCGCCCGGTGAGCGCGGCGAACCGATCCATGACCTGTTGCACCACGCCGGGCACTTTGAGGTAAAAGGGATTGGCCGCCTCGCGCGCCTGGAAATACACGTCCGGATTCTGCGCCGTGCCCCGCAATACCGGCCGGTCCGGCGTCATGGCCCGCGAGCGGAATTCCTGAACCCGCTCCTCCGAAATCATCGCCCGCAACACCTCGGCCGGGACCTCCTCGATCTTGGCGACCTCGTGCGAGGTGCGAAATCCATCGAAGAAATGCAGGAACGGCACGCGGGTTTCGAGCGTGGCCGCATGTGCGATCGTGGCCAGATCCATCGCCTCCTGGACCGAGGCCGAGCAAAGCATCGCCCAACCGGTAGCCCGCGCCGCCATCACGTCGCTGTGATCGCCGAAGATCGAAAGCGCCTGGGCCGCCAGCGAACGGGCGGCGATGTGGAAGACCGTGGGCAGCAGTTCGCCGGCGATCTTGTACATGTTGGGGATCATCAACAGCAGCCCTTGGGAGGCGGTGAAGGTGCTGCTGAGCGAGCCGGTTTGCAGCGCGCCATGAATCACACCGGCCGCGCCGCCCTCGCTTTGCATCTCGATGACCGCGGGCACGGTGCCCCAGAGGTTTTTGAGCCCGCGCGCCGCCCATTCGTCGGCCCATTCGCCCATCGGCGAGGAGGGCGTGATGGGATAGATGGCGATGACTTCGCTGAGCTGGTAGGCCACCCGGGCGGTCGCCTCGTTGGCGTCCACGGTGATTTGTCGGCTCGTGCTCATGGTTGCAACCCGTTGCATGCCGGCCGCTGTTTGCGGCCCGAAAAGCTGTCAGTTTGAAGGTAAACACCCCCGGCCGGTCGGCTTCCCCTCTTTTGCCAATCAGCCAACATGCCTTGGCTTGCGCGGGCAGAAAAAAACCGCCGCGCGGCTGACCGCTCACAACCCGACGGGCGAGATTCCTAGCGGGAAAGATTCTCGAGCATCTGTTCGGCCGCACGGCGCACGCCGGCCGGCCAGCGTTCGGCCTGCAAACCCCGACAAAGCGTTTCGGCTTCCGCGCGGCGACCGTCGGCCAGCAATCGCGCCGCACAGGCCAACGCGCTGTCCGCTGCGGCAGGTGACGCGCCCGGTTGGGCCAACCATCGCAACAGGGCGCGGGCGGCGGCGGGCGTGGCGATCCGGCCCAGCGCCCAGGCGGCGGCTTCGGCCACGGGCGCCGCAGCCGTTTCCAGCAGTTTCGCCAGGGCGCTGACCGCTGCGGCGTCGCGTTTGACGCCCAGGGAGGTGATGACGCCGATTTGTTCGCGCTGCGGCAGGCGAGGCAGAGCGCGCCGGAGAGCTTTGAGGGTCTGCGGATCGGGGATGGCTTCCAGCGCGTTGCGCGCCGCGGTGTTCAAGGCCGGTTCGGCCAGCAATCGCTCCAGCGCCGGCACACTGCGCCGTGAGCCGATCACTGCGAGTTGCGCACAGATGTATTCACGAGCCGGAACGCTCGTGGCGGTTTGCAACGCGTCGAGCAGACGCTTTTCCAACGAGCGGCGCGCCGCCGCCGAGGCATGTGCGGCCGCCACTGCGCGGTCCAGGGGCAACAAGGCGGCGCGGCTGCTGCCCCAGTCATAGTTCCGGAGCGCGGCAAAGGCCGTCTCCAGCTCCGGATCGGCAACCGCGCCGCGGCGGTCCGAGCCGGTGGTGGCGTTCCGGGTCGGCGTCGGATTCGGAGTTGCAGTCATGGCGTGCGGAGCTCAGCGCGCGAGTCGGATCGCGGTGGCGTTGAAGAACTCGATGCACTGCGCGACCTTGGGCAGCGATTCATACCAGTCGCGCGAATATTCCAGTCCGATCATCGTGGGCCGGAGTTTCTGTCGGCGCAGCTCGCGGAAGAAGGCGTCCAGGCGGCTCTGGCCCGTGCCCCAGGGCACGTCGGCGCCGTTGGCATCGCGCGTGTCCAGATCGTGCACCTGCACGGTGAGCAGCCGCGGACCGAGCAGGCGCACGGCGCGGATCGGATCAATGCCCGAACGCACCCAGTAGCCCAGATCACCGCAGGCGCCCAGCCGCCGGCTGCGTCCCTGGCAGAGACGCACCACGTTCTCGGGATTCCAGTACAGCGGCGAGGTTTTGGGATCGTGGTTGTGAAGCGCGACGTTGATGCCGTACTCGTCGGCGAGCCGCTCGACCAGGTCCAGCGCTTCGGGTTTGGGTTCGGACATGAAGGTTTCGATGCCCATCTTGCGGCCGAACTCGAAGATGCGGCGGCAGGCGACCGGATCGTTGGGCAGATCGTGAATGTAATAGGTCAGCAGCCGCAGCCCGGCAGCCTCCAGCTTGAGCCGGATCTGACGCAGCTCCTCGTCGCTGAGGGCGGGATCGAAGTTCTTGGGGATGTCGCGGCTGACTTTTTGAAAGCTCAGGCCGCCGATGTAGGGCAGGCCCAGTTGTGCGGTTTTTTCGATCGTTTCAAAGAAGGTGAATTTGTGGAAGGTGTAGGCCTCGATGCCGAGCCGCCAGCCGAGTTTTTCCTGGGCGCGCATGGCCGGGCTGAGCCAGGCGCTGGGCGTGGTGGGCGCGGGCAGATCGCCCAGCGCAAACTGGATCGCCGCCAGATAAAACCGCAGCATCCGCGCGTCCTGAAACACCGCCGGGTTGTGGCCGATCGTCGAATAAAAGACCCGACCGCGCCCGTAGTTGCGCACCCACGCCAGGGCGAAATCTCCGTCGGCCCGAAAATTCCCCTCGCGCGGTTTGCCCCCGGCGGCCTCGGTCCGCGCGATGTCCAGGCTCAGGAGCACCCGAACCCGCCGGCGCGAGTACGGATCGCCGAAGCGGAAAAACTCGTCCTGATACTCGAAATCCCGTCCGCCCAGCGCGCGTGCCAGCGGGTGTTCGGGATCGTCCAGATGAATCCACACCCGCTCGTTGCTTTCCCGGTGCGCCGCGCCACGCGCCCCGAGCATGAAACCAAATTCGGGCCAGTCCTCGATCGCCCCGGGCCACCGGGTAAAGGCCACCGAAGCACCGTGCACGCCCAGTAGCCCGCCGCCGCCGGTGACAAACTCCAGCAAACTGCGGCGTAGCTCGGCGTTGGTGAAGCAGTTGCCCACGGTGTTGTTGAAAAACACCGCGTCGAACCGCCGCAGCGTCTCGGGCCGGAACATTTCCGGATCGTCGCTCACCGTGACGCGAAACGCGCCGGTTTTTTCGCCCATGAGGCGAAACGCTTCGTTGGCGTAGGCGATCGAGCCGTGTCCCGGATAACCCACGTTGCGCGTGAACACGAGCAACAGACGCGGCTGGAGCGGTCGCACCAGCGGTCGGCGCGGCAGCGCCTGCTCGATGCGCGCTCGCTCCGCCTGGCTCAGAGCCGGGTCGGCGGCGCACCACGCCGTCCATCCCAAAACGCAAACCTGGATCAAAACCATCAGCACGGGTGTCTTCATATTCGGTCCAGTTCGATTCAGAGTCGCCACGGGGCGCGCACGGCGCGTTGGCGCAAGCGGTTGGCGACGTCGTTTCCGATGAACATCTCGCGTTGCGGATCCCATCGCAACGAGCAGCCCAGTGGCAGCGCGATGAAGGCCAGATGCCCCAGGGCGGCGGCGCGATGGCCCAGTTCCTCGTCGGCGCTGGGCGGTCGGCGCGATTCGATGCCGTCGAGCCAACTGCTGTAGTGGTCGTTGCTGCCGATGTTCACCTCGCGGGCGCGGCGCAATTCCATTTCCTGGAACAGCGACGCGGGCGCGCCTTCGATCGAGCCACCGCCGGACATGGTGGTGAGCCAGCCGCGTTCGCCGACGAACACGCCGCCGAAATTGCCGGCCAGGCGCGCGTCCGGCGGCACGGTACCGTAGAGGGTTTTGACCTGATCCCAGTGATCCACAAAGTGCAGCAGCGTGCCGTTGGCGTAGCGGCAGGTCAGGGTCGGAAACCCGCTGCTTTGGGGATGGAGAATTTCCAGCGGCCCGCTGCGTTCCTGGCCCAGCGCCCATTGAATCACATCGGCCGCGTGCGAGAGATACCACGTGTTGGCCGCCAGACCGAACGCGTCGGCAAACGCCCAGGGCACGACCCCGGGCCGGGGATTCATGTGATAGGCGCGGTTGTAGGGCCGCCACGGCGCCGGGCCGACCCACATCTCCCAGTCCAGGCCCTCCGGCACCGGTTCGGCCGGCAACGCAAAATCCAGCGGCAGGTACACACGCCCGCACACCTCCGGTGACAGCACCGGGGCAAACGGCTTGCAGCGTTCCACCATCAGGCTTCCGTCGAGCGGTTGCAGCAGCGTGAACACGGCCCTGACCCGACCCAGACCGCCTTCGCGGATGAACCGACACACGCGGCGGATTTCGGGGATGGAGCGGTATTGCGTTCCGGTTTGAAACACCCGCCCGTAGCGGCGCACGCCTTCGACCAGTTGCTGGCCCTCGGCCAGCGTCATGGAGACGGGCTTTTCGCAATAGATGTCCTTGCCCGCCCGGGCGCTGTCCAGCGAGAGCAACGTGTGCCAGTGATCCGGCGTGGCAATCAGTACCGCGTCAATGTCCGGCCGGGCCAGCAACTCGCGATAGTCGTTGTAGGCCGCGCATCCCCGGTAGCGTCCCTCGGGCTGCAAACTCGCATAAATCGCCTCGACCACCTCGCGCGCCTCCTCGCGCCGACTCCGGTCCACGTCGCACACCGCCAGAATCTGCACGCGCGGAGTGTGCGCCAGCACGCGCAAGTGGCCCCGGCCCATCAACCCGAGTCCAATGAATCCCAGCGTGACGCGCCGGCTCGGCGGCGGTGCGCCGTCTGCACCCAGCGCCCGCGCCGGAATGATCGAGGGCAGGGCCAGCGCGCCGGCGGCGACCGCACTGCGACGCAAAAACACCCGGCGGCTGATCTGCCGACGCCGGAAGGGCCCGAGGCGAAACGAGCGATCCGTCATGCTCTGAGCAATTGACCCTCGCCTGCCGTTGTGCAAGACGCGAAACTTGGACGTCGCGCCGCCGTAATTCTTCAATCCCTGCGACGCGGCTGGCGCAACTTCACCGGAGGCCAACGCCCCCTGCCGCGTCCTGCACCCCGCCGCGCGAACCCCGGCGTCCGATCGTCGCGCACGTCACTCCGGACTGTAAAGCTGCAGTTCCGCAACGCCCGGAGCGCCCTGATCGTTCTCCACCGTCAACCGCACCCGCCGGGTCCGAACCACCGGAAAATGCCGCACCGCGCCGTGGCCAACGGTTTTGCCTTCGGCCACCAATCGCCACGCATCGTCCGAAAGGACTTCGAGCCGGTAGCGCTGGCGCATCCGCGGCCAGACGTCGGGCTCGTCAAATCCCAGCCCGCTCAGCTCGCAGAACCGTCCCAGGTCCACTTCAAGGCATGCGGATTTGACTTCGGGCGGCGCGCGCCAGACCCGGCCCGCCGAACCGTCGAGTGCGTTGGCCGGGGGCGTGTTCGAGGCCCACGCCGAGGCGCTGGCCGTTGCGCCCGCCGAGGGCAACGGCGGCACCTGTGGTTCGCCGTCCAGCTCGAGCACCACCACGCTGCCGTGTGGATCCGGCGGCCGGGCCGGCAACGAAACGATCACCCGTTCGGCTTCGCGGCTCAGAGCCAGACGCCGCGAGCCGCCCAAAAGCCGGGCCGATTTCACCCTGCTGCGCAGCGGCACGCGCAATCGGGCATCCGACGGCCACTCGAACACGTGCAGGTAAAGTCGGTTGCCTCGGCGGATGGCCACACCCCAGGACAAGTGTGCAAACGGGCTGGCGACCGTGCCATAAATCGCTTCCCCATGCCGCCGCATCCACCGTCCGATGATCTCGAGCCGTTCCACGGCCGGTTCGGGCCAGCGGCCCTCGGCCGTCGGTCCGATATTGAGCAGGAAGTTGCCCCCTTTGGAGGCCACCTCGGCGAGTTTGCGGATCAGTTCGGTGGCCGACTTCCAGTTTTGGTCGGCGGCGTTGTAACCCCAGTGGTCGTTCATCGTCATGCACGTTTCCCAGTCGCCGGCATAACCGGTCACCGGAACGAACTGCTCCGGCGTGGCAAAGTCGCCCCGATACCCGCGCCCGAACCGGTTGTTGGTGATCAGGCCCGGACGCAGCGCGGTGAGGGCCGCAAACGGCGCCGCCCGTTCCGGGGTCATGTGCTGGGCGGTGTCCCACCAGAGAATGTCAATCGGATACCGGCTCAACAGCTCGCGCACCTGCGGCAATGCCACCGTGCGCAGGTAGGCATCGAAATCGCCCTTGTGCGCCGCATCCCAGCCATCGCCTTCCTCGAAGTGCGCTTTCGCACCGCCGGGATGCACCCAGTCCTGCGCCTGCGAATAGTAGAAACCGATTTTCAAGCCGGCGCGATGCGCCGCCGTCACCAGCGGACCGAGCAAATCCTTCCGATACGGCGTCGCATCCGCGATGTCCCAGTCGGTCACATCCGACGGGAACAGCGCAAAGCCGTCGTGATGTTTGGCGGTGATCACCATGTAGCGCATGCCGGCCCGGCGCGCCAACCGCACCCAGGCCTCCGGATCGTAGCCGACGGGGTTGAACCGGCGGGCCAGTGCGCGGTATTCGGCCACGGGGATTTTCGCCGAGTGCATGAGCCACTCGCCGTAATCGGTGCGCCCGCCCCAGGCACCGGCCGGCACGGCATACACACCCCAGTGCAGAAACAGGCCGAACTTCGCTTCGCGCCACCAGCGCATCCGCGTCGCGCGTTGCTCGGGCGTCTCCTGAAGCGAAGCCGGTGGCGGATCGGACGTGGCGAACGATTTTTCAACCTGCCCGGACACCACCAGTGCAAGGAAGCTCAACAATCCCAGCCCGAACAGAGGCACGCCTTTCATCCGCCTCAGTATGAATCCGCCCCGTGCCTTGTGAAAAGCGCTTTGGCATGGGCGTGCCGCGTCTTGTGCGCGACCATGGGACCGATTTGCGTTGGCATCGCGGCCAAAGGCGACGCAAACTCCGGCAGGGTTCAGGGATGCATCTGGTCGAACGGGTTCGCCAGGCGGGTGTGGTCGGCGCGGGCGGAGGCGGTTTCCCCACGCACGTGAAGCTCGCCGCGCGAGCCGACACGGTCATTGCCAACGGCGCCGAGTGTGAACCGCTGCTGCACAAGGACGCGGCGCTGATGGAGACGCAGGCCGACTCCCTGGTGCGCGGACTGCGACTGGCGATGCAGGCCGTCGGCGCGCAACGGGGCGTCATCGCCATCAAAGCCAAACGCAAGGAGGCAGTCGCGGCTCTCAGCGCCGCATCTCGGAACACCGGCCTGCGCGTGCATTTGTTGGAGGATTATTACCCGGCCGGCGACGAGTTCGACCTGGTTTACACCGTCACTGGCCGATTGATCCCGCCGCAGGGTCTGCCGCTGGACGTCGGCGTGGTGGTCAACAATGTCGAAACCCTCATCAACGTCGCGGCAGCCGCCGAGGGCAAACCCGTCACGCACAAAACGCTTACCATTGCCGGGGCGGTGCGCTCACCGGTGACGCTGCGCGTGCCAATTGGCACGCCGTATCGGGACTGCATCGCCGCGACCGGGGGATTGACGACCAACGAACCGGTGCTGGTCATCGGCGGCGTGATGATGGGCCAGACCACGGAGGATCTGGACACGCCCGTCACCAAAACCGCCACCGGCGTGGTGATTCTGCCGCGTTCGCATCCGCTCATCCAACGCAAGCTCAAGCCGCCCTCGGTTCGGGCGCAGATCGGCAGGTCGGCCTGCGATCAGTGCCGGTACTGCACCGAGTATTGCCCGCGTTATCTGCTGGGCTACGCGGTCGAACCGCATCAGGTCATGCGCTCGCTGGCATTCACGGCCTCCGGCGCCGAGCACTTCAGCCGATGGGCCCTGCTCTGCTGCGCCTGTGGCCTGTGCACGCTCTACGCCTGCCCCGAAGAACTCTTCCCCAAGGAAGCCTGCGACGACGCCAGGGCCGCCTGCCGCCGCGCCGGCATCCGCTGGTCCGGTCCGGCTCAGGTCAAACCTCACCCCATGCGCGATGGACGCCGCGTGCCCATTCAAACGCTGGTGCGCCGACTGCGCCTGACCGATTACGATCGGCCGGCACCGCCACAGCCAAAAGAGTTGGAGCCGGCCCGGTTGGTCGTGCTCCTCCGACAAAGCGCCGGGGCGGCCTGCCAACCGGGCGTGCGTCCGGGCGAACGGGTTCGCCCCGGTCAGCTCATCGGTCAGCCGCCGGCCAACGCGCTGGGTGCGCCGCTGCATGCGCCGATCGAGGGCCTCGTGCGGGACGTGACTGCGGAGGCGATCATCCTCGAGAGATAATTTCATGCCACCAACCGGGTCATGGATCATCAACAGCTTGTGGCGAGACCGCCGTTTTCGGGCGCGCGGCTCGACGCACCGCCACGGCGTGACGCACGGCGAGCGACGCGGCGCACTGCGAGCCGTTTGCCTCCACCAGCGCGAGCGTCAGAGTTCCCCTACCGCGCGGGCCGGCGCTGCGAAGCGCAACGCCTCCAGCCCGCGTCCGCGCCCGCCAAGCAACCCCCGCTTATGCCAGAGAAATCCATCGGACTGATCGAGCTCTCGAGCGTGGCGGCCGGCTTTGCCGTGGCCGATACCATGCTCAAGGCCGGCAACGTGCATCTGCTGCTGTCACGCTCGATTTGCTCGGGCAAATACATGGTGCTGATTGGCGGCGAAACCGCCGCCGTCGAAGCCGCCGTCCGCGCCGGCGCCGAGGCGGCCGAGGGCTGTTTGATTGACCATTGCACGCTCGCCAACGTGCACCCGGATGTGTTTCTGGCCCTGGGCCGTTCCCAACCGGTCCAGCCCGAGGGCGCGCTGGGTATTTTGGAATCGTTCAACGTTGCCACGCTCATCCGCGCGGCCGACGCCGCCGCCAAAGCCGCGCCGGTGCAACTGCTCGAGATCCGTCTGGCGATGGCGCTGGGCGGAAAGGCGTTTTGCACCTTGAGCGGCGATGTCGCCTCGGTCCAGGCCGCTGTGGCCGCCGGACGCGAGGTCATTGCCCGAGCCGGCGTGCTGGTCAACGCCGTCGTCATTTCCCGGCCTCACCCCGACGTGTACCGCGAGGTCATTTGAACGAGCGGCTGCGCTCGGTGGCCTCGAGTCCGGGCGATGCACCCCGCGCCGCTGGCCGCCATCGCCCCACGCCCGTGGAATGTGGGCCGGCATGGCCCGGCGGGCGCCGAACGATTGGAAGAGATGCGGCCTTGACAAGAACCGACTGCGGGACTAAAAACGACTTCGGTTTGGTGCAACCCAGCCGGTGAACTCGTGACCCACCGTGAAACCGCGCTGCCCGAGCAAGTGTGCGTTGGGCGTGGTGATCTCCGATCACAACCGAAGGCGTGCAGCCCCGGGCTTTCGCGGGTCGCGGCTCGAAGCGCACCGGTTTGGAAGACCCTCAACCTCGCAAAATCCATTCGTGTTATGAAACCAGCCTCTTTTGTGCTCGCATCGGTGCTGTGGCTGGCCGCCGTCAGGATCGGTCCGGCCGCCACGCTCTACTGGGATTTGAACGGTGCCACAACCGGTGCCGGTGGGCCGACCCCCAGCGGCACGTGGGACACGACCACGGCCAATTGGTCGGCGGACCCGTCCGGCGCGGCGACGACCACGACCTGGACCGACGGCGACGAAGCGATTTTCTCCGCCGGAACGGACGCGACGGGGGATTTCAGCGTCACCATTGATATCGGTCGCTCGGCCGCCAACCTCACCGTCGAGGAAGGCAATATCGTGATCGGTGACGGCACCACCTCGTTGACCATCGGCGACTTCACCGCCGGCAAGGGCAATGTTTCCGTCGCGACGAATTTGACGCTGACGCTCGACACCCAGGTTTCGGGCGGTGACGACACCGGCCTGCTGAACAAGACCGGCGCGGGTACCCTGATCCTGAGCCAGGGCAACCCGGGCATGAGCGGTTTTCGAGTCCAGGAAGGGGTGCTGGGCAGCGCCAACAACGCCGCGCTGGCCGGCACGGTCATCGTCAGCAACGGCGCCGCCGTGCACCTGATGAGTCCCTCGACCGGCTACGGCTCGGGCACGCCGATCATCCTCCACGGGCAGGGCCCCGATAACACCGGCGCGCTGCGCAAAACCAGCACCAACAACGTCATCTTTTCGGCTGGCGCCGTGCTCGCATCGGACGTGCGCATTCAAAACGATGCGCCCGGCAACTTCGACTGGACCACGATGTACATCGTGAGCACCAACGGCGGGAACAATTTCAACCTCATTGTGGGCGGCAACGGCGGACGCATCCGGTTCAATCAGGTTGCTCCCTACAATCGCGCCGTGGTTCTGGGCAGCGGCGTGTTTATCAAGGAAGGTTCGAACAGGCTGCAACTGGAAAACCCCAGCATCTGCAGCGCGTTCTATTTCAACGGCGGCGACGTGTTTCCCCGCTACGCCGGCTTCGGCCAGGGCAACATCTATGTCGCCCCGACGGCCAATGCCTTCCAGGCGCTGCCCAATACCAGCGTCTCCGTCTTCCAGCCGATCGTCCTGGCGGCGGGCGCGAACGTGAAATTCGACGTGCGCACCAACACCAGCGGCACGCCGCTCTCGTTCACCTGCACCGGCGTCATCAGCGGTTCGGGCGGCTTTACCAAGATCCAGGCCGGCACGTTGATCCTGACGGCCGCCAACACCTACACCGGCAACACTGTCATCGAGGAAGGCATTCTGACGCTCGGCACCAGCGGTTCGATCTCCAACACCGCGGTCATTGATATCGCCGGTACCAACGCCATTTTCCAAGTGGACGGTCTGGCGGGTGGGTTCGTGTTGCAACCGGCCCAGACGCTCAAGGGTAATGGCACCGTGCTGGGCAATGTTACCGCCCTCGGTACGCTCGCGCCGGGCGGCTCGGTGGGCACACTCAGCATTCAGGGCAATCTCACGCTCGCCGGCCCGCTGCAGATCGAAGTGGACAAGAACCTCTCGCCGGCCAGCGATCAAATCCTGGTCAGCGGCGCGCTCAACCACAGCGGCGGGGCGACGATCGAGGTGATCAATCTCGGTCCGGCCCTCTCGCCCGGCGATAGCTTCCAGATCTTCAACCAGCCGGTCCTCAACGGCCAGAGCATCGCCATCAGCGGCGCCGGCGCCGTCTGGACCAACCGCCTGGCCCTGGACGGCTCGATCGCCGTGCTCTCGGTCAGTCCGCCGGTCGCACCGGCCACCAACCTGACCATCGCCGTCAGCGGACCTTCCAGCCGGACCCTGGCAGCGCAAGGGGCGGCCAACAGCGCCTACTACGTGTATGCCAGCACCAATGTGACGC
>CAYXJB010000039.1:0-219 GCA_964465445.1 uncultured Verrucomicrobiota bacterium
TCGCTGCTGCGGATGAGTTTGAGGACCTGAACGGCGACACCGACCCGATGCAGATCCTGCGGCGTTGGGTCTTCCACGTTGGGGTCTTTTTGGGTGAACACGCCGATGATCTTCGACTGGCCCAGCGACTCTTCGAGCAACTTGCGCGACGAGGGCCGGCCGATTGTCAGCGGTGCGATCAGGCCCGGGAACAAGACCGTGTTCCGAATCGGCAGGATC
>CAYXJB010000039.1:263-17711 GCA_964465445.1 uncultured Verrucomicrobiota bacterium
CGCGCTTTGGGCACTCGGGGTCGGCGGCGGGGGCGCGGCCGGGGTGTCGGGGCGGGCGCGGCTGGGGCTGACCAGCCCTGGAGCGCTGCGGGCCTTGCGGCGTTTATGCAACAACGAATCGGTCCGGGGACTCATGGCTGTGGTTTGACAGGCAATTGGATCCAGAGCCAGCCCTCGCGCTGCTCGGCGGTGGTGCGCTCCGGGTCAATGTCCTGCGGCAGGAGGATTTCGCGCTCGAAGCGCCCGTGATCAATTTCCATCGCGAGCACCTGCAACGGTTCGGGGCCGGGATCTCGTGGTTCAGGGGGCGCGCGATGGCCGCAAATGCGCAGGCGCCGGGGCTCGGCCTGGACGGAGAGTTCCCCGGCACTGACGCCGGCCAGGTCCACGCACACGATGAAGCGGTCGGCGCGCCGGTACACGTTGACAGCCGGCGCCCAGCACGGCGGGCCGCCGGGCCGCAGATTTTGCACGCGCGTCAGCTCGGTGGCGATGCCGCCGGGCCATCGCGCGAAACGGATGTGCACATATTCGCTCATGTCAGAGGTATAACCGGTTCGGTTTGCGCCAGCCAGCGCAGCACGCGGAAATGCAGCGCCTGCGAGTTGAGCCCCTCCATTTCGCAGAGAAACTCCATCAGGTCGCGGCCCTCGATGAAATAGGCGTGGTCTTTGAAGAAAATTGCCGCGATCAGCAGGCGCGGATTTTCCGGATCAATGCCCTGCGAACGGGCGTATCGAACCAGCAGCGGGAAGGTCGCGTCGCGGAATTCCTCCCAACCGCCCTGCTCCGGCAACCGGATCTCGTAGATGACCGGCACGATCTCGGCCTGCTCGATGAGTTCGCGCCGGGCGCGGTTGTAATCCACCCCGCGCACGATTCGGAACGCGCGTTTGAGCAATGCCTCGCGAAAATCGTTCATTGCCACCTCCTGCGTGGTTCGGTCGGCCGGCCGGCGGCCGCGCTACCAGGGCATGTCCTCGTCTTCAAAGTGCCGGCGATAAAAGCGCTTGACCTTGATCACGCTGCAGAGCATCGCGCCAAAAACGAACCCGCCAATGTGCGCCCACCAGGCGATGCCGCCCACGGCGTCGGGTTGCGCCAGCAGGCTCAACGTGCCGTTGAAAAACTGCAGAATGAACCACCAGCCCAGGAACACGACCGCGGGCACGACAAAATACGGACCCAGGAAAAACGGCGGAATGACCATCTCGACACGGGCATGCGGGTAAAGACGGAAATAACCGCCCATCACGGCCGCAATCGCACCACTGGCGCCGATCGTGGGCACGGGCGAGTCCGCATTGGTGAAGATGTGCAGCAGCGCCGCCGCCACCCCGCCGCACAGATAGAACACCAGAAAACGCAGGTGGCCGAGTCGGTCCTCGACGTTGTCGCCGAAAATCCAGAGCGTCCACATGTTGCCCAACAGATGCGTCCAGCCCCCGTGCAGGAACATGGAACTTAAAAAAGGCCACAACTGCTCTGGCAGGCTGAACAGCTCGGAGACCTCCGCCACCGTGTAACGCACCGGCACGATGCCCAGCAGCAGCAAGGCGTCCTGCAAACGCCGTCCCAGACCCAGCTCCCAGACAAACGCTGCCAGGTTCACGGCAATGAGCAGAACGGTCACGACCGGGAACCGACGACTCGGGATGTTGTCGCGCAGCGGAAGCATGGGTGATCAAAACAGGGCCTCGTTCGTTGCCATTCATGCACCACTTCTGGGATCGAAGCGCGAGAGGCGACGCAGTTTTTCCCAGAGCGCGCGTTCCTCCTCGGTGACCTGTGTGGGGACGACGATGTTGACCACCACGTACAGATCGCCGCGGTCCTGACCCGGACCGTGCGGCAGGCCCCGGCCGCGCACCCGCAGCCGCTGACCGCCCCGGGTGCCGGGCGGAATGCGCACCGCCACGCGCCCATCGAGGGTGGGCACCTCGACCGTGCAGCCGAGCACCGCCTCCCAGGGCGCCAGGTCCAGATCGTAGTACAGATCCGCACCGCGAACGCGAAAATCCGGATGCGCCGCCAGCCGCACGCGCAGATACAGATCGCCCGGTGGCCCGCCGCCGAGGCCTTCGCCGCCCTGGGCGGGTACGCGGATGCGCTGGCCGTCCTGCACACCAGCGGGAATGCGCACCTTGAAGGTGTGCGTCTCGGTCTGTCCGGTGCGTGGATTGACCTTCTCGAGCGTGAGGCTGCGCACCGAGCCGTGGAGCGCTTCTTCCAGCGTCACCAGAATGTCGCCCTCGATGTCTTCGCCCCGTGTGGCAAAGGGTTCGGCCCCGGCGCGTCGGCCTCGCACCTGTCGGAACAACTCCTCGAATCCGGTCGCGCCGCCACCGAAAAACTGCTCAAAAAAATCGCTGAAGCCGGTGCCGCCGAAGCGGAACTCGAAGGTCTCGGTGCCATCGGGGCTGGTCCAGCGGCCGGCCCGGCTCTCCCAACCCGGTGGCGGCTCGAAGCCCATGCCGGCTTTCCAGTTGGCGCCCAGTTGGTCGTAGCGCCTGCGTTTGACCGGGTCGCCGAGCACTTCGTAGGCTTCGTTGATTTCCTTGAATTTCTCCTCGGCCAGTTTCTTGTCTTTGGCCACGTCCGGGTGGTACTGGCGGGCCAGGCGACGAAACGCCTGTTTGATCTGCTCCTCGGTTGCGTCGCGCGGCACACCGAGAATCGCGTAATAGTCTTTGAACTCGACGGGCATGGCGACGCATCAGCGTTGGCGGGCCGACCGCGCCGCCGTTGCGCCGTCGAGCCGCGGTCGCAACGGGCCTGTCGTCCCGGCCCGGGGCCGCGGGCGAGCGCGCTTCGGTGCGGGTCTGAGCGGCAGGTTCGATCTCATGTTCGGCAACTCCACGGTACGCCACCCTGCCCTAGAAACCACGCCAAAAACGCAGCTCCTGCTGCAGCCGTTCGACCTCGGCCTGCAATTGCAGCAGCAGCCGGATGATCGGCAGGCTCACGCCGTGGACCTGGTGCAACTGCTCGACCTGCCGAAGCACGCGAATGGCCTCGTCGTTGAAAAACCAGCCGCCCGTTTCCGGAGCGCTCACGGGCGAAACCAATCCGTGCAGACAATAAATGGCGATGCGCCGGCGCGGCAGATGCGTCAGCCGCGCCACCTCTTCGATCGAGTACAGCACCTCGCTGTCGGGCTCGTAGAGTTGGAGCGCACAGGCCAGGGTGACGTCGGGCTGTGGCATGGGCGAGCTCATGGGTTCTGCTCCTCAAACCAGCGCCAGGTCCATCACCTGCTGACGCAGCCGTTGCTGGACGGACTGGATCAGCGCTTCGGCCTGCGATTTGGAGATGCCCAACACCATGGCGACCTCGTCCGGTTCGAACCCCTCGACGTAATACAGCTCGAAGGCTTCGCGTTCGGGGCGCGACCAGCGGCTGGCGGCGCGGCGCATTTCGGCGAGCAATTCCTGCCGGCCCACCGCCTGGTCCGGCGGCGTGGTCCGTTCGTCCGGCAACAGTTCGCGGGTGGGCACGGCGGAGGGCTCGATCTCTCGCTCGATGATGTCCAGCGGTTGCTCCGGATCGTATTCCTGGGTCAGGGCTTCGACTTCGGGCAGCGGCTGCGGGGTTTCCAGCGGCACGGCCTGCGTGGCGGCGCGCTGGATCTCCTTGCGGCGGCGAGCCAGCTCGGCGCGGGCCAGGACATAGAACCAGAGCACGAAGTTCAAGCCGGCAGGTTTGCGGTTCAGCTCGGTGAGTGCGCGCCGGGCGACCTCGTCCACGACCGCCCGCGGGTCCACTGCATTGGGCGGGATGGCTCCGGCATTGACCTCGTGCCAGAGTTGCCGGCGCACGTAGCGCAACAGCCGCGGATAATGCTCGGCGAGCAGGGCGCGCACGACATCACCGATGTTTTGCGGGCCTTCGCCATCGGCCTGCGGCCCGGCGGCGAAGCCGGCCAGTTTGAGCGTTCGCAGGAGTTGTCGGCGCGCCTTGCGTTTCCAGTAGGTCTCGCGCCGCAATTGGGCCTTGAGGGATTCGAGTTCACGCAGGAGCGCTTTGACGGCCTGATCGAAAGCGCGGATCAGGTCCGGGCCCGACTTCTCACTGCGGAGGATGTTGGAGGGCACCCGGAGCGTCAGTGCCGCGGTGTAATGCTCTTTGCGCGGATGGCGTTCGAGCGAAACGAGCAGATGCACGGTGTCGGGCGGGAAGTGGCGCAACCACCGGGCGAGTTTGGAGATTTTCTGGAGAATTTTTTTCCGCAACAGCTCGTGGCCGTGGAGGTTTCGGGTCACCACGTTCCACGAGATGGTGGCCGTCGGAGTCGTTGGAGTGCTGGTTTTCATGACGGACATCTCAGGAAGCGTTGTTAGGACGGGAGTGTCCCGCGGAGGAATCGAGATTTGGACTCGCGCCGTGCGCGGCGGCAACCGCCGGGCTGGCGGGCAGGCTCGGCACCGGCTCTTTGGCGCGCGGCATTTCGCGGCCGACGAGTCGGTAAAATTCCGGGCCGTCAATCGTTTCGCGGGCGAGCAACTCGGCCGCGATCCTGTCGAGCTGATCGCGGTGCTCGGTCAGAATCTCCCTGGCCCTGGCGTAGGCGTGGCTGAGCAGAGATTTGACCTCCTCGTCAATTTCCCGGGCGGTTTGTTCGGAGCAATCGCGTTGGAGCACCGGCTCCGGCCCGCTCAAAAACAGCGGCTGGCGCTGGGCACAATTGACCAGGCCGATGCGCTCGTTCATGCCGTAGAGGGCGACCATTTGACGGGCGATGGCGGTGGCGCGTTCCAGATCGTTCTGCGCGCCGGTGGAAACCTCGCCCAGAGCGATTTCCTCGGCGGCGCGGCCGCCCAGCAGACCGCACAGCCGATCGAACAGCTCGCTGCGGGTGAGCAGGAACTGGTCCTCGTTGGGCAATTGCATCGTGTAACCCAGCGCCGCGCGACCGCGGGGCACGATGCTGATCTTGTGAACCGGGTCGGCATGCTGGCTGTAGGCGGCGACCAGGGCATGGCCAACTTCGTGGTACGCCACGCGTCGTTTGTCTTCGGCACTGAGGCGGCGGCTGCGCCGCTCCGGTCCGGCGACGACCTTTTCGATGGCGGCTTCGAGGTCCTGTTGCGAAATGGTTTTGGCTTTGCGTCGGGCCGCCAGCAATGCGGCTTCGTTGAGCACGTTGGCCAGATCCGCACCCGAGAAACCGGCTGTGGCCGCGGCGATGCGGCGCAGGTCTGCATCGGGCGCGAGTTTTTTGTCGCGGGCATGCACCTTGAGAATGGCCTCGCGTCCCTCCAGGTCGGGCGCATCCACGACGATTTGCCGGTCGAAGCGCCCGGGTCGCAACAGGGCACGGTCGAGTACCTCGGGCCGGTTGGTCGCCGCCAGAATGATCACGCCGGCGTTGGCCTCGAACCCGTCCATCTCGACCAGCAATGCGTTGAGAGTTTGCTCGCGCTCGTCGTTGACCGCCCCCACATGCACGCCGCGCTGCCGGCCGATGGCATCGAGCTCGTCAATGAAGATGATGCAGGGGGCATGCTCCTTGGCCTGCTTGAAGAGGTCGCGCACCCGGGCGGCGCCGACGCCGACGAACATCTCGACAAAATCCGAGCCGCTGAGGCTGAAGAACGGCACGCCGGCTTCACCTGCGACGGCGCGCGCCAGCAGGGTCTTGCCCGTGCCAGGCGGACCGACCAGCAGCACGCCCTTGGGGATTTTGGCGCCCAGGGCCTGGTATTCGCGGGGATTTTTAAGAAAGTCCACTACTTCCTTGAGTTCTTGCTTGGCCTCCTCGCAGCCGGCCACGTCGCTGAAGGTCACGCCGGTGTTCCGATCCAAAATCAGCCGGGCCCGGCTCCGTGCAAAGCCCAGCACGCCTTCGCTGGCCGCGCTGAAACGCCGCGCCAGAAACGACCAGATGCCGATCATGATGGCGATCGGCAACACCCAGGAAACCAGGAATTGCGAGAGCGCACTGGGTCGGGTGCCGCTGTATTCCACGCCAGCGGCTTGCAGCTCCCTGACCAGATCAGGATCTTCCACCCGGACGGTGCGGAAATAAAACGGTTTGGTTTCTGCCAGCGCGCGGCGCAGACCGTAGGGCACCGATTCGCTGGCGGCCTCCGCCGGTTTGAGTTCGGGTACAGCCGGCGCGTTGGTTCGGGTGGCGGCCTGAGGGATGATCCGGCCGACGATTTCGGTCTCGCGCACCGAGGCTTCCAAGACTTCTCCGCGCTGCAAATGTGCCTTGAACTGGCTGTAGGGGACGGTGCGCACGGCCCACTGACTGAAGAACTCCTGCCAACCCCAGAGCACCAGCAACGTGCAGAGCAAATACAGCGCGACCCAGCGTGTTTGCAGATCGAATTTGCCGGGCAACTTGAGTCGTGAGCGGTTCTTTTTCATGGTGCTCGGAGGGGTTTGGGGCCGGATTTGCGAGGCGGAATCTCAACCGCGGCCGGCCGGAATCTGCGGGCCAGAAGCTTCAAGCCCACGGCCGGCACGGCCGAACTCTCCCCTGCCCTGTCCATTGAGAATCGCCCGCTCATCCTATGCGACATCGTTCAATGGGCTCGGGACGGTAATGGAATGATCCAGCCGCCACAGCAGCCAGTTCCACGTTGTGCCCGTGCCACCTGCGGCCGGCCCGCTCGGTGGTGAACCGGGCCGGGTTGCGCTCGTTTCAGCCGGCGGCAGGAGTCGGACCTGTGGCCGATGGGGCTGGGGCAAGGCGCGAACGTTCGAGCGCTCCAGCAATCCACCGGAGTTGGAGAATCTGTCTAATATCCCTTTCATGGCTCATCGGAAGATCGCGGCGCAGGTCGTGCGGATTTGGCCGAGATGACGATATACCGGCTTCCGCCACGGCTCCAAACTCGCAGGAGGACTCGTTCGCCTTTGACCTGCTGGCTGGCCTGGACGGCCTCCTCGGCACTGGTCACACGACGGCGATTGATCTCCAGGATCACATCGCCCGGGGACAGCCCGGCGGCGGCCGCCGGCACATTTGGCGATACCTGAACCACCAGCGCACCTTCCAGATCATCCGGAATACCAAACGCGCGACGATTGCGCGGCGTCAGGTCGTCCACAACCACGCCCTCGAGCAAATCCGGTTGGCGACTGCGTCGCAGAGCGCCCGGGCCGGTCGGCTGACCGGCGGCGTCCTGAGGCAATTCGGCGAGTTTGACGGTTATCGTCTTGGGCTTGCCATCGCGCAGGATATGCAGCGTGACGGTGGTGCCGGGCGGCGTTTGGGCGACCATCAGGCGCAAATGGCGGCTGTCGGTGATTTTGCGGTCGTTGAGCTGCACGATCACATCGCCTTCCTTCAAACCGGCTTTGGCGGCCGGAGAATCGGGCGTCACTTCAGCCACCAGCGCGCCGTTGTTGTCGGGCAGCTTGAACTCACGCGCCAAATCCGGGGTGACCGGCTGGATGAGCACGCCCAGGTAACCGCGTGTGACCTTGCCCTCGGCCACGAGCCGTTCCAGGACATACCGCGCCAGGTTGCTGGGCACCGAGAAACCAATGCCCACGTTTCCGCCGCGAGGGTTGCTGCTGATGATGGATTGATTGATGCCGACCAGCCGCCCCAACACATCCACCAGTGCGCCACCGGAGTTGCCCGGGTTGATCGAGGCATCGGTCTGAATGAAGTCCTCGTAGTCCACAATGCCCATGCCGCCGCGGCTTTTGGCGCTGACAATGCCCATCGTGACGGTTTGGCCCACGCCGAACGGATTGCCAATGGCCAGCACAATGTCCCCGACCTGAACCTGATCGCTGTCGGTCAGGGTGATGGCCGGAAAGGAGCGGCCCTCGATTTTGACCACGGCCAGATCGGTCTGCGGGTCGGTGCCGATGAGCCGGGCTTCGTACTCGGTCTTGTCGTCGGCCAGGGCGACCCGGATCTCCTCGGCGCCCTCCACGACGTGGTTGTTGGTGAGGATGTAGCCGTCCTCGGTGACAATGACGCCCGAGCCGAGGCTGCGCTCCCGGCGTTCGCGCGGGATGCTCTCGAAGGGCACGCCGAAAAACTGGCGGAACAACGGATCATCGAAAAACGGTGCGAACGCCGGCTGCTGCCGAATCGTCTTGGTCGTGTAGATGTTCACCACGCTGGGCGCGACCTTCTGAACGATGGCTTTGAAACTGATCGCGGGCCGGGCATCAGCCGGCACGGGCGTGGCGTCGAATTTGATCTTGGGTGCCGCCGCCTGCAGCGTCAGTGACGCGAGCCAGAGCGCAAGGCTCAAGACAAACAACGCCTGGCGGACCGGCGCGCGTGGGGTGCAAAACGGGGAACGGGCTTCACTGCTGAGCATGCGATCGCAGTTCATGATTTATAATTCAAAGTCGAAAATCGCTTCGGGGCAACGCCGCGAGGAACCGGCGGGCCCTCAAACCAGGTTTTTTTCGTGAGCGCGCCACGGGAGTTACAGATTCCTCGTCCTGCCCTCCATTCCGCTCCCGGGCGCGCAAATCGCAACATCAATTCAAGCCGCCGCCTTGTTTTCGTGGGCGGTGGCCGTTGCGCTGGTCGTCTGGCCAGGGCAGCCGCTGGCCTTCTCACGTTTGAAGAGGCGGCGCAGCCCCTGCCAGAGCCGCTTCCAGAAACCAAGAGTCGTGGTGGTTTTGTCGGTCTGGTTCGGTGTGGTCGTCATGGCACATCCCTCCATTGGTGCACTGGCGGCGCGGCGTCCGGACTGCCTCTCGTTGGGCAACCGTTCGCCGCGCCACCGAAAATCCTTTCGCCGCGTTCTGCGACCCAGAGCGCGGCGTCCTTTGGCGGCGGCAGGAAGCCGACGCTCCCGGCCACCGCCACCCGAAGGCTCAGCTGACCTTCACTTCGATCTGTTTCGGACGGGCTTTTTCGCTCTTGGGCAGGTGCACCCGCAACACACCATCCTTGAATTCAGCCTTCACGTTGTCCGCGTCGGCATCATCCGGGATGGTGAAGCTGCGTTCAAACCGCCCATAGAAGCGTTCCACCCGGTGGAATTTGCGGCCTTTTTCCTCTTTCTCGGCCTTCCGCTCGCCCGAAATGGTCAGCGTGTCACCTTCAACCGTCACTTTGACATCGTCCTTGTTGACTTCAGGGAGCTCGACCTTGATCAGGTACTCCTTGTCGTCCTCGGCGATGTCAACCAACGGAGCCCATTCGGGCGCGGTGATCGCTTCTTCATCGGCGATCAGGCTGCTGCGACGGAACGGACTCCAGTCGAAGAGGGTGGACATCCGCCGTTGCAGCTCTTCCATCTCACGAAAAGGATTCCAACGAGTCAGAGCAGTCATACGTCTCACCTCGATTCAGTTTTGCAGACTGGTTTGCATCTCACCCACTGCGGTCAACCCCGTCTGCCTTGGCTGGCCGCAGCGTGCAACCACGACGATCTGCTCACCCGAACAGCGTCGCGTTGCACTTGATCCTCATGCAGAGCAAATGCCACACGCCATCCAAGAAAATAAGTGTCTTAAAATCAGCAACTTAAGTGTTTGGCAGCCGTAGTTCCGAGCAGTGAATTGAGCCAGTTTTAATCAGGTTTGAAACGATAGATGTGCCATATTTGCGCGATTCGACTCAATCTCGGCGGCTGGGACTTGGGTCATGCTGCCGGCGTCGTTCGAGGCTGTCCTCAGGCAGTTGAATATGGCGGCGGGGCGGATTGGCACGTGCTTTGCGACCAAATTTCGCGGTCCGCGGGGTTTCGGTCACGGTTATGGATGCCGAAGAGCGCGAGATTTATTTTTATTTGAAGGCGTGGAAGCACGTGTTTGTTTCCGCGCGCGAGATTTGCCGTCGTGCCGGCGGCAAACATCGCTTCCGTCAGGATCCGGAGTGGGCGAAACCGGTGCTGACTCGGATGGTCGAGCGCGGCATTTTGGAGGTCGATGCCACCGGTCACTATCGCCTTCGTCCGCCGGACAAAAAGTTCACCGGACCGAAACGGTGGGTGTCGCCCCAAATCGCGCAGATTCTCCGGCAAAGCGGGAAGGATTTCAGCAGTCTGTTGGCGGATGAAGCGGAGCTGGACCGCTACTACGACAGCCTTTGAGGTGGGGTTTGGGTGGGACCTGCTCCGAGGTATCGCCGGAACCAGTCGCGTGCGAGTTCGGCCACGATTTCCAGCGCTCCGGGTTCTTCGAACAAGTGCGATGCCCCGGGAACCAGCCGCAAATCTTTCGGACAACGCAACTTGTCGAAAGCCAACTGATTCAGTGGGATCACTGGGAGATCGTATCCGCCCACGATCAGGAGCACCGGGCTGACAACACGGGACAACACCGGTTCGACCAAATCCGGTCGTCCGCCGCGCGAAACCACTGCTGCGATGGCATCGCCCAGATCGGCAGCAGCCATCAGAGCCGCCGCCGCGCCGGTGCTCGCCCCGAAATAGGCCGGTTTCAACTGTGCGCAGGGCGGATGTTCTCCGGCCCAGCGTGTAACCCCGATGAGTCGTCGCGCCAGCAACGGGATATCGAACCGCAGATGCCGCGTGTGCCATTCGGCCAGTTCTTCCTCCGGTGTGAGCAGGTCGAACAACAGCGTGCCCAGGCCCGCTTGTTGGAGTACGCGGGCGACGAACTGGTTTCGAGGGCTGTGCCGACTGCTGCCGCTTCCGTGAGCGAAAATGACCAGGCCCCGGGCTTCGGCGGGGATGCAAAGCTGGCCGCTCAACTGCGCCTCGGCCAGTGGCAGGGTGATTTCGGAGATTTTCAAGGTTTCGTCGGGATGGCAGCCGCGCCCTTAATTGCGACGCGGCGTTCATGCGCTCCGCCATTGCAGGTCCACCGTTTGACCGTGCGACGGATGCGCCGCATCAACACACCGCAGCACCAGCCGGATGCCGTTCTCATGGAGCGCGGCGTGGACCCAGCCGGACGGAAACCCTCTCGGAATACATACGCGACCGGCGGGAGATTGATCAGATGCAGCCCGCTCGAATCAGTCTCGACGCGCCAGGTGTGCGTGTGTCCGAAGATCCAGGCTTTGACCTGGCGGCGCGGGCGCAAAATCGCGAGCAGTTGCTCGGTGTCCTTGAGCCCCGTGGCGGTTGTGGCGTTGTTCGGGTTGTGGTGCAGGACCACGATCGCCGGCTTGCGGCGATTGGCATCCAGAGCCTCCGCCAGCCAGGCGAGTTGTTCGCCCCCCAGCAGGCCGGGTGTTTGAAGTGTTCGCTCCAGCGAATCGAGAACGAACCAGTTGGCGTGATCGCTTCGCAGCAGGGCGACATGCTGCTGCAACCTGGCGCGAGCGAAGGCGCCCTCGGGACGGAGCACCGAGCGGAAACGCTCTCGTTGATCGTGATTGCCCAGGGCAAGGTACACCGGAAGCCCGCTGCTTCGGAGTGGCCGGAGCAATCGAAGCAGTGTCCGATAATCCTCCAGCTCACCACTGTTGAACGCACAGTCGCCCAGGATGAAGGCACCGGCCGGTGGCTCGGGCAATTCGAGAATCTCGCGCGCCGCGATTTCGAAATGTCGAGCCATGTTCACACCGCGGGCCACAAACGTCGGGTCTGCGGCAATGTGCGTATCGGCCATCAGCGCCCAGGTGGTTTTGGCGCGGCGCGTCGCGGCCACCGCCGCGGGCGCCAGAGCCATGCCCAGCCCCGCCAGCAGGCTGCGTTTGAGAAATTCGCGTCGAGGAACAGGCGGCAAGTGTACCGGCATGGTTCTTTCCTATGCCGACGACGCGACGCGCTCAAGGCGAAAATCGAACCCGCTCCGGGGCAGGCTGCTCATGGGGTGACGGCTCGGAAGTAGCGCTGCGGAGCGGCGACCGGGGCGGAGAATTGCCAGAGCGTGTCAACCGGTTGGGCGGGAAAATTGGTAACGGTGGTCCAAGCTCCGGTGGTTAGCGAATCGCGAGCTTCGATGCGGTAGGAGCGATTGGACGAGGCGTTGAAGGTGAATTCGATCAAGCCGTTGGTCAGCCGTACGTCGGTCAATTGCGGCGGGGCAACCGGAACGGTGAAGACGATTTGCAGCCGGGGCGGGTTGTTGGCATCCAGCCGGCCGGCAAAGCGTCGGATCGTGCCGGCTGTTTGCTCGTCCTCGCTGCGCAGCAGCCAGCCGAAGTTCCCCAGCGGCTGGGCGAGCCAGGACTGCAGATCGTTGACCAGTCCCGGTGCCGAGAAGCTGTACTGCCCTTGCGCGCTGATGAGCGTGCTGGCGCTGGGGGTTGAGGCGAAGTCGCCTCCGGCCGTGGACCAGGGCGTGCCCGGACCGAGGCGATTGTTCCAGGTGGCCTCCCCTGCCCCGCCGGGTGAACCGCTGCTGAAATCGCTGCCGCTGCCTTCGCCCCAGTCCGCCAGGATTCGATGCAGGTCGAACACCGATTCGGGCCCGTTGACCGCGGTCACTGTCAAGGTCAGCGTCGCTGAAAGGACCGTGGCGCCCGGGGGCAGTGCGCCAGCCGGATCGAACTTCAACAAAGCTCGGGCGCGTCCGCCCATGTTGCGACCGCCAGCGGTAAAAGTGCTACCGCCGCCGAAGTTATTGTCCGGAAAGGCTTCGTGGAGGGTTGTATCGGCAACCGGTACGAGCGTTGTGCTCTGCTGTGCAGCGGCGACAAATGCCAATCCGATGCCGATGCATCCAAGGCATCCCGCCCGGCGGAGGAATTTGTTTTTCATACCGTTTATCGAGGTGCGTTGGGATTTCAGGGGTTCAGTCCTCTACGATGCAGCAGCGGCAATCGGGTTCCCGGAAAACTCGTTGACTTTCAGGCGGCCGGGGCTTACAAATGGGTGCGACGCAGTTCTCGGCGCGCGGTTACGGGAACGCTGCCGGTGCACATGAAAGCAACGCAACACGATCTCCGGAGCACCGGGCAAGCGCAACATGGCTGTCGGCGAGCGTTTACGCTCATCGAAGTGCTGGTGGTCGTTGCGGTTATTGCCATTTTGGCGTCGCTGTTGCTACCCGCCTTGAACCGGGCCCGGGAACGGGCTTACGGCCTGACCTGCCTGAACAACACCCGCCAATTGGTCACGGCTTGGTCGCTGTATGCGGATGATCACGACGGACGGCTGGCGTATAACCTGGCAATGAGCGGCACCGGATTGGCCGGCACGCCCGCGCCCAAAACCGACCTCAACTGGGTCAACAACGTCCTGACCTGGGGATTGGAGCCGGACAATACCAATGCTGCCACGCTCACCCAGGCGGCCCTGGGTTCGTACACCCGGCAGTCGGTTCACGTCTATCGTTGTCCCTCCGACCGTGTGTTGAGTGCCCGACAACGCGACGCCGGTTGGACCGCCCGGGTGCGAAGCTATTCGATGAACGCGATGGTGGGTGACGCCGGTGATTTCTCGAAAGGCGGGTACAATCGGAACAATCCCTACTACGTGCAATTCTTCAAACTCTCGACCATTCCCAAGCCCGCCAAAATCTTTGTGTTCCTGGATGAGCATCCCGACAGCATCAACGACGGCTATTTCCTGAACAAAGCCTACTACAGCAAGTGGTACGACCTGCCGGCCTCCTACCATAACGGAGCGGGCGTGTTTGCCTTTGCCGACGGCCACAGCGAAATTCACCGCTGGCTGCATCCGAGCACCCGACCGCCGGCTCAGCCGTTCGCCGTGAATCTTCCGATGGAAGTCCCGGCCGATCAGCGCAAGGACCTCGAGTGGGTGCTCGAGCACATGAGCATCGAGCGGGAATAAAACGCCGCGCTTCCGCCTCTTTCCCCAACGCTCACGCGCACTGCACGTGGCGTTTTTTTTGAAACGATCGAGCACGGCTGTCGGCGCGGATGCCACTCATCAGCAACCACGCCCCAGCCGCACAGCCGGCTCAGGAACGCATGGGGATGTCGTCCGTTTGGCATTGTGCGACCCGCTTTTCTGTCCGGCGATTCACTGCAGGTACTCGTGCAGAAGCTGTTCGTCTCCGGTGACCCCCAGCAGATAGACCCGATCTCCCGCACTCCAGACCGCGGTGGCAAAACCGTCCACACGTCCGGTTTGCGGCGGGCCGCTCGGCGGTGCGCCCGGCACCGCCTGGCGATCCACCACGAACAGAAACACGTCGGTCTTCTCCTCCGGCGGCAGCGGGCGTCCGGAGTGGAAGCAGAGCATCGTTACGGGCCGCGTTTCCCAACTGAGCACCCCGCAGCCCGTGGCTTTGAGTCGCCTCAGTCCGGCCGGCAGCTCGTAATCAGCCGGCGCCCGCTGCTCGGCCAGGTGCGCCCGGATACGCTCCAGGTCCGACGATTCGAGCGTCATGGTGTACTGGCGTTGCACGGCGCTGATCATCCGCTGACACCAGGTCTTGAGCGTGATGACCTCGCGGGAACGCGGCAGCGGCTGGGCCAGGAACAGGGCCAGTGCCAGCAAAACGCCCCCAACCACCGCCACGGTTGCCAGAATCATTCGCTGCTGCCTGCGATGTCGCACCCAGGTGCCGCTTTCGGACAGGATCTGCTCGCGCAGTCCTTCGGGTGCTCGAATGGCGCGGAAACAGGCACGCAACTGCCGATGCACGCGCAGTTGCGCCTCGAACCAGTCGCGCAACGCCGGTCGCGCCTCCGCCAGCGCCAGCGCCTGCGCAAACTCTGGCTCGGCTGCGTCGCCGCTATCCGGACGGCACAGCAGCAACATCTTTTTGGCCTCCAATTCCGTCACGATGGCTTCTCTCCTTCCCGATTCGCGGCGGCCAGATCGTCCGCCAGAATCTTTTGCAGTTGCATCAAGCCCCGCGCGATGCGGGATTTGACCGTGCCCAGCGGCACGCCCAGAATCTGCGCGATGTCCTTGTACGGACAGTCCTGCAGGTAAAACAGCGCCACCGGCGCCTGGAAAATCTCGTCCACCTGCGCCAGTGCGCGCAGCACCTGTTCGGTGTCCAGACTGCTGCCCGCTTCGGGCGAAAGCATGACCGGCTCGGTGTCCAGCTCCTCGATTGACTGCTGCGGAAACCGCGTCTGCCGGCGTCGCGTTTCCAGAAACTGCCGGTGCAGCGTGGTAAAAAGCCAGGTCTTGACGCGCGTCGGATCGCGCAACTGATGGCCGCGCGTGGCCCAGATGTAAAAGGTCTGCTGCGTCAGATCGCACGCATCCGACTCCGACCGCGTGAGGCTGTAAGCGAACTGGTAGAGCGACTCGTAGTAGAGAGTCACCACGCGCTCGAAATCCAGTTCGCCGGCCATGACTGCAACGTTTCTCTTAAGACGCGGTCCGAGAGGGGATGTTCCCGCCGCTGCGATCCGGTTTGACGGCAGGCTGGCCCGGCCGCCCGTTCCAGACGAGCCCAAAACATCGGGAACAAACCCGGCCCCCGGCCGTCTCATCATCAAACGCAATCGGCAAAGGCGCACACGGTGAAAGCTCGTTTCTCCCGGCCCGCTGAAAGAACCCCGGCCCGTCGCAGCCCACGCTTCCGATCAACCGCACCCGGCGCTCGAATCCCCGCGAAGCGCTTCAACGCGGACCTCGGGCCGAATCGCATCGTGCGATTTGATCGGGAGACGCGTCGCATTCGCGGGTACACCCGCTCAGCGGCGTCGGGTGCGGCCGGCCCGGGCACGGCGCAACCGACCGGCCGCCGCCGACTCTCGCTCGCCGGCTGGACGAACGTGGCCTGGACAAAGCCTTTGCGCACGGGCTGGCGGAAACGCAGTGCCAGGCAATCTGTCGCGTCCCGACGCGTGATTGGCGCTCTGGAACACAGCGCATTGAATCGAAGGTAAAAACCCGAGGCGATGGCGAACGCGCATTTCTCGCCGTACGGGCACAGGGGAACGGCGGACGATCCGGTCCGCGGTACGGGTCGGAGGCCGGCGTGGTGTTTTCGACTTTTGGCGCTAACGGGCTTGAGCGGAATGCTGGCGGGGATCGGTCTGTTGTTCAATTCCTGTGCGACCGCGCCGCGGACGCTGACGCTTCCGTTGGAGATTCCCGGGGCGACCTTTGTGGGCGACCGCGTCTGTTACGACTGCCATCCCACCTACGCTCGGGCGTTCCCGGCCAGTCCTCATGCGCGGTTGAACCCGGCGGCGCAGGCCGGATTGCCCGGCGGCGGGTGCGAGGCATGCCACGGACCGGGCAGCCGTCACGTCGCGGCGCCGGGGCGCGGCACGGGTCTGATCGTAAATCCCGGTCGCGAACCCGGCGCGTGTTTCCGCTGTCACATCGAAACGCACGCCGAGTTCGCGCTGCCCCAACATCATCCGGTGCTCGAGGGCCGGATGCACTGCATCCAGTGTCACGACCCGCACGGGATGGACAGTCTCAAACCGGCGCGCGGCTTGGCGCTGGCCCGTCTCAACGAGAGCTGCGCCGAATGCCATCAGGACCAGGCCCGGAATTTCGTGTTCGAGCACGAGGCGCTGCGGGAGGGTTGCACGGTCTGTCATGCGCCGCACGGCTCGGTCCATCCCAAGCTGCTCGTCGAGCGCGACAATAATCTCTGCCTCAAATGCCATGCGCAAATCCAGGGGCCGTTCGGCGGCGGTCAGGGCATTTTCATCGGCAAGGAGGACCACACCGACAAGTTGCGCCTGGGCAGTTGCTGGAGTGCGGGCTGCCACACGGCCGTGCACGGATCGAACTTTCATCCGGTCCAGCTTTACTGAGCCATCATGCGCGGATGTCTTCCATACCGTTCTGCACCGTGCCGCGAGGCGGTTGCGACCGGTGTGATTTGGACTGCGGTGTGGGTGTGCGGCTGGGCGCCGCCAGGCGCGGCTCAGGAGGTTGGCGGAGCGAAACTTCCACCGCCGGCGGCGCGCACGGTGGACTTTTCGGCAGAGATCCGACCCATCCTCGAACGCAGTTGTCTGCGATGCCACGGGCCGGATCGGCCCAGGGGCGGCTTGCGGCTGGACACGCGCGAGCGGCTGCTCAAAGGCGGCCAGAGCGGTCTGGCGATATTGCCCGGCAACAGCGCTGATTCGCCGCTGATTCATCGTGTGGCCCGGCTGAACCCGGATGATGCGATGCCGCCCGAAGGCAAAGCCCCGCCCTTGACGACCGATGAAGTCGCCCTGTTTCGCGCCTGGATTGATCAGGGCGCGCCCTGGCCGGCGGAAAAGATCGAGGAGGTTCGGCTGTCCTTTGCACCCGCGCTCGGTTTCACGACCGTCAGCGGCAATGAGGCCAAATTTCGTGAGCACGCCTGGCAACGCGAAGGCTGGCGCGGAGGGATCGAGCAATTCGAGCTGCTGAAACGCTTTTCGGCCGACGCGCAGCTCACGCTGCGCGGTCACGCATTGAGCGACGATGTCCGCGCGGATTTTTCACTCGAAAAACGTGACCTGGGGTTCGTGCGCGCCGGCATTGAGCAATTCCGGAAGTTCGACAACGACCGGGGCGGATTTTTCGCGCCGTTCAGTCAGGCGTCGTTCCAACTCGACCGCGATCTGGCGCTGGAGCGGGAAGTGGGACGCGCTCCCCGCGGCGCATGCTACGTCGATCGCGTTCGACCTCCTCGTCGTCCCAGTCGCGGCCGTTGTGGGCCAGGCGGAAG
>CAYXJB010000040.1:0-17551 GCA_964465445.1 uncultured Verrucomicrobiota bacterium
CGCCGCGTATTACCAGCAAACCACCCACGCCACCTTCCCCAGGGACGACACGCCCCAGCCGATCACCGAGACCACACCGTTTTTCCGCAACATCACCTTCCGCAACATCACCGCCACCTCGACCCATGAGGCTGGATTGATCGTCGGGTTGCCGGAAGCGCCGGTCGAAAACGTGCGGCTCGAAAATGTGACGATCCGCGCAAAAACGGGTCTCACCATCGCCAACGCCCGGGGCGTGAAGCTCGTCAATGTGACGGTCCTCGCCGAAAAAGGAGAACCGTTCATCCTGCACAATGCGGAGGTGGAGGGCCTGCCGGGTTCCAAAAACCGGTGAGCCGCAGCAGCCGATGCATTTGTTCGTCAAGCCGCGACCGTTTTGTTGATTCATGAGCCGATTGCTGAGTTTGATGATCGGGCTGGCCTGCGTTTGCCGGGTGAACAGCGCGTTGCTCTTGGAAGAACCCTTTGCGCTGGCGCCGGGCGTGTTGGCCGGTCAGGGCGACTGGAGCGGTGGCAGCGGAACGACCGTCACCGTCGGCAGCCTGTCGTATCCGGGGTTGCGCGATCCGCTCGTCACCTCGAACAAGGCCAGCCTGGCGGTGACCGCCAGCACCGCATTCAAACCGTTCGCCCCCGCGCCGATTACCAACGGCAGCCTGTATCTGTCCTTCGTGCTCCGCCAGACCACGCTCTCGGCTTCGACCACCGGCGGCACCGTCGCAGGACTGGACGATGACGGGGCCGTCACCACTTCCAACGGTCGTGTCGCTGCTGCGCTGGCCGTCCACCTCAAACAAACCAACTCGAATCGTTATCTGGTCGGCATCCGCAAAGCCCAGGGCAGCAGCGGCGCCGGCGGCGGGACGGACGTTTTCTACACGGGCGCGAGCTTCGCGGTGAACGACGTGGTTTTTGTGGTTGCCAAATACACCTTTGATCCGGGCGCGGGAGACGACACGGTTGCGCTGTGGGTGAACCCCGATCCGAATTCCTTTGGCGGCAGCGAACCCGCGCCGAGCATCGCACCCACCACCACCGGAAACGCCACTGACGCCGCCGCCCTGCGCTACGCATTCCTGCGATGCAACTCCTCCACGGTCACGGGCGCCAACGATGTGGACAATCTCCGCGTCGGCACCTCCTGGACCGATGTGACGCCGGCGGCGTCGGCCCCGGCGATCCCGCCGCCACGCATAACCGAAATCAGCCTGAGCGCGACCACGCTCACGTTGCGCGGGAGCAACGGCCCGGCCAACGGTCTTTACCGCATCGAGGTCACCTCGGAGTTGCTCCCGGCCGCGTGGCAGGCTCGCACCACCAACCAGTTCGGCCCCGATGGGTCATTTGCGAGCGCGATTCCGTTCGAGGGCGGCGCATCGCGACAATTCTTCAGGCTGGTGGTGCTTTCGGGGGGCGGGCCGCCGCCGTCGCCACCCGTCATCACCACGCATCCGACCGACCAAACCGTCATAGCCGGCGACACCGCCACCTTCAGCGTGGTGGCCGGCGGTACGGCGCCGCTGATTTATCAGTGGTATTTCAACACCAACACGTTCCTGGCGGGCGCGACCGGAGCGTCGCTGGTTCTCACCAACGTTCAAATGACAAACGCCGGGACGTATCACGTCGTGGTCAGCAATGCCGCCGGTGCGACGATCAGCGCGTTCGCAATGCTGACGGTCCTGCCTCCCACCGCGGTGCCCGTTGGGTTCGCGTCGGTCAACGGGCTCACCACCGGTGGGCGCGGCGGCCCGGTCGTGACCGTGACCAACGCCTCGGCATTCCTGAGCGAGATTGCCCAAACCGGCCCGCGGATCATCCGCGTGCAGGGCATGATCGCGCTCGGTGGCAACGCGCGACCCGCTTCGAACAAAACCATCCTCGGCGTGGGAACCAACGCTACCATCGTCGGCAACCTCAACATCTACAACGTGTCGAACGTGATCGTGCAGAATCTGCACTTCACCAATCCGGGCGGTGTGGGTGATGGCGACGGCGTGACCATCGAGGGCTCGCACCATGTGTGGGTGGATCATTGCACGTTTTACGATTGCGCCGACGGCGAGCTCGACACGACGCACGGGAGCGACTTTGTCACCATTTCCTTGTGCAAGTTTTATTACACCGCCGACTCCGGACACAATTTCACCTGCCTGGTCGGGCACAGTGCCAACAATGCCGCCCAGGACGCGGGCAAACTTCATGTGACCTTCCATCACAACTGGTGGAGTACCCTGTGCGCCGAACGCATGCCGCGCGTGCGGTTCGGTCGCGTGCACGTCTTCAACAACTATTACAACTGCACCGGCAACAACTACTGCGTGCGCGCCAGCATCGGCTCGGAGGTCCTCGCCGAAAACAATTACTTCGAGAACATCAACGTGCCCTACGAAAAATTCGTCGAAAACGGCCAGACAGGCCTGATTCGGGCCGTGGGCAATACAACGGTCAATTGCACCGGCGTGCAGGCGTTCAACGACACGGTGTTCGTTCCGCCCTACGCCTACGATTTGGAAGCTCCCGACACCGCGAAAGCGGCCATTCTTTCCGGGGCCGGCGCCGGGCTGCTTCCATGAAACCGCGCCACGGTTCTCATTTTTCAAGCGATTGTGCAAAAACACCGTCCTGACACCGGGCCGGATGCGGCTATACTCGGTCTGGAAACAGATCGGAAACAACCAGCAAACGAAAAGCCTATGACGCGCTTCATTGCAGCTATCGGTTCGACCGGTTTGATGCTCTACAGCCTCACCTTTGCGGCGCGTGCTCAGACGCTTGTTAACGACTCGTGGGCAGACGGCACTCGCACCGACCCGGCCGCGCCAACGTATTCAGAATTTGGCACGGACAGCGATTCGGACGGGGACATCGAGTCGGCCTGGATCGCGGCCAATCGGGCCACGAACTTCATCGCGGCAGTTGGCTCGTTGACCTTTTATCCCGCAAGCAGTTCGCGCGCAGGGTTGACGTATTTTACACCGGCAGCCAGTCCCGTGACCCTCGCTGACGGCCAGGGATTGAGAGTCTCGCTCACATTCAAGCCCTCGGGTGTGGCTGCCAGCAGCAGCGCCACCACGACGCGTTTTGCGATTGCCGATTACACGGGGGGCACGCGCCTGACCTCGGATGGCACCTCGTCCTCGATGAATGGCGCGGGCGTGAAGGCCTACGGGCTCTTTCTGAACGTTGCGAACTCGTTTGGATTGGCCCCGCTGAGCCTGCGCGAACGCTCCAACCTGAGCAGCACTGATCTGCTCGGCACGGCGACCGATTGGACCACGCTGGGCTCGGGTGGCGGGCAGGCAGGCGATCCGGGTTTCTTCGATGGCGTCACCTACACGATGGTCCTCACGCTGGCCCGCATTGGCAGCTCGCTGGACTTCACCGCTGCGATCAGCGGCGGCAGCCTCAACATTTCGCACACCGTCACCGATACCAGCCCCAGCACGTTCACCTTCGATGCGTTTGGCTTGCGCGCGGCGAACTCGACCGACACGCCGACGATGCAGTTCACCAATTTCAAGGTTGAGCTGTACGTCGTGCCCGAGCCGAGCTCGATGAGCCTGCTGGCTGTGGCCGGCCTCGGGCTGATCATTGGTCGGCGACTGGTTCGTCGTCGCGTCTGACGCACGGTTTGTTGAGCTTCCCGAAGCTGTTCCCCGGCGCTCCGAACGATCTTTCGCATCTGCCGGCGGACGGCAGCACTGTTGCGGGAGAATTGACTGAGAGCATGCCGCGACCAACCGGTCGTCGGAAGTGCCCGCGCTGACGTTCACCCGCTGTCGGCACACTACCGGTTCAGAGCGCGAGCAGGATTTTTTTGATTTCTTTCAGCCGCGCGTCCGCCTGCTTGCGGCTCAGGCGCGGAAACCGTCCGCCCAAAGTGACATAGTCGCCCTTTCGGAGCAGCAACAACCGGTCGTCGCGCACCTCGATCCGGCTGATGTCTTTCCGGGCGGCGAGCAGCTTCAGTTCGTACACCTGCAAGAGTCGTTCGGCCGGGGGTGGCAGCGGACCGAAGCGATCCCGCATCTCGGCCCGGAGCGCCTTCAGCGCGGCGGGATCGCCGGCCTGTGCCAGCTTGCGATACAACTCGATGCGATGCTGCGGTTCGGGCACGTAGTCGTGCGGTAAGCAGGCGCGGGGACGCTCCGGCCCGGCCGGCCCGCTGACTTCGGCACCGGGGCCGCCGGCTTCCAGAAAATCCAGTCGCAGCGCCACCTCGACGCGTGGGCGAACGGGTTGGCCCTTGAGCGCGGCGATGCTTTGCTGGAGCAACTGGCAGTACAGCTCGAAACCCACCGCCGAGATGTGACCGCTTTGTTCCGGTCCGAGCAGATTGCCCGCCCCGCGGATCTCCAGATCGCGCATGGCGATTCTAAAGCCGCTGCCCGGATGGGAGAATTGGCGGATGGCGCTCAGACGCTTGCGCACCTCGGTCAACAGCCGCGCGTGCCGCGGCAGGAGCAGATAGGCATACGCCTGGTGCTTGTAGCGGCCCACCCGGCCGCGCAACTGGTAGAGGTCGCTCAGCCCGAAGCGATCCGCCCGGTCAATGATGATCGTGTTGGCGTTGGGAATATCCAGACCGCTTTCGACGATCGTCGTCGAGAGCAGCACGTCGGTCTCGCCATTGACGAATCGGGTCATGACCTCCTCGAGCTCCTCGCTGCGCATCTGGCCGTGGCCCACCGCGATGCGTGCCTGCGGGACGAGCTGACGCAGCCGTTGCGCCACCGTCTGAATGGTCAGGACACGATTGTGCAGGAAATAGACCTGCCCGCCGCGATTGAGCTCGCGCAGGATGGCCTCGCGGATCACCTGCTCGTCGTATTCGCACACGATGGTTTCGACCGGCAGGCGGTCCTGGGGCGGCGTCTGGATGGTGCTCATGTCGCGTGCGCCGGCCAGCGCCAGATAAAGCGTGCGCGGGATCGGCGTGGCCGTGAGCGTGAGCACGTCCACCAGCGCGCGAAGCCGTTTGAGCTTCTCCTTGTGCAACACGCCGAACCGCTGTTCCTCGTCAATCACCACCAGCCCCAGGTCTTTGAACACAACGTCGTCCTGCAACAGCCGATGCGTGCCGATGACGATGTCCACACTGCCGCGGGCCAGATCGTGCAGGACACGCTGCTGGTCGCGCCGGGTGCGAAAGCGCGAGAGCAGCTCGACGCGGATCGGATAATCGGCCATGCGCTCGCGGAAGGTGTTGAAATGCTGCTGCGCCAGCACGGTGGTGGGCACCAGCACGGCCACCTGTTTGCCGTCCATCACCGCCTTGAACGCCGCTCGGAGCGCCACTTCGGTCTTGCCAAAACCCGCATCGCCGCAGATCAGCCGGTCCATCGGGCGCGCCCGTTCCATGTCGGCCTTGGTCTCCTCGATGGCGCGCAACTGGTCGGGCGTTTCCTCGTAAGGGAACGCGGCTTCGAATTCCCGTTGCCAGGGCTGATCGGGCGCGAAGGCATGACCGGGGTGCGATTCGCGCGCGGCCTGAACAGCCAGCAGTTCGGCCGCAATGTCGCGCACGGCGCGTTCGGCCCGGGCGCGGGTCTGCCGCCAGCGCGTCCCCCCGAGGGTGTTGAGCGGCGGGCGCGCGCGGCCCGCGCCGATGTATTTGCTCACCAGATGCGCCTCGCTCAGCGGCACGTAGAGCCTGGGCGGCGCCTCGCCGGGACGACGTGGCGCGTACTCGATGACCAAACATTCGGTCCCGGCGGTCTGATCGGTCCCGCCCGGGGCGGCCCTGGCGGGGCTGGCCGGCAACGTTTTCAAACCCAGAAACCGCCCGATGCCGTGTTGCACGTGCACGACCAGATCGCCGGGCTCCAGTTGCGCAAAATCCAGATCCAGCGCCGAGCGCATCGTCGCGCTCCTGGCCAGCTTCAGCCGCCGCGGGCGCGGCACGCGGTAACGGCCGAAGATTTCCGCGTCGGTGACGACGACCAGTTTCGCCGGCTCGCACAGGAATCCGCGCGTCAGAGTGCCCAACTGCAGGTGCGGCTGCAGCCGATCGGCGGGGTGGGTTTGGGACGGCTCGCCCGTCAACGGTCCGGCAGACGCATCCAGGCCGAGTTCCTGCCAGATTTCCTGGAATCGCCGCTGTTCGCCCTCGTTGTTGCAGAATACGTGCACGACGTGTCCCTGGCGCAACCAGCGATGCAGTTGATGGAAAAACTCGCGCCGCTGCGCCTCGGCCACGGGCCATTCGGGCGGTCGCTCGTTCACCGGTCGCCACGCCTCCAGCGATACGAACACCGGCCCATCGCCCGCCTCGGCCGGCTCACTGACCTCGCTCAGCTCGATTCGACACGCGCCCCGCTCCGCGGCCAGTTGCAGGACTGTCGCCCAATCCACGTGGAATGGGTCGTCAGCCGGCAGTTGCTGCGCGTATTCCCGGGCGCGCTCGGCCAGAAGCTCCGGCTCGCAAAGCACCAGCACGGTGCGGGGCGGCAGATGCTCCAGCAACAGAGCGGCTGCCGGTTGCGGGGTTGCATCGGCGAGCGATGCGTCTGCAGCCGGCTGCGTTTCGACAGCGTGTTTGAGGAAGCCCCACTCGCCGGCCGGCGGCAGCGTGACGCTCTCGACCGTGCCGCAAGAGACCTGCGTGATCGGATCGAACGGGCGCAGCGATTCGATCTGGTCGCCAAAAAACTCCACGCGCACCGGTCGCGGCGAGGTCAGCGGAAACACGTCCAAAATCCCGCCCCGCAGCGCCAGTTCGCCCTTCTGTGTGGCCTGCGCTTCGGGTTCGTAGCCCTGCGCTTCGAGCCACTCGACCAGATCGAGCGGATCGGCCCGGCCGCCGACGCACAGCCGGCGCGTGCGGGCGCGCAGGGCCGCCGGAGAAAAAGTCTTCTGCAACAGCGCCGTGACCTGGGTCACCACCAACTGGGCGGGCGCGCTTTCGGCTGCCCCGCCTCCCAGCGCGATAAGCGTCTGGAGGCGCTCGCTGATCACATCCACGTGGGGCAGTCGCCCCTCGTGCGGCAGGGATTCCCAAGCCGGGTAAAACAGCGGCGGCCGCGCAACCGATTCTCCCACGCCGCCGGAAACCGACGCGTCGGCCTCGAAGTCGCTCGTGCCCCGGCCCTGAACCCACGTCGTCAAATCCTGGTGAAACTGCTCCTGAACCTTGAGGTTCGCGGTGACGGCGATGAGCGTGCGATCGGGCAACAGACGGTGCAGACACGCCAGCAAGAATGGCTGGGCGGAGGTGACGATGCCGCCGAGCGACAACACGCCTCCGGCCTCCAAGCGCCGCGCCAGGGCCTGCGCAGCGGGAGTTTCCACGAATCGAGCGACGGCGTCCGCAGCGGATTGGGATTCAGCCGCCGCGGCCGCCCGCACCTGGAGGTTCTCCGCCAAGTATCCACAGGGTCGCCAGCGCCCGAGGTCTCGTCAAGGCGGTCGGCAGGCCGATCCGGAAGCGGTACGCTCAGTCCGCGTCCGGGTCGTCGTCCATGTCGCTGTTGTTGAGGGTGTGACCGATGGGCCAGCGGCTGCAAATCGGCGGTCGGGACACGCGCCGCAACCGATACGTTCCCGAGGCGGGACAACTCGGCATGCGGTTGTCGCGCAGGTACGGAATCACGTCGGCCGTCGTCGGGACGCTCGATTCGGGTTTGCGATAGTCCAGCGCCCATTGCGTTTTGGCGTCGTCCAATCGGCGCAGATTGGTGATGCACAAACGCACCTGCGCCGCGCGCCGGGCGTGGATGTAATTGGGCACCGCAATCGTGCTCAACAACCCGACCAGCGTCACGACGATCATCAGTTCCGTCAGGGTAAAGCCCCATCGGACGGGTCGCGGCACGACGCACGACCGACCATCCCCTGGTCGCATTCCCGGGGGTGTCGGCCCGGCGATTTTGCCGGCGCCCAGTTTTGGGTCACGCAGGCGCATCAGCTCCAGAACAGCAAACCCCTTGCCGGCCGGGAAGATCGAATTCGCCCGCCACAGAGGAGACGCGTCAGAAGCCTCCTGCGCAAAAGAAGCGGGTTTGTGCTCCGGCGCAGTCCGTGTGGGCAGTGGCCTCGATGTCCCGGTGCCCAAGGATTGGAATTGTGCAAACCGGCGTTCCGTGCCGGCTTTCGCCCGGGGCGTGAAGCGAACCGGTGGTTGGGAAGCTGCCGGCGGAAGTTTGGACCGGGCCGGTTGGATCGCGTGACGGATCTGGCAGCGTGCAGGCGCTTGCGCAGTTGACATGCCTCGGTTGCGCCCGGACGATACGGCCCATGAAAAATTCGGGAAGCCAGTCCGCCACACGTCGCGAATTTCTCAAAAACACCGGCAAGCTCGCCGTCGCATCGAGTGTTGCCTTGCCCTGGTTGGTGCGCGCTCAGGAGGGCGCCGCGCCGGCGCGCCTGCCGGCGGTGCATCCGGGCGGGGACAGCACGTTGCGCCTGGCGCTGGTGGGTTGCGGCGGGCGCGGCACCGGCGCGGTGGGCAACGCGTTTTCGGTGCCGCACATGTCGCTCAAGCTGGTCGCGATGGCCGATGTATTCGCCGAACGGCTCAACCGGAGTTACGCGACACTCAAGGAAAAGTACGCCGCGCAACTGGATGTGCCGCCGGATCGGCAGTTTGTGGGTCTGGACGCCTATCGCAAGGCGATGGATTGCCTGTGCCCGGGCGACATCGTGATTCTCACCACACCGCCGGCGTTTCGCTGGGTGCATTTCAGCTACGCGATTCAAAAGCGGCTGCATGTGTTCATGGAAAAACCCGTCACCGTGGACGGCCCGACCAGCCGCCGCATGTTCAAACTCGCCGAGGAAGCGGACGCCAAAAACCTCAAGGTCGGCGTGGGCCTGATGTCGCGTCACAGCCGCGCGCTGCAGGAACTGGCCCGTCGCGTGCAGGATGGCGCCATCGGCGAGATCATCCTCCAGCGCGGTTACCGGATGCACGGACCGGTGGGCTATTTCGCGTCGCTGCCCAAACCGCCGGGCGAAAACGAGCTGCTCTACCAGATCAAACGCTTTCACAGCTTTCTGTGGGCGGGCGGGGGCTGCTACAGCGACTTTTACATCCACATCATTGATCATCTGGGCTGGATGAAAAATGCCTGGCCGGTTCGGGCGGTGGGTTTGGGCGGACGGCACTACCGGCTCAGTCCGGAGGGCGTGCCGTACGTGGACCAGAATTTCGACGTTTATTCGGTCGAGTACACCTACGCGGACGGGAGCAAGTTCATCTTCAACGGGCGTTGCATCACGGGTTGTACCGATCATTACGCCAGCTACCTGCACGGCACCAAAGGCAGCGCGATCGTCTCCAAACACGGCGACTGCGGCCTGCCCTCGAGCCTTTACCGCAGCCAGACGCCCAAAAGCAGCGAGCGATTCTGGGAATCGAAGGTGCCCGAGGCCGAACGCGATCCCTACGTCAACGAGTGGGTGGACCTGCTGGATGCGATCCGCAACGACAAACCCTACAACGAAACCAAACGCGGTGTGGAAGCCAGCCTCGTCACCGCCATGGGACGCATGGCCGCCCACACCGGACAGGAGGTCACCTGGGACGACATTCTCAACTGCGAACACGAGTTCGCGCCCGGCCTGGATCAGCTCACGGAAAATTCGCCCGCGCCGTTGCAGGCTGACGCCCAGGGGCGCTATCCCGTCCCCCAACCGGGCATCGTCACCAATCGCGAGTATTGAGCCGCATCCGCCCCGGTCCTCCGGGCGTCGCGTTGTCCGGTCGTGGCCGACGCCCCGGGCCGAACCGAGTTACACGACCCGGCCGAATTTCCGTTCCAGCTCGCGGTAGCTGATCTCGATGAGCGTCGGTCGGCCGTGCGGACAGGTGTAGGGCATCGCGCAGCGACGCAGGGCTTCGAGCAGGTTTTGCAGTTCCGGTTCGCTCAATGGATCGTGGGCCTTGACCGCATGGCGGCATACCGTGCTGGCGACCACCGGTTCGCCCAGCCGAGCCGGATTCACCTCCCGCCCGGCGGCCTGCAGCTCGTCGAGCACATCGAGCACGAACCGGCGCGGGTCGGTCACTTTCACAAACGGCGGCAGCGCATCCAGCAGGAATGTGCGCTCGCCAAACTCGCTCAGCTCGACGCCCAGCCGCGCCAGCACCGGCAACTGCCCCCGCAAAAACACCGCCTCACGCGGCGCCAGCTCGATCGTCTCGGGCAACAGCAACTTCTGCGAGGGCGCGCGTCCTTCCCGCTCCAGACGATCCAGCATCTCCTCGAAAAGCACGCGCTCGTGCGCAGCGTGCTGATCCATCAACACCAGACCTCGATCCGATTCCAGCAGCACGTACAACCGACCGATCACGCCCACCAGCCGCAACGGCACGTTCAACAGCGGCGTCGGTTCGGTCCGCCCGGCAGACAAACCTGCCGCTGCGCCGGATGCGCCCGCCGGTGCTGACGGGCGTTGGGCCGCCGCGGCCGCGCGGCTCAGGTCAACGGCGGGCGGCGGCTTCGAGATCGGTTGAGTTGGCGCCGGCGGTGCGGGCGCAAAACCCATCGGAAGCGGTCGCTGCTCGGCCGGACGCGACCGTTCGGGGTGGACCAGACCGAAGCCCGGGCTTGCGGGCGGCTGCGACGCCGCGCCGGACGCAGGCGGTTGGTCGGGCGTCACCGTGGGGCTGGGACGGGGTGAGGCGGCTTCCGCTGCGGGTGCACCCGCCCCCACTCCGGCCCCGGCGTGAAAGCGTATGAGCGTCTCCCGAATCGCTTGAGCCACGCACCGTCGCACGGCGCTTTCCCGATGAAACTTCACTTCGCGCTTTGCCGGATGCACGTTGACGTCCACCGCCGAGGGGTCCAGTTCCAGGAACAAACAACACACCGGGTAGCGGCCTTTCATCAGTGCGGTGTGATAACCCTCCAGCAACGCGGCATTGAGCGCGCGGTTCTCGACGGGACGACGGTTGACGAACAGGTGTTGATCCTCCCGGGTGGCGCGCGAGACGCCCGGCGCACCGATGAATCCCCACACCCGCAGGCCCGTTGCGATCTCGTCCGCCGGTTCGCCCGATACTTCCTCCGGAGCGGCTTCGAGTCCGAGCTTGCCGGTGTGATCCACCGCCAGCCATTTGAGCTCGCCGCCGTAAAGCGCGCGCAATCGCTCCTGCAACGCGGCCAGACGCGCCGCCGGTTCGGGGCCGATTTCCAGCGCCGGCAACTGCCACACCAGCCGGCCATCCTTGCGAAACGTAAAGGCCACTTCCGGAAACGCCAGCGCCGCCAACATCAGATAATGCTGAATGTGCGCCGCCTCGGTTTCGGCGGCTCGCAGAAATTTCCGGCGCGCCGGCAGATTGAAAAACAGATCCCGCACCGTCACCTCCGTTCCCGGAGGCGCGCCTGCTGCGCGCACTTCCAGAATCCGGCCCGCCTGCACCTGGATTTGCGTGCCCTCGGGCGACTCGCCCTCGCGCTCGCGCGTGGTGAGCGTAAAGCGGCTGACGCTGGCAATGCTCGGCAACGCCTCGCCGCGAAATCCCAGCGTCGCGATCGCGCTCAGGTCCTCGGCCCGGCGAATCTTGCTCGTCGCATGCCGTTCAAGGCTCAGCAGCGCGTCGTCGCGGCTCATGCCGATGCCATCGTCGGTCACCCGGATGAGAGCGCGGCCGCCCTCCTGGATTTCGACGCTGATGCGGCGGGCCCGGGCATCGAGGGCGTTCTCGACCAGTTCCTTGACGACGCTGGCCGGTCGTTCGATGACCTCGCCGGCGGCGATCTGGTTGGCCACCTGCTCGGGCAGAAGTCGGATGCGATTCATGCGCGTGGCGCCGGCGTCATGGCGCCTTGATAAACCGCGCCCACGGCCGCGTCAATGAACCAGCGCGCAGCGCCCGGATGCCGATGCGACCCGGGCCGGACCGGTCGTGCCGCTTCGCTTGCACGCATTCCGGGGGCGGGACTATGTTCGCCCCGTTGGACCCGGAGGAGACGACGCGATGCGTGTGAGCGAATCGCCGAGCCGATCGAGCGCCGTGCCGGTCGAGTTGCACGGACAGGGGCGCTTTGTGCTGTCGCGACGGGATTTCGTTCCGGCGTATCTGCGGCTGTACGAATCGGGCGAACTGCAGGCGCGAGCCCGGGAGGCGCTGGACGCGTTGCAGAGCTGCCGGGTTTGCCCGCGCGACTGCGAGGTGGACCGCCTGAGCAATCGCACGGGTGTCTGCCGCATCGGCCGGCGGGCAGTGGTGGCGAGCGCGTTTGCGCATTTTGGAGAGGAGGATTGCCTGCGCGGCTGGCGCGGTTCGGGCACGATTTTCTTCAGCGGATGCAATTTGCGCTGCGTGTTTTGCCAGAACTTCGAGACCAGCCAGTTGTGCGAAGGCGTCGAGCTGGAAGCGGCGCAACTGGCGCAACTGATGCTCGATCTGCAGGCGGCCGGCTGCCACAACATCAACTTCGTCACGCCCGAGCACGTCGTGCCGCACATCCTGGAAGCGCTCGTGCCGGCGGTCGAAGGCGGTTTGCGCCTGCCGCTGGTTTACAACACTTCCGCCTACGACAGCCTCGAGAGTCTGCGGCTCATGGACGGGGTGGTGGACATCTACATGCCGGATTTCAAACTCTGGGACGCCGGGGCCAGCGCGCGGTATCTGGGCGCGCGCGATTATCCGCAGGCCGCCCGCGCCGCCATCGCCGCGATGCACGCGCAGGTGGGCGAGCTCAAAGTGGATGCCGACGGGCTGGCGTTGCGGGGCGTGCTGGTGCGGCATCTGGTCATGCCCGGCCTGTTGGAGGACACGCGCCAGATCCTGCACTGGATCGCCACGTCGCTCTCGCGCGACACCTACGTCAACATCATGGATCAATATTTCCCGGCCTGGAAGGTCGAGAGCGACTCTCGCTACGCGCCGATCGCCCGCCGGCCACGCCGGCAGGAAATCGAACAGGCGTTCGAATACGCGCGTCAGGCGGGTTTGTGGCGATTGGATCGGCGTTGGAGCAGCCCTTTCTGAGCGGGCTGCTGGATGGGTCGCCCAGCCGCAGCCGGCGACCGGCGCGCTTCATTGCAGGTCGCTCAACGTCACATCCACGCCGATCTGTGCCGCGGCGGGTTCGAGTGCGGTCCGCAAGGCATCGAGCGTCAGGCCGGCAGGCAGTCGCAAACGGGCGCGCGCTTGAAAGAGCGCCTCGCCGGACATCGGCGCGCTGAGGCATTCGGTGGCCAGTTCCTCGACGTTGACACCCTGAGCGGCGAGCGCATGGGAAATCTCGCGCACGATGCCGGGTCGGTCCGGGCCGGTCACCTCCAGGCTCGCGTACCGCGCCGGTTCGGTCGGCACCAGCGGTTCGTCCGGTCGGATGGTGACGCTCAGCTCACTGAGTCGGACCAGCGCCTGCTCGAGCGCAAAACGCCGGTGCTCGGGCAGTTGCACGCGCAAAATGCCCGCAAACTCCCCGCCCAGCCGGCACATGCGGCTCTCGAGCCAGTTGCCGCCGTGTTCGGCGACCACGCGCGCCAGGGTCTCGACCAGCCCCGTTCGGTCGCGGCCGATCACCGTGAGCACCAGTGCCACCTGCATGGGACGAGTCTGCGAGTGGGCGGTGAGGGAAACAAGCTTCTTGCCGGGTGCAGGCATGCTTTTGGCAGAGGCACGCGACGCCGGGATGCGGCGACCGATGCTTCAAAATTTTCGGCTGCATTGAAACGCATGGGTGGCTAAAAAACGCTCATGCGCACACTGGTCATCGGAGTGGACAGCGGGACTCAAAGCACCAAGGCACTGGTGGTGCACGCCGGCAACGGGCGCGTTCTGGGCAGCGCCTCGGTCTCCTATGAGCTGATCCCCAATCTGCCCCCGGGCGCCAAGGAACAGCATCCGCACACCTGGCGGGACGCCGCCGCCAGAGCCATTCGCAGCGCCTTGCGTCGGGCGCACGCCCGTCCCGCCGAGGTCGTTGCCATCGGCGTCAGCGGTCAGCAACACGGCCTGGTGGCGCTGGACAAAGACGGCGAGGTGATCCGACCGGCCAAGCTCTGGTGCGACACGACCACGGCGGCCGAGTGCGAGGAAATCATGGCCCGGCTGGGCGGTCTGGAGGCGACGATCGAAAAACAGGGCATCGCCGTGCTGCCCGGATTCACCGCCTCGAAAATCCTCTGGCTCAAACGGCACGAGCCCAAAAACTACGCGCGGCTGGCGACGATTCTCCTGCCGCATGATTACCTGAATTTCTGGCTGACGGGCGAGCGGGTCATGGAATACGGCGACGCCAGCGGCACGGCGCTGCTGGATGTGCGCAAGCGCCAGTGGTGCGCCGAAACGCTGGCGGCGATCGATCCGGCCCTGGCCGAGAAGCTGCCGCGGCTCATTCCCAGTGATCAACCCGCCGGGCGGCTGCGCGAGAGCGTGGCGCGGCAGTTGGGCCTGCAACCGGGCGTGCTGGTGAGCGCCGGCGGGGGCGACAACATGATGGGCGCCATTGGCACGGGCAACACGCGGGAGGGCATCGTGACGGCGAGCTTCGGCACCAGCGGCACGATCTACGCCTGCTCGGGACGGCCCGTGGTGGATCCGCGCGGTGAAATTGCGGCGTTTTGCGATTCCACCAACCGCTGGTTGCCGTTGCTCTGCACGATGAATGTCACCGTCGCGACCGAAATGGTCCGGCAGGATTTCCGCATGAGCCATGCCCAGTTCGAGGCCACCGCACGGCGCGCCCCGCCGGGCAGCGACGGCTTGTTGCTGTTGCCGTATCTGGAAGGCGAGCGCACGCCCAACGTGCCCGACGGCACGGGGGTGTTTTTCGGCGTGCATCCGCGCACGTTTACCGCGGCGCACTTCGCCCGCGCGGCGATGGAAGGCGTGACGCTGGGCATGAACTACGGCCTGCGCCGACTCGAGGAACTGGGCGTGGTCGCCCGCCAGATCCGCGCCACCGGCGGCGGCGCCCGCTCGCGACTGTGGCGACAGATCATGGCCGATGTGTTCAATGCCGAGGTCGTGACGCTCCAGGTCGAGGAGGGCGCGGCCTACGGGGCGGCGCTGCAGGCGCTCTGGTGCTGGCGACTGCAACGTGGCGAGCGCGTCCGCATCCAGGAAATCACCGATCAGTTCGTGAAGCTGAACCGCGCCGGCACGGCCACACCGCGAAAACCGGCCGTGGCGATCTACCGCGACTTGCAGGCGATTCAGGACGAACTCTCGCGCGCGCTGCGCGGCGTTTTTGGCGCGCATCGAAACTTCGTCTCGAAACGAACGGCGGGGGCGAAGCGATGAAAGCGTTCCGGACGGCGATCGTTATTGTCGCGCTGGGACTGGGCGGGGCCGAGTCGGCCCGCCTGCCCAACATCGTGTTCATCCTGGCCGATGACCTGGGCTACGGCGATCTGAGCTGTTACGGGCAGCAGCGGTTCAGCACGCCGAACATTGACAGGCTGGCCCGGGACGGGATCAAGTTCACCGCGCATTACGCCGGCAGCAATGTGTGCGCGCCGTCGCGCTGCGTGTTGCTCTCGGGCAAACATCCGGGCCATGCGGCCATTCGCGACAATCGCCCCGCCGGCCCCGGACAGGAAGGGCAGCAGCCGGTGCCGCCGGGTGAACTGCGGTTGCCGTTGATTCTCAAGGAACTGGGCTACCGCCCGGGCGCGTTTGGCAAATGGGGACTGGGCCCGGTCGGCAGCACCGGCGATCCGAATCGCCAGGGGTTCGATCTGTTCTTTGGATACAATTGCCAGTCGGTGGCGCACAATTACTACCCCACGCATCTGTGGTCCAACGACGTGCGCGTGCCACTGGACAACCCGCCGATCCCCTCACGCGCCCGGTTGCCGCCGGAGGCCGACCGCAACGCGGCGGAAACCTACACGGGTTTTATCGGCCGGGAGTACGCACCGGATTTGATCGGGCAGGCGGCGCTGCGATTCATCCGGGAAAATCGTGACCGGCCCTTTTTCCTGTACTACCCGACGATCGTGCCGCATTTGGCGCTGCAGGTGCCGGAGGATTCGCTGCGCGAATTCGAGGGCAAATTTCCGGAAACGCCCTACGACGGCAGCCGCGGTTATTTGCCCCACCGCTCGCCCCGAGCCGCCTACGCAGCCATGATCACGCGCATGGATCGCGAGGTCGGCCGCGTGCTGGATCTGATCGCCGAACTGGGACTGGAGAAGGACACGATCGTGATTTTCAGCAGCGACAACGGGCCGCTGTACGACGGTTTCGGGGGCACGGACGAGGCGTTTTTCAACAGCGCCGGCGGATTGCGCGGCCGCAAAGGCTCATTCTACGAAGGCGGTTTTCGCGTCCCGTGCCTGGTGCGTTGGACCGGCAGAATTCGGCCCGCCCGGCTGAGCGAGCGGGTGACCGGATTCGAGGATTGGTTGCCGACGCTGCTGGAATTGATCGGCGCCAAAGCGCGCATTCCGGAAGCGTGCGACGGGATCAGTTTCGCCCCGACGCTTCAAGGACGGCGTCAACGTCCGCGCCCGTTCCTGTACCGCGAATCGCCCGGCTACGGCGGTCAGCAGTGCGTGCGGGTCGGTGATTGGAAATTGCTCCGGCGCAATCTCAATCCACCGCCGAAACAAAGCGCACCGCCGACCCTCGAGTTGTACAACTTGGCCGATGATCCGACCGAAAGCACCAACGTGGCGGCGCAGCATCCGCGGGTGGTCGCTCGGCTGATGGCCATCGCTCGCGAACAGCACGTTCCGTCTGCGCTCTGGCGAATGCCCGCGCTCGATCCCTGAGCGCTCAAGCCGGCGGGCGACCCGGGCTGCCGGTGGAATGGACGCGTTTCCGTCAGCGCGTGCCGCGTTCGGGAACGGCTCACCGGGCCGGCTCGGGCCATTGCAGGTGCCGGTGCAGGAATCGAAATGTGCCCTCGCCGTGAACGGTGTGGCCGCCGTCGAAAAACTCGATGGCGATTCGATCTGCGGCGCCGAGCTGTTCGTAGAGTCGCTGCGCCCTGGCAAATTCATAGCTGACCCATTCATCGCGCCCCACCGGATCGCGGCGACCGCGTTCGACCATGAACGGGCGCGGTGCGATCAACGCCGCCAGCTCGGCGTGGCTGAAGGTGTTGGCCAGATTGAAGGTAAAGATTTCGTGCTCGGGCGTGAACAGGAAACTGCGCGGATCGTCGGTCGAAACGGTTTTGAGCGACCATTCGTTAAAGCTGCCCGAGCAAACGACCGCTGCGCAGCGCGGCAGCAGCGGCGCCAGATGCATGAGCGCGTTTCCACCGTACGAAAAACCGTAGCCGCCGATCCGCTCCGGGTCCACGAACGGTTGCGCGGCCAGCCAGTCCAGAGCACAGCGCAGTTGCGCCGCCATCACCCCCGCCAGCGTGCGGCCCAGCGGATGAGCCTTGCGCTGGAGTTGACGGAACGCCTCTCCGCCGCGATACGGCCCCTGCAGGGCCAGCACGACGAAACCGCGATCGGCCAGCCGTGCCGCCAGACCCCGATACAGACCGAACGCGGCGTCTGCCGGGTCGCTCGCGAGCAGATCGGCGGGCGTGCCCTCCAATCCATGCAAACACAGCACTGCCGGCCGACGCTCGTTGGCTGCGCGGTCGTTGGGCAGCAGCAGTAGCCCGTAAACGGGCGAGTC
>CAYXJB010000041.1:0-5754 GCA_964465445.1 uncultured Verrucomicrobiota bacterium
GAGCGAATGCTCATCACGCACGGCTCGCAACAACTGCTCTACATGCTCACCGAGGCGTTGTGCGATCCGGGCGACATCGTGCTGGTCGAGGACCCGACGTATTTTGTGTTTCTGGGAATTTTGCAGAGTCGCGGGGTGCAGGTCCGCGGGGTGCGGTTGCAGGACGACGGGTTGGATGTGGCGCATTTGCGGTCGGTGCTCGAGTCGTTGCGGCGGACCGGGCGGTTGCGGCGAGTGAAGCTGCTTTATCTGGTCAGCTATTTTCAAAACCCCACCGGCGTGACGACCACGCTGGCCAAAAAGCGCGCGGCGCTGGCGCTTCTCCGGAAGTTTGAACGCCCGGCGGGTCATCCGATCTACCTGCTGGAGGATGCGGCGTATCGGGAACTGCGCTTCGCCGGGCGGGACGAACTCTCGGCGCTGGCGACCGGGCCGCTGGCCACCCGGGTGGTGTATGCGGGCACGTACAGCAAACCGTTTGCGACCGGTGTGCGCGTGGGTTTTGGCGTGCTGCCGCCACCGCTCTTCGAGGTGGTGGTGCGCATCAAGGGCAATCACGACTTCGGCACCTCGAATCTGCTCCAGCATCTGCTGGCGCGCGCGCTGGCCTCGGGCCGGTACGATCGGCATCTGGCAATGCTGCGCCGTCGCTACGCGCACAAGGCGCGCGTGATGCAGCGCGCGCTGGAGGCGCATTTTCCCACGGACGTCCGGTGGCGTGTGCCCGAGGGCGGATTGTATTTCTGGGCGCGCCTGCCCGAGGGTTGGCGCAGCGGAATCGGTTCACCGCTGTTCGAAGCGGCTCTGGCGCGGCGGGTGTTGTACGTGCCGGGCGCGTTGTGTTATGCGGATGATCCGTCGCGGAACAAACCCGACAACGAGCTGCGACTGAGCTTCGGTCACGCGCCCGAGGCCGAGCTGCGCGAGGGCATCCGGCGTCTGGGCGAGGTGCTGCGAGGGCTTGCGAAGGTGGCCGCAGATGCGGTGCGGCGCCGCGGCCCTGACACAGGGACGCGGGGTGGCGGGCCCGGCGGCAAAAGTCGGTTGCCTCATCGAGCGGCGGCCGAGTAAGGTCGCGCGCGTGAAATTTCCGGCGGTCGGATCAGCGTTGTTGCTGAGCGTTGCGGTGACGTTCGCCGCCTCGGCGCCGGTCCCGTATGCGGCCACCAATCTGTGGAAAGTACGGATCGGATCGGGCTCGCGATCTTCCCCGGCGCAGGGTCACAGCGGGGCAATCTACGTGGGAACGTGGCGAGGTGATTTGCTCGCATTCGATCCGGATGGCTCGCGTCGGTGGGCCTTCCGAACCGGGTTCGAGATGGTTTCCTCGCCGGCAGTCGGAGCTGACGAAACCGTGTACATTGGCTGTCGGGACCGGCGTTTGTACGCGGTGGACGGGCGCGGGCGGCGGCGGTGGTTCTTCCAGACCGGCGGCTGGGTGGATGCCTCACCGGCGCTGGGCAGCGACGGTACGATTTATTTCGGTTCGTGGGACAAGCGGTTTTATGCGCTGCATCCGGACGGTTCGCTGAAGTGGGTTTTCCCGACCGATAGACCGATTGTCGCCTCGGCGGCGATCGGGGCCGATGGAACGATTTTTTTCGGTTCGCACGATCGGCATTTCTACGCGCTCCATCCTGACGGCACGGTACGCTGGCGCTTGAAGACCGGCGGAGCAATCCTCAGCTCGCCGGCGATCGGCAGCGACGGGGAGGTGTACTTTAGCTCGGTGGACGGCAAGCTCCACGCCGTCAATCCCGATGGCACGGTGCGCTGGCAGTTGCACACCGGGGGCGTGACCGGCTCATCGCCGGTGCTGGGCGCCGACGGGACAATCTTCATCACTGTGAACACCAACCATTGCGCGGTCCATCCCGAGGGCCGGTTCAAATGGATACGGCGTTTCTGGCATCCGCCGCCGGGTGATTATGGCGATTCGGCGGCGGCGGTGCTGGCCAACGGGCAGGTGATTTTCACCGGAGGCGACGGCTACGTCATGACCGTCTCTCAGGGCAGCGGGGACCGGGACTGGACGTGGAATTTTTGGTTGTATGCGCCGGGCCATTCCTCGGTCGCGGTCGGCCCTGGCGGCACCGTCTATGCCTCCTGCCTGGGCGTGTATCTGTATGCGATCCAGAACGACGCGCCGCTGGCCGACACGCCCTGGCCCATGTTCCAGGCCGATCCGCAACACACCGGTCGGGTGCGCCGGTCGGCCCGGTGAGCCGCACCGCGCGGGTCCGTTGGAGGCGTCGAGCGTGCCGGGCGTGTTGACACACTTGGGGCCGTTGTCTAGGTTTGCGACGTCGGTTCGGTTTACCGGAGCAGAGCCATGTTGATACGCATCAGTCTGATCGTCGGGTTGGTCACCGCGCTGGCCGTGGGGGTGCTCAACTTCGTCGAGGTCAAAAAGAAAATCGAAACGCTCATCGCCGAGCGGAACGACTGGCACGGCAAATACGACACGACCTTTGCCGAGCTGAACACCACGCGCGACAAGCTCACCCGCACGGAGGCCGACCTCAAGCAGACCCAGGAAACGCTCCAGGCCACGCAGGCCGAACGCGACAAGGCCGTGGCCGAAGCCGCTGCACAGAGCAAACGCGCCGGCGAGCTGGCCGAGAAGCTGGCCAAAACCACGACCGAACGCGACGAGGCCCGTCAGGAACTGGCGGCCTACCGAGCCACGGGGCGCACGCCCGAGCAGGTCCTGACGCTGGACCGGGTCATCAAAGAAACCCAGGAGGCACTGGAGGTTGCCAACGCCGAAAAGCGCGTGCTGCAGCGCGAGCTGGACAAGAAGACCGCCGAACTGGCCAAGATTCTCGAACCCGATTACAAGGTGCGCCTGCCGGCCAGCCTCAAGGGCCGTGTGCTGGTGGTGGACCCGAAATGGGATTTTGTGGTTCTGGATTTCGGCGAAAACCAAAACGCGCTGGTGGACGGCGAGTTGCTCGTCAACCGCAACGGGAAGCTCGTCGCCAAGGTCCGCATCCAGAGCGTTCAAAAGGATCGTTGCATCGCCAACATCCTGCCGGGTTGGAAACTCGGCGAGGTGATGGAAGGCGATCAGGTCATCCCCGCGTACCCGCAGTCGTGAAAATCGCCGCCAACCTGTCGCTGCTGGGACTGCTGCTGTTGTTGTTGGCGGTGGCAGGCGGCTGTTCGACGACCGATCCGGACAACCTCTCGCAGCGACCCTGGAACGCTCCGAAAACGTGGGAAACCGGCCTGCCCAGCAGCATTCTGGAGGGCCGCTGAGCGAGCGGCAGCGGACCGACCTGCGAGCGTTTTTGGAGCAGCCGGGCCTCTCCATCGGCAACCGTCAACCGCCACGCGCATGAACCACACGAAGATGCCGGGATGGTCTTTACAGGCAGCGATCGGATTGCTGCCGCTGGTCTTGCAGGCCGCACGGTTCGAGTTTGTCCTGCTCAACGATCGCGAGCTGGAGTTGCGCGAGGGCGAGCGCCCCGTGCTGGTGTACAACTTCGGCGTGCAATGCCCGTCGAACGTGCCGCCGCAGTGGGCGCGCAGCAGTTATCTGCATCCGGTTTACGGGCCCGATGGCGAAGTGCTCACGGACGATTTTCCGGCGGATCATTTTCATCACCGGGGCGTGTTCTGGGCCTGGCCGCACGTGCAATCCCGCGGGCAGGAGGCGGACTTGTGGACGCTCAAGGGCGTTCGGCACGAGTTCGAGCGCTGGCTCGCCCAGGAAACGCGGCGCGGCTACGCGCTGCTCGGCGTCCAGAACGCCTGGATATTGGGAACGCGCAAGGTCGCCGAGGAACAGGTCCGGGTTCGCGTCTGGCCGGCGGACCGGGACGGACGCGCGGTGGATGTGGAGCTGGTGTTGAAGGCGGTGGATGCACCGCTGACATTGCGCGGCGCTGCGGGCAAGGGCTACGGCGGGCTTTCGGTGCGCTTTGCGCCGCGACGCGGTCAACCGGTCATCACCGTGCCGGGCGGCCGCAGCACCAACGATTTGCTCATGGCCCGGCTGGCCTGGGCGGATTATTCGGCGCTGTTTGACCAAAACCCCGCTCCGAGCGGCATCGCCGTGATGGTTGCGCCGCAACATCCGGACTTTCCGCTCCAATGGATGACGCGTCATTACGGAGCGCTGTGCGCCGGCTGGCCCGGGGTCGAGGCCCGAGCGATCGCCCCCGAGCAACCGGTGCGCTGTCGTTACCGGCTCTGGATACATCGGGGCGCGCCGGATGAGCCGACGCTGCAGCGGGCCTACGAGCGATTCGCGCAGGACCGATCCAATCTGTTGCCGCTGGCCTCGGCCGTGTGGGGCTCGCCGCCACGTTGAGGGCCGCGGCGGTCGAAATCCGGAGTTTGACAGAACCGACCGGATTGGCGAGGCTTTGGCCGTACCAGTGAACGAACAACCAAACAACGACGCATACTGCCATGCCGATACCTGTTGGAAGCCAGGCGCCTGATTTTTGTCTCAAATCCAAACAAGCCTCCGGCGTTGTGGACGTGCGCCTGAGCGATTACCGGGGCAAACGCAACGTGGTGCTGCTGTTTTTCCCGCTGGCCTTCACGGGGGTTTGCACCCGCGAAATGTGCGACGTCTCGGCCGGATTGAACGCCTACAAAGCCCTCAACGCCGAGGTCATCGGCATCAGCGTGGACAGTCCGTTTGCGCAGGAAGCCTGGGCCCAGAAGGAAAACATCACCATCACCCTGGCCAGCGACCTGAACAAAACCACCGCCAAAGCCTACGGCGTGCTGCTGGACGATTTGCTGGGATTCGGCTCGACGGCGGCCCGCGCGGCGTTCGTGATTGATAAGAACGGCGTGGTGCAATACAGCGAGCAGACCCCGACGCCGAAGGACCTGCCCAACTTCAACGCGATCAAGGCGACGCTCGAGCGCCTGAAGTAGGCCGCCGGGTTTCGCCTCCCAGATCAGGTCCGCCCGGCGGCGCGCCCAGCTCGATGCGCCCGCCGTTTTGCCAGGGCTGTTCCCGCCCGTTGATCGTCAGCGTCCGCGGCAAAAGCTGGATCTGGTGACCGAACGCCTCGATCACCACCGTGCCGGGCAGGAACGTGGTGTCCAGAAACACACACCGACCAAATGGCGTCTCGAACGGCACGGGCTGGGCCTGATCGAATGCGATCGTGTGGGTCAGATTGGTGGGGAGGCAGATGCCCTGAAACACGATCTGGACGTTGGAAATCCCCAGCGCCGGCTGGTCCACGACCAGACCGGGACGAGCGTCGTGGATGCTGAACGTCACGCGCCAGGGACCTTTGGCCGTGCGCCGGCTTTCAATCGCATGGAACAGCAGCAGATAACCGAGCGTCGCCACGACCAGCCCGGCCAGCACCCGGAGCAACCAGCCCATCCGATGGTTCACAGCAGAGCGATGCCGACCGTGCCGCCGCGCCAGTGCGTCGGCCGGCCCGGTTTGGACCGGGAAGCGAAACTGGTGGAGCCGAGGGGATTCGAACCCCTGACCTTCTCATTGCGAACGAGACGCTCTACCAACTGAGCTACGACCCCACCCGGCGGCGTTCACGCTTTTATTGTGTCAGGGCCGCGTCGGCGCGCAACGGGATTTTTGCCCTCCGGCGGTTTGACTCCGGGAACGGCTTTGTTATAGGCTTTGGCCAACTTGGGTGAACACAATGAGCTCGGTGCTCAGCCAACCGGTGCTGGTGCTGAACCGGCTGTGGCAGGCGGTGAACATCTGCTCGGCCAGGCGCGCCCTGGTTCTGCTCTTCCAGGGCCATG
>CAYXJB010000041.1:5775-17540 GCA_964465445.1 uncultured Verrucomicrobiota bacterium
GCTCAGCGACGGTGATGGCGCCTTCCAGACCTACAACTTCGAGGAATGGCGCGATCTGTCCCAGGCGGCCCCGCACGGGGAGGTCGTGCACACGATCTCGTTCCGGATTCGCGTGCCGCGGGTGATTTTGCTGCTGGTGTACGACCGGTTGCCGAAAAAAGAGGTCAAATTCACCCGCCACAACATCTTCGAGCGCGACAAGAACACCTGCCAGTACTGCGGCAGGGTCTGCGATCGCAAGGACCTCAACCTGGATCACGTCATCCCGCGCGACCGCGGCGGGCCGACCACCTGGGAGAATATTGTCTGCTCCTGCATTGACTGCAACACGCGCAAGGCCAATCGCACGCCGCAGGAAGCGGGCATGCGGCTGATCCGCAAACCCAAGCGGCCCAAATGGCGCCCGTTCGTGCAGGTCAATCTCACCCTGCACGAGCACGATAGTTGGAAGCACTTCGTGGACCTGGCCTACTGGAACGTCGAGCTGGGCGAAGACGTTCGCTAGCGCCGCGCGTTGCCGCTCAGGAACGCGCCGCCGCGCGCGCCGCTTCGATCATTTCCCAGAATTGCGGGTTTTCCTGAAGCGCTTCGTCCTCCTTGAGCTTGAGCCCGGAGCGATACAGGAAATCCTTGAGCGTGTGCCGGTTCAGAATCCGGTGCACCACCACCCCCAGCTCGTGCCGCTCGAAATACACGCGGTAATCACCCACACGAAACCGGTACAGGACGCGCCCGCCGCGCTCCAGCCGGCCGAACTGATCCGGTTGCGTGCCGCGCATCTGCTGGGGCAGCCCGCGAAACTCGCCCAGAATCTGCAGTTGCAGCTCGCGCGGCATGCGGGCCAGCTCGGCGGCGCTGGTGGGATTGAAAATGATTTGAAACGGCATCATGCGCTCGAAGAATTCTCGGACTGCGCTCTCGCACCCGACAAAAACTGGTAGCGCGTACGGGAATCGAACCCGTCTTTCAGCCTTGAGAGGGCTGTGTCCTAGCCGATAGACGAACGCGCCACCGACGGCCAGATCCTAGCGTCCGACCCCGGCTTGTCAACCCCCACACGCCCCGCTGCCGCGGCCGGGCTGATCGGCATTCCTCAATCGGACCGAGACCGGTCCGGGGGCAAAAAAACGGAGGGAGCGGTTTCACTCCCTCCGCTTGGGCCGTAGCCGGATTTAATACCGGTGACCGCGATCGCCGCCGCGGAATTCCCGTCGGCCGCCACCGGAAGGCCGTTCCTCGCGCGGTCGGGCGATGTTCACCGTCAGGGGCCGACCATCCAGTTGAGCGCCGTGCATGGCCTGGATGGCGCGTTGCGCCTCTTCGGGGGTGCTCATCGTCACGAACGCGAACCCGCGTGAACGACCGCTGGCGCGATCCAGCATCAGCGTCGCCTCCACCACCGTGCCGTGGGCGGAGAACGCATCATGCAGATCGTTTTCCGTGGTGTTGTAGGAAAGATTTCCCACAAACAGTCTCGTACTCATGTCTCTCTCATCCTGCCGGAAGGTGCCCGCTGCTCCAGACTGTTCCCGACCGCCGGGTTTCAAATCATCACTGAACCAGGTTCACATGAAGATTTACCATGCCGTGGAGGTGACAAGCATCTCTGGCAGATGGAGGCAGCATGATCGGTCGGTGGCCAATTGCAAGCGTTTTCTGCGCCCGGCGCTGGGCCCGAGGCCAGCCGATCGCTGGCCGGCGGTTATTGACCGGTTCGGTCGTGCAGTTGCGCCCGGCGCAATTCCCGCTCGACCGCCCGCCGCTTGAGATCCTCGCGCTTGTCAAAGCGAGCCTTGCTGCGGCCGACGGCCAGCGCCACCTTCACCCGCCCGTTCTTCCAGTAAAAGGCCAGCGGCAGCAGCGCGTGGCCCTTGATGGCGCTCAATTCCTGGAGCTTGCGAATCTGGGCCTTGTGCAGCAACAGCTTGCGGACCGCCTTGGGATCGTGGTTCTGCAGATTGCCGTGCGAATACTCGCCAATGTGCGCGTTGTAGAGAAACACCTCGCCGTTTTCGACCCGCGCAAAGGCGTCGGCGATCTGTCCCTTGCCCGCTCGGAGCGACTTGACCTCCGTGCCGCGCAACACGATCCCCGCCTCGAGCGTCTCCAGGATGTGGAAATCCCGGCGCGCTTTGGGGTTGCTGACAATCTCGGCCATCAACTCGCTGCGGCGCGGGCCGACCCGGCCCATCCGAACCGTCTGGCGGCGCAGTGCACATCCAATCCGGAGAGCGACCTGCGCGCTGCTGAACCTGTTGCGCTGCCCGATCCGACCGAGCCGCGGGCGGAGCGGTTGCACTCGGGGCGTGCGCCCCGCGGCGGGCGCGAGCCGGGTTAACGCCAGGCCGGTTTGCGCCGTTTCTTTTGCGATGGCGCGCCCGAGGCCTCGCCCAATTCGGGCAATTCCCAACCGAGTTTGCCTTCGACGATCTCGCGCAACGCAATGTCTGCCGCGCCCAGATTCGCCGCGTCGGGAATCAACGGGCGAGAGATGGCGCCCGCGCCCGAATTGAGCTGGCGCACCCGCCGCGAGACGATGTTCACCAGGATGTCGGGATTCCCAACTTTCTCCAGAGCTTTGCGACAGAGTTCAGCGTTCACGGTTCGTTTTCCGTCAGTTTCAAGCGCACAATCTTAGCCGGTCCACCGGCTCGGAGCAATCGCAAAAACCCCGCTCGCGGCGCAGCAAACCCGCCCCGTGCGCGGGTCAGGCCACACGGCCGGGCCGGCCTGAACGCGATGGCACGCCGGGCGCGCCCCATGCCACGCCGCGCTGCCGAATCGAACGACCGCAAGCCGAATCGCGCCGGTTCACCGACTTTGGGCCGGGTTTCGTCGGAACGGCTGGCCGGCCTGGTAGAGTGCTCGACGCCCTTCGAGCTCGCCGATTCGGTTTGATGCGCCTGAACTGCGGGCGATGCTCAGTGCGCTTTCAATCAGGCGCGCCGCTTCGGCAAAGTCGCCGGTTTCAGCCCGCGCTGCAGCCAGCGCCTCCAGCACGAGCAGATTTGTGCCGCCGGTCAGCTCGAACGCGCGGCTGGCGAGCCGCAGCGCTTCGGGGCCGTTTCGCAGGCTGGCGTCGGGCACACTGGCCAACGCTGCGGCCAGCGAGGCGAGCCCCTTGGGCCAGTCCGGCCTCAGTTCCACCGCACGGCGCAGCGACTCCAGCGCCCCGGCTGCCGCGCCCTGAGCCAGTTGCGCCCGACCGAGCAGCTCGTGCAACTCGGGCGCCTCGGGCTGGTGGCGCAACGCGATTTGGACCTGCTGTACGGCCTCCTCAGGCCGACCCTCCTGCAGAGCGATCTCGGCCAGTTGGTATCGGGCCGGAACAAAATCCGGTCGCATCTGAACGACGGCGTGGAAATGGGCGAGCGCCTCGGTCGTGCGTCCCAGCGACAGCAGGACGACGGCGAGATTGTGGCGCGCTTCGGTGATGTTCGGGTCGAGCTGCGTGGCAGCCTCGAAGTGCGCCAGCGCTTCGGCGGAGCGGCCCAGAATTAGGGCGGCGTTGCCCCAGTGATAATGCGCCAGGGGTTGATTCGGAAGCAGCCCCAGCGCGCGTTCGAAACAGCGGATCGCCGCCTCGGGGTCGTTGGCTCGCAACAGTGCGCGACCGAGGTTGTTCCACGCATCCACGTAGTTTGGGTTCAGTTCGACGGCACGGCGCAGATGCTGCAGGGCTTCGTCCAATCGGCCGCTTTGGCTCAACGCATGGCCGAGGTTGTTGTGCGCCGGGGCGAGCAGGGGCTGAAGGCGCAGCGCTTCCCGGAAATGCAGTTCCGCTTCGGCCGGCCGGTTTTGCTGGAACAACAGCACGCCCAGGTTGTTGTGCGCCTCGGCGTAGTGCGGATTCAACTCCAGCGCCCGCGTGTAACATTGAAACTCCTCGCGCGGATCGCGCGTGGCCATGCCCAGGTTGTTCCACGCGGCCCACGCGCCGGGGTTTTTGGCGATCGTGTCGCGCCAGAGCGCCTCGGCGCTTTGAAACACCCGCGCCCGGTTGAAGGTTTGCCAGCCCAGTGCGACCAGCGCGGCGCCGGCCAGCAACCGGAGCGCCGTCCCGCTGCCCGGGCGCGCCCCCACACTTGCGACCAGACCCGTCACCAGCGCAATCGCCGGCAACAGTGCCAGGTATTGCAAATGATCCGCCACGCGCGAATGGATGAAAAACGACATCGGGAAAAAACCCAGCACCGGCAGCAACAACGCCGTGAAACTCGCCAGACCGAACCAGAACGGCCCGAGCCGACCCTGTCGCCATCGCCAGCACACCGCCAACAATCCCAGCCAACCGACGCCCGGCAGCCATGAGACCACCCGGGCGGGCTCGATCTGCCAGCGCGGATAAATCATGCTCAGTTGCACCGGCAGCAGCGAATTGGTCAGGTAAAACCACAGCGCCCGACCGCCGCCCAGCAGCCGCGTCAGCAGACCGTCTTGCTGATAAATGTTGCCCGTCATGGCGCGATGGGTCTGAAACCACACCGTCACCAGCCCCAGCGCCAGCGCGAGCGCAAAAAACGGTGCCAAACGCACGCACATCGGCCAGAGCGTCTGGAGCAGCGATCGCAGACGGACGCGACGACCCGCATCGAGCGTCCCGTCGGACGCTCTCGAGCGGCTCTGCTCCGGGCGGTTGTGCCGCCGCCCGGCAGCCGGCCCACCCGTCGGCGCTCGCACCGACGCCTCGGGCCGATCGCGCCACCACTCGCACAGGGCCAGCACCAGCGGCAGCGCGACGACGGAGGTTTTGCTCAACAACGCCAGCAGAAACGCGCCCAGCGACAACGCGTAGTCGCGTTTCAGCAGCGCTCGCCCGGGCTGCCGTGCGTCCGCGGCGGCCTGTCGTCGCGCGGCGTCGAACCGCAAGTACCACAGCGCGCTTGCCAGGAAAAACACCAGCGAAAGCGTGTTCTTGCGTTCGGCCACCCACGCGACCGACCCGACCGCCACCGGATGCACCGCGAAGAGTGCGGCCGCCGTCCACGCGCCGGGTACGCGCAGTTGCAACAGCACGCGCCAGAACAGTACCGCTCCGAGCGCGTGCAACGCCACGTTCACCGCGTGATAACCCAGCGGCTTTGGTCCCCAGAGCCGCCACTCCAACCAGAACGTCGTAAATGTCAGCGGGAAGTAGTCGTAGGGCCGGGTGCTGAACCAAATCTCGCGCAAGCCCGACGCGGATCGGATCTGTGGATTTTCGGTGAGCGCGGTGTCGTCGTCCCAGATGTAGCCGGCCTGGAACGCGGGCCAGTACGCCAGCACCGTCAGCGCCACGATCGCGGCCGCCCGCGCCAGTGTGGCTTTCACGGTTGCTTCAGCGGTTTGTGTCTTTGCGTTCACCGGGAAAGTTCTGCCCGACCGAGTGGCCGCCGATCAGCCCCGCTGGCTCGGTGCGGTTTCAAGACAACAGCCTCTCATGCCGGGAGCGGTTCGCCGGCGAGTTCCAATGCGCCGACCGGCACGGCATCTTCGCCCAGTGCGCTCAGCGCCACACGCGGTCCCGGACGAAACACTTCCATCAGAAACGGCGGCAGGGCGAGTTCGACGGCGCGACGCAGTGGCTCGCCCACTTGGGCCAGACCGCCGCCCAGGATGATGATCTGCGGATGCAGCAGATGCACGACGTGGGAGAGGCCGAACGCCAGCGCTTCGGCCCACTCGTTCAGGAGCCGGCTCGCCAGCGCGTCGCCCTGCGCCAGCGCCGGGCCCAAAAACCGCGCTTCCCCGCCGCGGGTCCGCCCACCCAGCCGCGCCAGCAGACTGTCCGGGTGCGCGTCCATGACCTGGCGGATGCGCCGGTCCATGGCCCAGCCCGAACAGCACGATTCGACCGTCGTGCCCGAACGATCCAGGCGCACGTGGCCGATCTCGGCTTCGCCGGGCGGTGCGCCGTGATAGATCCGTCCGCCCACGACCAGGCCGCCGCCGACCCCGCTACCCAGGGTCACGTAAAAGACCGGATCGCTGCCGCGACCGGCGCCGCGACGCGCTTCGCCCAGCGCTGCGACGTTGGCGTCGTTGTCCACGCTCACCGGCAAACCGCTCAAAGCGCCCAGCCATCCGCAAAGGTCGAAGCCCGACCAGCCTTCGATCTGATGCGATCGGGCCACGCGCCCGGTGCGCCAGTCCACCGGGCCACCGAAACCCACGCCGATGCGCCGAACCGTTTTGCCGCGCAGCAAGCCGGGCAGATGGGTTTGGATTTGTCGGAGGATTCCCGCGGCGCCCTGTTCGGCCGCCACCGGCAGTTTGAGTCGTTCGAGGACCTGGCCGGCCGCATCGCCCAGAACCAGTTGCAGTTTCGTTCCGCCGATTTCGATGCCCAGCAACATCGGCCGCACCGTACCACGAGCGCGTTCGGATCAACAAGGCGCGCCCGAACGCTTACGGCTCAGGGCGGGTTGAAGCGCAACACCCGAACGGCCCCGGCAAAGTCCTCCGGCCAGGGCGCTTCGCATTCCAGTCGCCGACCGGTGCGCGGATGCGTGAAGGCCAGCCGGCTGGCATGCAGCAGCACGCGGGGCGGTTCATAACCGGTCAGCTCGATCAGCCGCCGGGTTTGCCGCCGCCCGTACACCAGATCGCCGGCCACCGGGTATCCGAGGAACTGAAAATGCACCCGCAATTGATGCGTCCGCCCGGTGTGCGGTCGCGCTTCGACGAGCGTCACGCCGCGCAATCGCTCCAGCACCCGATACTCGGTCAGCGCCGTGCGAGCGCGGGCGCTGTCCTCGCTCACCGCCATGCGTTTGCGGTGCGATGGATGCCGCGCGATGGCCGCGCGGATGCTGCCCTGCTCGCGCGGGAGCTCGCCGCAGATGACGGCGTGATAGATTTTTTCGACCTGACGGGATGCGAATTGCGCGCTCAGGGCCAGATGCGTCGCGTCGTCCTTGGCCACGACCAGACAACCGCTGGTGTCCTTGTCGAGGCGGTGCACGATGCCCGGACGCGCCACGCCGCCGATTCCGCTCAGCCGCCCGGCGCAATGATGCAGCAGGGCGTTGACCAGGGTGTGGCCGGGGTGACCGGCGGCCGGATGGATCACCAGGCCGGCGGGTTTGTTGAGCACCAGCAGCGATTCGTCTTCGAAGAGGATCTCCAGCGGCATCGGCTCCGGCTGGACGGTGGCCGGACGCGGTTCGGGCCACTGGATTTGGACTTCTTCACCGGCGCGGGGCGAGTGGGTGGGTTTGACGATGCGTCCGTTGACGCGGATGCAACCCTGCTCGATCAACCGTTGGATGGTGGCGCGGGAGACGGCCGGAAACCGCCGGGCCAGAAACCGGTCCAGCCGCTCGGAGGGCTGGGATTGTTCGATGCGGAACGTCTCGACGCGAGCAGGCATGGCCGCCGGACTCAATCCGTGAGCGCTTCGGCCACGCGGCGGATGGCCTGCGCACGCCCGCTGGCCGGCTCGATCTCGACCAGCGCGCCATGGAGCACGACGCGGTCTTTGGCGACCTCGAAGCGTTGCGGCATGTTGGTCACAAACCGCCGCAGGACCGGTTCGATCTCCCGCCCCAGCACGCTCTCCTGCGGACCGGTAAAGCCCGCGTCGGTCAGATACGCCGTGCCGCCGGGCAGGATCTGTTCATCGGCCGTTTGCACGTGCGTGTGCGTCCCCACCACGGCGCTGACCCGGCCGTCGAGCAGTCGGGCAAAAGCGATTTTCTCGGAAGTCGCTTCGGCGTGAAAGTCCACGAAAATAATCGGCGTCAGCTCGCGCAGCCGGGCGATTTCCGGCGGGACGACCAGAAACGGATTTTCGAGCGCCGGCAGAAAGGTGCGGCCCTGGGCGTTGAGCACGCCCACGCGCCCGCGCAGTGCCCCGTCGCCACCGCGCACATCGAACAGCCCGCTGCCTCGGCCCGGCACACCGGGCGGATAGTTGAGCGGGCGCAAAAAGCGCGGTTCATCGGCCAGCAGATCGAGCACTTCCTTCTGATCCCAGAGATGATCGCCGCTGGTGATCACATCCACCCCGGCATTGAACAGTTCCTCGGCCACCCTGGGTGTGATGCCCGCGCCGCCGGCGGCGTTCTCACCGTTGGCGATCACAAAATCCAGTTCCCACTCGGCCCGCAGCCGCGGCAAAAGCGTTTTGACCGCGCGCCGACCGGGTGAGCCAACCACGTCGCCGATAAACAGCAGCTTCACGCCCGCAGCCTAACGGGCGGCCGGATGAAAGTCGAACCCCCGCACCGAAACCGATCCGGGCGGGCCGCCGTGGCGCGTTTGCCGTTGCGAAGCTGGCCAATCTCTGGCATTGGATTCGGCCCAATGCACGGTCGCAGCATTTGCATTTCGATTCTGCTCCTGGTCGCGCTGGTCGGCTGCCGCCGCAGCGAACAACCGCCTCCGGCCGGGCCGTTGGCCACTGTCGAGCCCGCGCCGTTGATTCGCTGGCACTTCGCCGGCCTGCAAACTCCCCAGGCTGAGGCAGCCCGGCGCACATGGCCGCTGCTGAGCGAGGGGTCCGTGGCCGTCCGGCTTCGAGTCCAGACGCTCGAAAAGCTCGCGCGCGCACCGTTCCGCGCCTGGCCGGCCCGCGTTGCGGAGGCCACCAACGACCACGCCGCAGTGTTTCGGCCGATGCTCGAAGCGCTCGCGCACACCGAATCGTTCTTCGAGGCGCACGGCGACAGCAACGGTTTTGGCGAGTGCGTCCTGGCGGTGCGGCTTTCGCCCGAGCAGGCCGAATTCTGGCGCACCAACCTGCTGGGCGCGTTTTCAGACTGGAGCGGCCCGGGGGCGACGGTGACGGTGAGCCAGACCAACCAGTGGGAGTTGGCGCTGCAACATCCGCCGGCCCGTGTGCGCTGGGTTCGCGCCGGCGAGTGGGTTTTGCTGGGGTGGGCTCGCCATCAGTCGCTCCGTTTGGACCAACTCCGCGCGCGGCTGTCGGGTGGTTCGATGTCCGCCGGCCCGGACACCAACGCATGGCTGGAACTGTTTGCCGATCTGCCGCACCTGCCCGCCTCGGTGCGCACGCAGTGGTTCGGTGCGCTGGCGCGATGGTTTCCGGGCTGGCATCCGGATTCAGAGCGCTGGCCCGTGGTGCGGCTGACGCTGCGCCCGCGCGGCCCGACGATGCGCTGGGACGGGGAACTGGTGTTCCCGAAACCGATCTCGATTGCGCTGGACGACTGGCAAATCCCGACCGAGCTGGTTCGCGATCCGATCGTGGGATTCACGGCGATGCGCGGCGTGGCCGGGCTGTTCCGGGGCTGGTTCGAGGCGCTGGGTCTGCCGACCCATGCGGTCCCGAACCAGTTGTACCTGTGGGCTGGTGCAATGTTTCCGGTGCAGACTCTGGCTGCGGCGCCCACGCCGGCGGCGCAGGCGCTGTTCCAGTCAGCGGCTGCGACGCTGCCGGCGCGTTTCAACGGCGCGCTGAGCGCGATTGAAGCCGGCGCGATCGAGCTTCAGACCAACCTCGCCGGCGAAGTGACGTTGCGCTGGGCGGGCATTCCACCGTTTATCACGCCGTTTTTGACCGTCTCGGCTGCCACCAATCGCACCTATCTGGTCGCCGGCCTGTACCCAAACCCGGCGCTGCCCGACGCCACGGCGCCCGAGGCGATGTTCGAGCATCTGAGCCGACAGACGAATCTGGTCTTTTATGAGTGGGAATTCACCGGCCCGCGGGCGTACTGCTGGCGCGCCGCCTTCAACGTGGTGGGAAACATCCTGGGCCGGCCGCGATTGGGCGCCGAGGCCGCAGCCGTGGCATTTCTCAACTCCCTGACCAACCAGCCCGGCAACACCGTGACCGAAGTCCGATTGGTGGATTCAAATCGGCTTGCGCTGGTGCGCGAAGGACCGTTCGTGCTGAGCGGCGCCGAACTGGTCTGGTTGGCGCACTGGCTCGAATCACCGGATTTTCCGTTCCGATTGCGCGTGGTACCGCCGGCGGCGGAAACCCAGCCTTGAAGTGCACCGCCCGAAGGCGAAACAGCCGGCGGGGGTGTTCAGTTCGGCGCGGGCGATGAGGGCGCGGCCTCGCGCTGCGGTGGCACGCGATCCGGACCGTCGCGCGGCCCGCGGCGGGATGGAAACGAATCCTCGGGCTTGCGCGGCGGGCGCTGCTTCATGAGCTCCTCGAACTTCTGGCGTTGTTCGGGATCGAGCACCGCGCGGATGCGCTCGTGGGTCTGCTGGATCTCGCGACGGATTTCGGGCTGGATGCGCTCCCAGAGCTGGCGATTGCGCTCCTGGCCTTCCGCCAGAATCTTCTCGATGCGTTCCCGCTGCTCGGGGCTCAAACGCACCTCGCGGTCGAGCCGCTCCAACAAGTCCATGCGCAGCCCGCGCGGCAGATAGGTCGTCGGCCCGCCACGACCGGGTTCATCAGGCCGGATGATCGTGCCCGGGCGCGGTTCGATCGGTCGCCAGGCGGGCTGGCGCAAGGTTGCCCGCAGTGTTTTGGCGCGGTGGCGTTCGACGTGGCTGACCAGCAGGCCGCCGGTGACGACCCCGGCGGCGAAAATCACCAGCGTGGCCAGGATGACCTTCCAGGTGTTCACCAGAGTTCGGTGGTTTCCTCCCCGGACTGTTCCTGGACCGCGGCCAGGAGGGTTTGTTCGAACTGCTGGGCCAGGGAGGGGGCGTCGGGCTCGGGGGCAGCGGCCGAGCCGGAGGCCAGGCGCCACGCCAGCAGGGCCAGGCTCAACGCCACACACGGGGCCGCGGCCCGCCACAGGGCGCGTGCCCAGAGCAGTGCCAGATCCGGCCGTCCGACCTCGCGCAGGCGCGCCAGGACGCGTTGCTCGAAGGCCCAGGGCACCGCATCGGAGGGCGTCTGCCGCCGCGCTGCAGCGATGAGCAACTGTCGGAGTTGTTCGAGGTGTTTCATCCCGTGTCAGGTCAGACGACCACGCTCGCCGTCGGGTTACAGTTCAGAGGTACTTCGTTCGCACCAGTCGCTTCAAGATTTTCCGCATCTGCGCCCGGGCGCGGAAGGCACGGACTTTGACCAGCGAGACCGACCAGCCGGTGAGCCGGGAGATTTCCTTGACCGATCGTTCCTCGATTTCCAGCAGCGTGATCACCAGCCGCGCCGCGGGCGGGAGTTGTTCCAGAATCCGCTGCACCAGTTGGCGGGCGGCCTCCGCATCGTGCGGCGCGGCCTCCGGCGATGCGCTGTAGCGTTCCAGCCAGTCCTGCTCCGAATCCGACAGGTCGGTGAAGGTGGTTTCGCGATTGCGCTGGTGCGCTCGCAAATGGTCGTAACAGGTCCGCACCGCTAGGCGCATGAGCCAGTGTTCGAACGGCGCGTCGCCCCGATAGCCGCCCAGCTTTTGAAAGGCTTTGATCCAGATTTCCTGAACGATGTCTTCGACTTCGCTCTCGCGTCGGGCGTAGCGGCGCACGGTCGCAAACAGGCGCGGCGAGTATTGCCGGATGAGCGGTTCGAAGCTGTCCACGTCACCCCGCTGCGCCGCCGCAATCAATTCGGCTTCGGGCCGTTGCATGCGCTCAAGGGGTTGACGGGCCGGCGTCGGGTCGCGCGCCCGCACCGGGCAGGAATTCAGGGCGCAGACGACGCGGCGTTCGAGGGCGGCGCGTTGGTCCGGGTCGTCTCAGGGCCGCCGCCGGTTTGGGCCGGGTTGTGGGTGGCGCGGGCGGCATCCCGACGGGCCAGGGCGCGTTCGAGTCGTTCCAGAAGGGCGCGTTCCGGCGGGCTGATCTGGCCGGCTGCGGCTTTCTGGCGCAGGTCTAGGATTTTGCGCTCGATCAGTTGACGGCGTTGCACCTCG
>CAYXJB010000042.1:0-17380 GCA_964465445.1 uncultured Verrucomicrobiota bacterium
CAACGACCCGGTCCGCGAGGCGATCCACACCGTGTTCCTCTACCACGCCATCGCCGCCGGGCTGGACATGGGCATCGTCAACGCCGGCATGCTCACGGTGTACGACGACATCCCGCGCGAATTGCTCGAACGGGTCGAGGACGTGCTGTTGAACCGCCGGCCCGATGCGACCGAGCGGCTGGTGCAATACGCCGAAACGCTCAAGCCAGGCAGTCCACAGCCCGGCGCGACCGCGACCGAGGACGCCTGGCGACAGTTGCCCGTCGAGAAGCGCATCGAATACGCCCTGGTCAAGGGTATCGCTGATTACATCGAGGCTGACGTCGAGGAAGCGCGCCGTCAACTGGGCCGGCCGCTGGCGGTGATCGAGGGTCCGTTGATGGCGGGCATGAACGTGGTTGGCGACCTGTTCGGCGCCGGCAAGATGTTCCTGCCGCAGGTCGTCAAATCCGCCCGCGTCATGAAAAAAGCCGTCAGTTACCTGACGCCGTTCATGGAAGCCGAGCGCCAGGCCGCCGGACGCGCGCTGGAACGCGCCGGCAAGGTGCTGCTGGCCACCGTCAAGGGCGACGTGCACGACATCGGCAAAAACATCGTCGGCGTCGTTCTGGCGTGCAACAACTACGAGGTGCTCGATCTGGGCGTGATGGTGCCGTGCGAGAAAATTCTCCAAACCGCCCGGGAACAGGGTGTGGACGTAATCGGGCTCAGCGGCCTGATCACGCCCTCGCTCGACGAGATGGTGCACGTGGCCCGGGAGATGGAGCGCGAAGGGTTTCGCCTGCCGCTGCTCATTGGTGGCGCGACGACCAGCAAGGCGCACACGGCGGCCAAAATCGCACCCGCCTACTCCGGGCCGGTCGTGCACGTGCCGGATGCGAGCCGCGCCGTTCCGGTGGTGAGCCAGTTGCTCAGCGCCGCCCAGCGCGCCGCTTTCAGGCAACAGATCCGCGAGGAATACGAGCGGTTGCGCGCCCGGCATGAACAGGCCGGGCCGGTGCTGCTGCCCTTGGCCGAGGCCCGTCGGCGCGCGCCCCGGCTCGATTACAGGGACCTGCCCGAGCCGGAGTTTGTGGGCGTGCGCGTGCTGGCCTCCGACGCACCGGCCGGCACGCCGCAACACCTCTCGCTCGAGGAACTGGTCGGCTACATTGACTGGTCGCCCTTCTTCCACACCTGGGAACTGCGCGGCCGGTATCCCGCGATCCTCGATCATCCCCGGCACGGCGAGGCGGCACGCAAGCTCTTTGCGGACGCCCAGGCGCTGCTGGAACGCATCGTCACCGAAAACCGCCTGGTGGCGCGCGGGGTTTACGGCTTTTTCCCCGCCAATGCCGTGGGCGATGACATCGAGCTGTACACCGATGAGACCCGGCGCAGCGTGCTGGCACGATTTTACTTTTTGCGACAGCAATTTGCCCGGGACGACAACCTGCCGAACCGCTGTCTGGCCGACTTTGTGGCGCCGCGTTCGGCGGGGGGCGAGGTGCCGCGCGATTACGTGGGTGCGTTTGCGGTCACCGCCGGTCACGGCCTGCGCGAGCTGGTCGAGCAGTTCAAGGCCGATCACGACGATTACCACGCAATCCTGGCCGAGGCGCTGGCCGACCGGCTGGCCGAGGCGTTTGCCGAATACCTGCACCGGCGCGTGCGGATCGAGTGGCGCTACGGCCGTGACGAAAATCTCACGCCCGAGGACTTGATCGAGGAGAAATACCGCGGCATCCGGCCGGCCTTTGGTTACCCGGCCTGCCCGGATCACACCGAAAAAGCCACGCTGTGGCGATTGCTCGAGGTCGAGCGTCACACCGGCATCCGGCTGACGGAGAACTTCGCCATGTGGCCGGGCAGTTCGGTCAGCGGGCTGTATTTCGCGCATCCGGAGTCGAAATACTTCGCCGTGGGCAAGCTCGGCCGCGATCAGATTCTGGATTATCACCAGCGCAAAGGCATGAGCCTGGCCGAGGTGGAACGCTGGTTGGGCAGTTACCTGGCCTACGACCCGCAAACCGTCGGCTCGTCGTCCGGTTGAACCGCGGTCGCCGACCGCCGCCGGCCGGCTCGCCGCGTGTGGCAGCCTTCGGGTCAATCGGGCCTTTCACCGCGCATCGGGTCTGCTTATTCTGCCCCCGTGCGCTGGAACAAAGTGGCCATCCTGGGCGTGGGTCTGCTGGGCGGTTCGCTGGGACTTGCCATCAAGCAACGCGCTCTGGCCCGGCAGGTGACCGGTTTTGTACGCCGCCAGAGCCGGGTGCGCGAATGCGAGCGATCCGGCGCCGTGGACCGGGCCACGCTCGACCTGGCCGAAGCGGTGCGGGAGGCCGAGCTGGTGGTGCTGTGCACGCCTCTGGCCCAGATGCGCCCGCTGGCCGAACAGATGCTTCCGGCGCTCGAACCCGGCGCGATTGTCACCGACGTGGGCAGCGCCAAAAGCGGCGTGGTGCGGGAACTCGAACCGCTCCTGGCGCGGGCCGGCGCGCGCTTTGTCGGCAGTCATCCTCTGGCCGGCGCCGAAAAAACCGGTGTGGCCTGGGCGCGAGCGGATTTGTTCGAGGGCGCGGTGTGCGTGGTCACACCAACGCGGCGCACCGAGACCGAAGCCAGGCAGCGTATCGAGCGGCTCTGGCGCCGGCTCGGCACGCGTGTGCTCACGCTCAGCCCCCAACAGCACGACGCGCTTCTGGCCCGATCCAGTCACCTGCCCCACGTGCTGGCCGCCGCGCTGGTGGCGTTCGTGCTCGACAGCCGCCACCCCCGCGTCCAGTCGCTGGTCTGCGCCAATGGTTTCCGCGACACCACGCGGATCGCCTCCGGTTCGCCGGAAATGTGGCGCGACATCGCCCTGGCCAACCGCGTCCATCTGCGCCGTGCCCTCAAGGAATTCATGACCCGGCTCGAGCAGGTCCAAACGCTGCTCCAGCGGGGTGACGCCCGGGCCCTGGAGCAGTGGTTCGCCCGGGCCAAGGAACGTCGCGACCGCTGGTGTCTGGCCCGGGCGGCCCGGTCGCCCGAATAACCGCTTTCCCGCATGAACTCTCATCCCTGTTGCCGCGGCGCGATCGCACCGGTCGGGCGGGCAGCCCGGCTCGGCGCAGCCGGCCGCTGCAGCGCCTGAACCATGCCCCTGCCCGAATTCATCGAGATCGTCCCGCTGGATCGGCCGGTGCGGGCGGAAATCAGCGTGCCCGGCTCCAAAAGCCTCACCAACCGCGCACTGGTGCTGGCGGCTCTGGCCTCCGGCGAGGTCACGCTCGAAGGCGCGCTCTGGAGCGAAGACACCCAGATCATGACCACCGCGCTCCAACGGCTGGGCTTCGAGTTGCAGGTCGAACCCGATGCGGCCGAGCCGTGCAACCGCACGATTCGGGTGATCGGACAGGGCGGGCGCATTCCGCGCGGCGGCACGGCCGAGCGTCCGCTGGAGTTGTTCGTCGGCAACGCGGGCACGGCGGCGCGGTTTCTGGCCGCGCTGGTGTGTCTGGGCGAGGGCGTGTACCGGCTGGAGGGCACGGCCCGGATGCACGAACGACCGCAAGCGGGTCTGTTCCGCGCCCTGCGCGAGTTGGGATACCGGATCGAAACTCCCAACGATCATTTGCCCGCGCTCATTCACGGGTCGGGCTGGCGACCGGGTGTGTGCCGGGTGGACATCACCGAGAGTTCGCAGTTTGCGTCGGCGTTGCTGCTATGCGCCCATCACGGCGGTTGGGAGGTCCGGATCAGCGGTCGCAACGCTGAGGAATCGCCCTACGTCGTTTTGACCCAGCGCATGATCGAGAGCTTTCCCCGGCACGGTGGCCGGTTCGAGATCGAGCCCGATGCCTCCAGCGGGGCGTATTTCTGGGCGGCCGGCTGGCTGGTATCGCTGTTCGATCCGCGCTCGGTGCCGGAGCTGTGCTTCCGGCAGGAATCGCCGGTGCGGGTCAAACGCTGGCCCGAGAGCGGCTGGCAGATTGACGCCGATTTCCCGGACTTTTTGCCGTTGCCCGAGCAGATCTCGCGCGAATTCCAGTTGGGCGACAGCATCATGATGGCGATCGTGCTGGCGGCCGACGCCGGCGCGGGGGGGTTGACCGAACCGGGCGAGAGCTCGACGGTGTTTCGGTTCACCGATCTGGGGCGGTTGCGCCAACAGGAATGCGAACGGGTGGTGGCGCTGCGGACCGAGTTGACCAAGTGCGGCGCGCGGGTCCGGGAGCAGGACGACACGTTGCTGGTGCAGCCGGCAGCGCTGCACGGGGCGACCATCCACACCTACAACGACCATCGGATGGCGATGTGCTTTGCGATTCTGGGATTGAAAGTGCCCGGCATCAAAATTCAAAATCCGGCGTGTGTGAAAAAAACGTTTCCGAACTTCTTCCAGAAACTCGCCGCCCCGCCGCCCGACGGGCTGGGGGCCGCGATTCTGGACGCACGCACGGGCCGGAAACTCTCGCCGGAGGAGTTGGTTGCCGAGTGAATCGCCGGGCGGGCCGGCGGAGGCGCGTGGCGAGGATCGTGCCGGCGCCCCGCCCTGTCCGACCCCGGCCCTCGCAAACCCTCAGCTTGTGATTTGGCAGCGTGAGCCAGACGCCCATTGTCATTGCCATTGACGGTGCGAGCGCCAGCGGCAAGAGCACCAACGCCCGGCTCGTCGCCAGGGCGCTGGGCTTCGTGCACGTGGACACCGGCGCGATGTACCGCACGCTGGCCTGGTACTGCCTCAAACACGGCGTGGATGTGCACAACCCGCGCGCCGTGGCCGCCGCCTGCCGTCGCTGGAAAACCACGCTGGTGTGCCGCGACGGCCATGTCTATTTGCTGGTGGACGGATACAATCCGGCCCGCGAAATTCGCAGCGCCGAGGTCAGCGCCGTGGTCTCTCACGTGGCCGCCGTGCCCGCGGTACGCCGCTGGATGAAGAAAAAACAGCGCGAATGCATCCGGTTCGGCAACCTGGTCATGGAAGGGCGCGACATCGGCTCGAACGTTTTTCCCGAAACCGAGTTCAAGTACTACCTCGACGCCAGCCCCGAGGAGCGCGCCAAACGCCGCGCCGCCGAAGGCATCCAGGAAAACCTCGCCGACCGCGACCGGCGCGACAGTCAGCGCGCCGTCGCCCCGCTGATGGTGCCGCTGGGCGCACGGGTCATCAACAACTCCAATCTCACCCCCGAGCAAACCAGCGCGCTGATCCTGGAGGACATCCGCCGCCGGTTGGGCACCAAATCATGAACGCGCGGCGCGCTGCTCGTTCCCACCGGCCGCTGGTCGCGGGCCGATTCGGCGTGCCATGACCTTTCTGTACCGCTTTGGCTGGCTGCTGTTCCGGACGTTCTTCGGGTTGGGTTTTGCGCTGCGGGTGCGCGGTAGCGAGCACGTGCCGCGGCAGGGCCCGGCGATTTTGGCGGCCAACCACGCCAGTTTCCTCGACCCGCCGGTCATCGGCTGCGCCACCCCGCGCATGATCAGCTACCTGGCGCGCGAGACGCTCTTCCGCAACCGCGCGTTCGGATGGCTGTTGCGTCAGTGGCAGGCCGTGCCGGTGGATCAGGAACACGCCGGCGCGGCCGGTGTGCGCGTGGTGCTGGAACGGCTGCGCGCGGGCCATGCGGTTTTGATTTTTCCCGAGGGCACACGCTCGTCCGACGGACAACTGTTGCCGGCCCGACCGGGCATCGGGTTGGTCGTCGTCAAATCCGGCGCGCCGGTGGTGCCGGTGCGTGTGTTCGGCACGCACCGGGCGCTGCCGCGCGGCCGGGCCCGGCTGCGGCTGCATCCGCTCGGCGTCGTATTCGGCGAGCCGATGCAGTTCACCGATCTGTGCGCCGAGGCACAACGCGCCGGCAAGGCACGGCAGCGGGAGATTTATCAGCGCATCGCCGATGAGATCATGGCCGCGATCGCGCGGTTGGCCGACCCGCGCCAGCCCGGCGGCGCTCCGACCATGCCGGGCACGGTCATTGACGGCGCAAGCGCGCGCCGCTAGCTTTGCGCACATCCATGATTGCGCGGATCACGCCAAAAACCGATGTGCCGGCGCCCGAGCCGCAGGTGCGGTTGGGCGACGAGCGGGTGTTGCGGTTGACGCCCCGGGCCGGCGCCAAGGTGGCGGCGTTGCTGGCGCAGCAGGGCCGGCCCGCCGGCGTGTTGCGCGTCTCGGTCATTGGCGGCGGCTGCTCCGGATTGCAATACCAGGTCGAGCTGCAGGACGGTCCCTCGGCACGGGACATTCTGGTGGAAACCGCCGGTGTGCGCGTGGTGGTGGATCCCAAAAGCGCCCTCTACGTGGCCGGCAGCGAGGTGGATTACGTCGAAGCCCTCCAGAACAGCGGCTTCAAAATCCGCAATCCCAACGCCGCCTCGACCTGTTCGTGCGGCGAGAGCTTCAGCGTCTGAGTCGGGGGCCGCGCCGCTCAGCCGTCCCGGAACACCGCGTAAAGCGAAGCCTTGAGTTCGATGCCAATGCCCGGCGCCTCGGGGATCTTCACCCGTCCGTTGACCACCGGCACGCCGTCGGCAAATCCGCCAAAGGGCTGGAAGACGCCCGGATAGGATTCGTTGCCGTGCAATCCCAGCCCGGCGGCCAGATGCAATGCCAGTTGATGGCCGCCATGCGGAATGCAGCGGCGCGCCGACCAGCCGGCCTGGCGCAGCATCTCCAGGATGCGCAGATACTCGACCACACCGTAGCTCAGGGCCGGGTCCATCTGAAGAAAATCGCGCTCGCGATTCAGCCCGCCATAGCGAATCAGATTTCGCGAGTCGGCCAGTGAGAAGAGATTCTCGCCGGTCGCCACCGGATTGCGCGAGGCCGCCGCAACTTCGCGCAAGATCTCGAAGTCCAGCGGATCGCAGGGTTCTTCGTACCACTTGAGCGGGTAGCGGTTCAGGGCTTCGGTGTAGGCCAGCGCTTGGACGCGGTCGAACCGGCCGTTGGCATCCACGGCCAGCTCGCCGCCCGGGGGCAACAGCTCGAGCACCGCTTCGATCCGCCGGAGATCTTCGGCCAGCGGAACGCCGCCGATCTTGATTTTGACGGTCGTGTAACCCTGGTCCAGATACCCGCGGATTTCATCCTGCAACGCCGTCAGGTCCTTGCCCGGATAGTAATAGCCGCCGGCAGCATAGACGTACACGTCCGGGTCAAACACCCCGCCGCGGTAACGGTCCGCCAGCACGCGGTACAGCGGGCGGCCCTCGATTTTGGCGACCAGATCCCACAACGCCATGTCCAGCGCGCCCACCGCAACGGACCGATCCCCGTGGCCGCCGGGTTTTTCGTTGCGCATCATGACGTCCCACGCGCGAGCCGGATCGAAATTGCTCCGCCCCGGGTCGAGTAACTCCTCGGGCCGGGCGGCGAGCAGGCGCGGAATGAACCGCTCGCGCAGAATCCCGCTCTGGGCATAACGCCCGTTGGAATGGAAGCCGTAGCCGACCACCGGCCGGCCCTCGCGCAGCACGTCGGTGTGGATCGCCACCGCCGAGACGGTCATCTCAGAAAAGCGGATGTACGCGTTGCGGATCTCGGATCGGATCGGAACGACCTTCTCGCGAATCGCTGTAATTTTCATCGCACAGTCCTCGCACCAAACACACTCTCGCCGCCTCCGGAGTGGCCTCTCTCTGTCCGGCGGCGGCGCGGACCGGCGTTGCGCCGCAAACATAGCGGAGCGCGACGGCGGTGGAAATCGTTTCGTGAACCCGAGCAGCGTTTTCGCGCTGAAAATTTCGTGACCGGCCGGTCGGCGGCGTGATTGAATCCGCGCCGTGAAAATCATCACTGACGAGCGGTGCATCGGTTATCGGCGAGCGGGTCATCCCGAACAGCCGGCGCGGATCACCGCCACGCTGGCCCGGCTGCGCGAGCAGTCGCAGTTGCCCGTCGAATGGGCGCGTCCCGGACCGGTCGAGGAGACGGCGCTGCTGCGCGCCCATTCGCCGGCACATCTGGCGCGCTTGCGCGTGCCGGAGGATTTCGATGCCGACACGCCCTACTATCCGCACATCGCTGATTTTGCGCGGCTGTCGGTCGGCGCGGCTCTGGAGGCGCTGCGTTGCGCCCGGGCCGGCGAAACGGTTTTCAGTTTGATGCGCCCGCCGGGGCATCACGCCACGCGCGATCGGGCGATGGGTTTTTGCTATCTCAACTCGGTGGCGATCGCGGTGCTGGAGGCGCGCGCCCAGGGCGTCGCCCGCGTGGTGGTGTTCGATTTCGATGTGCACCACGGCAACGGGACCGAAGCGATTCTGCTCGATCAGCCCGGAACGGCGTTTTTCTCGGTGCATCAATACCCCGCGTATCCGGGCACGGGCACGGCCAACCGCGGTTCGAATTGTTTCAACTTTCCCGTCCCGCCGGCCACACCGCGAGCGGAGTATCGCAGGGTGCTCGAACAGGCCCTGGAAGGCGTGAAACGGTTCGGCCCGGAGCTGCTGGCCGTCTCGGCAGGATTCGACGCGTATGCGGGCGATCCGATCGCCCAGGAAACGCTCGAGGTCGAGGATTTCCACTGGCTCGGAGCGCAACTGCGGGCGCTGGGCGTGCCGATGTTCAGCCTGCTCGAGGGCGGCTACAGCCGGGAGCTGCCGGAACTGATTCTGGCGTATTTGCAGGGACTGAACGGGTTCTGATCCGGCGGGCGGCGACGTGCCGCCGGCTCGCCGGCGCGTCCCGGGGGCCGCGCGCTGCACGGAAATCCTTGCTGGCACAACGCCTTTGGCCTAGTCGTATGGGCCGAACTGCACGGGCGCGACCCGAGGTCGCCGAACCGCCGCGGAGGCGACGCGCAGTCGCGCTGCATCGTCGTTGAATCGAACACTACACGTCATGAGTCTGCTGGCCGGAAAAGTGGGCCTGGTCTTCGGAGTGGCCAACAAACGCTCGATTGCCTGGGCGATTGCACAAGCCTGGGCGCGCGAGGGCGCGACGCTGGCCTTTACCTATCAGGGCGAACGACTCAGGGAAAACGTTCAGGAACTGGCCGCGACGTTTGGGCCGGACACGCTCATTTTGCCCTGCGACGTGACCCGCGACGAGGAGATTGCCGGGGTGTTTGGCGCCGTGGGCCAGAAGTTCGGCAAGCTGCATCTGCTGCTGCATTCGGTCGCGTTCGCGCCGCGGGAGGCGCTGGAGGGGGCGTTCATCCAGACCAGCCGCGAGGCGTTTCGCGTGGCGCTGGACGTGAGCGCCTACTCGCTGGTGGCGCTGGCGCGCGCCGCCGAACCGCTCATGAGCGATGGCGGCAGCATCGTGGCGATGACCTATTACGGATCGGAAAAGGTCGTGCCGCATTACAACGTCATGGGCGTGGCCAAGGCCGCTCTGGAGGCCGCGGCGCGGTATCTGGCCTACGATCTGGGGCCGAAGAAAATTCGCGTCAATTGCATCAGCGCCGGCCCGGTCAACACGCTGGCGGCGCGGGGCATCGCCGGCTTTACGCAAATGCTCCGGCACTACGAGGAACACGCCCCGCTCAGGCGCAACGTGCTGCCGGAGGAACTGGGCGCGACCGGCGTGTTTCTGGCCAGCGACGGCGCCGCGGCGATCACCGGCCAGACCCTCTACGTGGATTGCGGCTATCAAATCATGGGCATGTGAACGGCCCGGACACTCCGATCCGCCTTCCCGAGTCGCTGGCCGCATCCCTGCGGCGGCGGCCGCGCACCTGGCTGGTGAGCGGCGTGGCCGGCTTCATCGGTTCGAACCTGCTCGAAGCCCTGCTGCAGCTCGATCAGCCCGTGGTCGGTCTGGACAATTTCGCCACCGGCAAACGCGCGAATCTCGAGCAGGTCCGCTCCCGGGTGCAGCCCCAGCAATGGGCGCGCTTCAGGTTTTTGGAAGGCGACATTTGTGATCCGGACGTTTGCCGCCGCGCGGTCCAGGGGATCGAAGTGGTGCTGCATCAGGCTGCGCTGGGCTCGGTGCCCCGTTCGATCGAAGCGCCGCTCAAAACGCACGCCGTCAACGTCACCGGCTTCATCCACCTGCTGGTGGCCGCACGCGACGCCGGTGTGCGGCGATTTGTTTACGCATCCAGCAGCGCCGTTTACGGGGATGCGCCCGAGCTTCCCAAGACCGAGGAACGACTGGGACGCCCGCTTTCCCCGTACGCGGCCAGCAAGCGGATGAACGAGATTTACGCCGAGACGTTCTCCCGGGTTTACGGCATGGAAACCATCGGCCTGCGCTACTTCAATGTGTTCGGACCGCGTCAGGATCCGGAGGGGCCGTACGCCGCGGTGATCCCGCAGTGGATCGCCGCGCTGCTGCGTCGCCAGCCGGTCTTTATCAACGGCGACGGCGAAACGAGCCGGGATTTCTGCCCTGTGGAAAATGTCGTCCAGGCCAACCTGCGGGCGGCCACCACCGACAATCCCGCTGCGCTGAATCAAATTTTCAACATCGCTCTGGGCCGGCGCACCACGCTCAACGACTTGTTCGCGCTCATCCAGAACACCCTGCGCCGGCGCGACCCGGGCCTTTCGGAGGTGCGCCCGGTGTATCGGGATTTCCGGCCCGGCGACGTGCGCCATTCACTGGCGGACATTTCCAAAGCCCGCTCCCTGCTCGGCTACGAACCGACCTGCGATGTCGAAGAAGGCCTCGAACGGGCGATGGAGTGGTATCGTCGCCATCTGGGCTGAGTCGCCGGCCGCCCGGCGGCGTGGCCGGGCCGGTCCGCTAGACGGCGACGCGTTTGGCGGCCAGCGCCGCTTTGGTGGCCGCCTGCAACGCTTCCAGTTGCGGTTTGAGTTCCCGCCGATCCGCCGTGGACATGCGGTCAATGAACAGAATCCCGTTGAGATGATCCACCTCGTGTTGGACCGCTCGCGCCAGCAGCCCGCTGCAACGAAACTCGATCCGCTCGCCCTTGTTGTTGAGCGCCCGCACATGGGCCGATTCCGGCCGCGGAATATCGGCGTAAATCTCGGGAAAACTCAGGCAGCCTTCGGGTCCGGAGACCACCTCGCCGTACGGATCCACCTCCGGATTGATGAGCACCAGCGGCATGAACGCTTCGACCTCCACCGGTTCACCCGCCCATTCGAGGCTCGACGGCCGGTCGGTGACGCCCCGCACGTCAATCACCGTCAATTGCAACGCCTGCACCACCTGCTGGGCGGCCAGTCCCACGCCCTTGGCCGCGTACATGGTCTCGAGCATGTCGGCGATCAAGCGCCGCACCTCGCCGTCCACCGCGCCGATGCGGGCGCCTTTGCGTCGCAACACCGGATGCCCGTATTTGACGATCTCAAGAATCATTCCGTGAACCTGTCGCCCGGCGGCCTGCCACGGTCAAGCGACCCGGCCCGGGACATCTGCCCGCCGGGCATCCAAAACCACCGCCGCAGACCCGCGCCCGGCGCGCCCCAGCAGCGCGCCGGTTCTGTTTGCTACCAGAGTTCGGATCGGAAGTCCATGCGCCGATTCCGGTCCGCCGGTTGCCATGTCGGACCGGCATTTGCTTGTGACCGCAGAGATTTTTTGAGAGCGTGCGGCCATGCGACGTCTTCTGGGTCTGGTGCTGGCGGTGATCAACGCCGCGGCCGCCGAGCGGGTGTTCGATTTCGGCGAGCTGCCGTTGGACAAGCCGCCGCCGGGTTTCCGCAGTTTGCTGGCCGGCGAAGGAACGCCCGGAGACTGGCGCGTGGTGCTCGACACGGTGCCGCCGCTGCTGCAGCCGCTCAGCGACAAAGCCCCGGTGGTGACCCGACGGCCCGTGCTGGCTCAACTGAGCCGGGATCGGACCGACGAACGTTTCCCGCTGCTGGTGTACGAGGAGGAGACGTTCGGCGATTTTACGCTCACGACGCGATTCAAGCTCGTGGCCGGGGAAGTGGAGCAGATGGCCGGCATCGCGTTTCGCCTGCAGGACGAACGGAATTTTTACGTGATCCGCGCCAGCGGTCTGGGGCAGAACGTGCGCTTTTACAAGGTCGTCCAGGGCCAGCGCAGCGCGCCGATCGGTCCACAACTGGAGCTGGCCACCAACGTGTGGCACGAACTCAAAATCCAGTGCAAGGGCAACCAGATCCGTTGCTGGCTCAACGGCCGCGAGGCCATCCCGACCCTGAGCGACAACACCTTCAGCAGCGGCAAAATCGCCTTCTGGACCAAGTCCGATGCGGTCAGCTATTTCACCGACACGCGCATCGAGTACACGCCGCGCGAACCCCTGGCTCAGACGCTGGTCCGCGAGATGAAGGCCAAATATCCCCGCCTGCGCGCCCTGCAAATCTACACCCTCGATGCCTCCGGCGAACCGCGCGTCATCGCCAGCACCGACGCGCAGGAGCGCGGCGAGCCCGGTGGCCTGAGTGAAAAAGGCGCCATTACCGAAGGGCACATCTATTACGGCAAGGGCCGCAAGACCGTCACGGTGGTGATGCCCCTGCGCGATCGCAACGGCGATCCGATCGCCGCCGTGCGCCTAACCATGGAACGGTTCACCGGCCAGACCGAGCAGAACGCTCTGGCGCGCGCGCTGCCCGTCGTCAAGGGCATGCAGGCCCGCGTGCGCACGCTCGAAGAACTGACCCAGTAACCACCGGCCGGCGGCGGGCGAACCTGCGCAAACCGCGTTCGCTCAAAACGTGATCTCCAGCGAGGAGCGCACCAGCACTTCGTTCGGGTCCACGCCCCGCGCCGGCCGGGTATCGTAGAGGTCCAGGACCGAGAACTTCAGCGCCAGGTTCTGCCACAACCCCAGACTCAGCGACGATTCGAACCGCAGCCGGAACTCGCCCGGGTCCTCGACGCTGGGAAACCACTCGGCCTTCTCGGTCAGGGTCAAGCGCGGATGCAGTTTCCAGGTCAAATCCTCCGCCAGACGCACGTAAATTTTGCGAACCGACGGGCTGTCGGAGCGTTCCTGGACCTGGTAGTTGGCGCCGGCTTCCAGATTCATCGCCAGCCTGGGCCGGGTCAACAATCGGTAGCCCAGCCCGGGGCCGACCTCGTACTGGAGATCGATCTTGCGCACCGAATCGTAGCCGGCCCCGAGCAGGTTGTAGGCAAACACCCGCTCGCCCACGTCAAAGTCCGTCTTCAGACTGCCGAACATGCGATCCGTGGATTTGGTCCCGTCGGTCCGCCCGTAGTCCACCGAGTAATCCGCAATGGCGCGAAAGAACCGGCGCGGATTCCGGGCATAGGGCAACTCGTAGGTGAGCCTGGCGCGACTGTAAAACAGCTCGCGGTCGCGCGCGCCAAACTGCAAATCCGTGCCCAGATCCACCTGCGCTTTCCAGCGTTTCGGCGGGGCGGGCTTTGTCGTGCCGGTGTCGGATTTTGCGACGGGTTTCGGTCCGGACGCGCCGCGTGTGGGCGTGCCAGCGGGTTGCGCCGCACCCGCCGGCGCGCCCGGCACGGCCTCGGCCGCGGGTTGGGTGGTGGAAACGGGTTCGCGACGTTCGATGGCCGTGAGCGGCACCGGCAGCCGCGCGATCCAATCTGTCGCCACCACCACGTTGGTCGCGTCCTCCGAAAGGATTCGCCCGGCAATGCGATCGCCATTGCGCAGATGCAGGATCACGTCCCGGGCGCAGGCTGAGCCGACGCACAGCGCGCCGGCCAGCCCCACAACGACCATCGTCGGCACCGGACGCCTCGCGCGGCGCACCGCGCGTCGGGTGGTCTCAACGTCCTGGCGATGGTCCATGGTCGGCATCCGGTCCGGGGGACGCTTCCTTCGGCGATGGGGTGGGCAGGTCGTCGAGCCGTTCCCGGCGCACGCCGCCAACCACGCTCACCGCACCGTCCTCGCTCACACGCAGACGTGGACGCGAGCCCAGATATTCGTAGGCGCGGCGTTCGAGGATCTCGCCCTGGGGACTGATGCACAGGTAGCTGAAGGAGCGCGGGCCATCCTGGTAGAGCAGGTGCAGGCGGCTGTGGGCATCCAACTGCGTTTCCGGCTGGCTGAAGCCCACCAGCGGACCGATGGGCAGGACCTTGATCAGGCGCGTGTCGGAGCCGTCGCTCAATCGCAAAAACAGGCGCAACTGTTTGCGCGGGTCGTTGGCCTGCAAGAGCGTGTAGCGGCGCACTTCCGGCGGTTGATTGCTCACACCCGGCGGCAGCGGTACGCCGAATTCCTGTGACCAGAGCCGGGCGCCGCTGACGATGTCGAAGGTGCACGGCGCGCTGGCCACCTCGCTGTTCCATTCCCGAATCCGCACCGTGGCGATGATGGCGTAGCGACCCGAGCGGTTGAGCACGAAGTACGGCGCCAAATCCACCCGTTTGGTTGCCACCTGCGAGGAGCCGAGCACAAACTCGCCCAGCACCGGCGGCTCGCCCTGTTTCCTCACCACAAACCCGTCGCGCGATTCGACCGAAAAGGTCAGCCAGTCCGGCTCGGTGCCCAGTCGCAGGGTCTGACCCGAGCGATTGCGGATTTTGACCGCCACCGGGAGCGCCTCGCCGGGCAAAAACTGCTCCTGATCGAGCGTCACCTCGACCGACACCTGTGCCCGTGCCGGCGCCGCGGCCAGCAACGTCAGCGCCAGCGCCCATGCGCGACCATTCATGCCCACACTCTAAAGCCCCGACCGGGCCGAACAAGCGGCAAACGCAGCGCCCCGACTGCGCGCGCCGGTTCAGCCACCCGCCAGGATGCCGGCCACCCGCTCGAAAACGGCTTCGGGCAGCAGCGCCTTCAAACACTCGACCGGACGCGGCCAGCGACAGCGCGGCTTCATGCACGGCACGCACGGCAACGAAAGCTGTAGCACCGCGTCGGCTCGTCCATACGGCCCGGTCCGGCGCGGCTCGGTGGGCCCGAACAGCGCCACCAGCGGCGTGCCCAGCGCCGCAGCAATGTGCATCGGGCCGGTGTCGTTGGTCACCAGCACGCTGGCCAGTCGCAACCATTCGACCAGTTCGGGCAACGCCGTCCGGCCCGCCAGGTTCAAGCATCGCTCCGGCGCAGCCCGGGCAATCTCTTCTGCCAGCGGTGCGTCTTCCCTCGCGCCCAGAATCACAAAGCGCGTCCGGTCAAAGCGGGCCGCCAGCCGACGCACCAGCTCGGCAAAGTACGCCGCCGGCCAGCGCTTGTTCTCCCAGCGCGCGCCCGGTTGCAGGGCGACCCAGCGCGCGCCCTGGATTTGCCAGCGTTCTTGAATGGCCCGGGCGACGGCCGGCCGCGGCGGCAGCCATTCGAACTGACCGTCGGCGGGCAGACCCAGCGCCGGCAACACGGCCAGATACCAGTCCACCGCGTGCGTGTAAAAGGAGGGTCGTGGCACGATGATGTCGTAGAAGCCGCGGGCGCCTTCGCGGGCTTCGTCCAAACCAATCAACAGCCCGCCGTTGGCCAGCCAGGCAAACGCGCCGGTTCGCAGCAGGCTCTGCAGATCAATGACCCAATCGAACCGCTGCTGACGCAACCAGCGAACCTGCTGCAGCACTTCGGGCCAGTGCCGGGGCGAAGCCCAGCGCCGTCGCTCGAATCGCACCACGCCGGCCAGGTCCGGGTCATCCTCCAACAACGGCGCCAGTGACGACTCGATCCACCAGTAGATCGCGCTGCCGGGCCGATGCCGTTTGAGCAGGCGCAGCAGCGGCAGCGCCTGCACGACGTCGCCCAGCGAACTGGGTTTGAGGATGAGAACCTTCAAAGCGCCTTGTGCGGGCCGGGGGGCTTGCAGTGCCCGGGCGGCCGTCCCGGCCCGGCCGGCCACCGGTTCAACGCCCGTAGGCGAGCCGCTCGGCGAGTCGCTCGGGCAGGCCGGCGTCGCGAATTTTCTTTTGGGCCTTGGCGATGTCGTATTCGACGCGCCGCAGCTCGATGGTGCCCTCGTCCAGGTCGTAGATGACGTAGGCGGCTTTGGGGTTGTTGTCGCGCGGCTGGCCCACGGCGCCGACGTTGATGAAGTATTTCTTGCCCGGCTCGATCTTGAACTTGGAATACGTGCCGCCGCGCACCACGGTGTCGCGCATGAAGGCCACCGGCACGTGCGTGTGGCCGAAGAAACACACCGGGGTGTTTTGATAGGTGAAGCTGGCTGCCGCGGCGAGCTTGTCGAAGACATAACCCCAGCGTTGCGGGGCATCGAGCGTGGCGTGGACGATCGTGAAGCCGTTGACCAGCCGTTGATATTTCAGGTCGCGCAGCCACTGGCGATCCTCTTCGGTCAGTTGTTTGCGCGTCCAGGCCACGGCGGCGGCCGCGGCCGGATTGAACCCGTCCAACGGATCGTCGCTGGAGCAGTATTCGTCGTGGTTGCCTTTGACGACGGGGATGTTCATCTGCCGGATGATGTCGAGGCATTCCTTGGGATTGGCGTTGTAGCCGACCACATCGCCCAGGCAGGCGTAGTGGGTGCAATGCTGCTCGCGGATGTCTTCCAGGACCGCCTGCAGAGCCTCCAGGTTGGCATGAATGTCCGCGATGATGGCAAATCTCATGCGCTATCCGGCAATTTCAAACCCGCGCCATTGTCCGCTCGCTTCGCTCCAGCTCACCTGCTCGTCGCGGATAAAGTGCGCCAGCCCGGCATCCCGGATCGCCCGCCGGAACGCCTCCAGCTCGGCCCGCTCGCCCTCGGCCACCAACTCGACCCGCCCATCGGGCAGGTTGCGCACCTGGCCGGTCACCTCGAATCCCCGGGCGACCGAACGGACGGTGTATCGGAAACCCACGCCCTGGACGGTGCCCGAATACAGCACATGCATGCGACAGCGTCCGCCGCTTACGGCGCCGCCGGCTGGAGCCGCGTCTGGCATGACGGCATGAAGCCAGAAGCCGTGCTGCCACGCAACGTTTTTCCCCGCAACGACAGCCCGCCGCGACGCGCGGCACGTCATTGACTGGTCGCCCCAAACCGGCCCGGATGCAACCCCGGCGCGGCGCTGCGGAAGTTCCTCCCGAGCCGCTCAAAACCTCGCGCTCAGAGCCACGCGGGCCTGGATCGGCTCGACCGGGTGGAAATGGACCTGTTCCAGAGGCGGATCGCCGGGCCGCACGCGCGATTCGTAGAAGTAAGCGATGTCCTGATCGCGGCGATCGAGCAGGTTGAGCACCTCCGCGGTGATGGTCCAGGTCTTGTTGATGCGCCAGCCCACCTGGGCGTTGAGCAGGATCGTGGCGCGCGATCGGGCACTGTTGTCCTCGACCAGCGGTCGCGGGCCGAAATAGCGCAACCGCAGGCTGGCGAACCAACCGTTGTCGGCATGATACGCCACGCCGGCGGCGATCACGCTCTCGATCGCGCCCGGGACGTGGTTGCCTTCGGGCGACTCGTCCCGGAATTCAGCGTGCGAAAACGACAGGTCCGCATCCAGCGTCCAATGCCGGTTCAGAACGTAGTAGTTGGCCCATTCGACGCCGTAACGGCGGCTGGGCCGGCTCGGCTCGGTCGTGCCGGCGTCACCCACAAAGACCAGTTC
>CAYXJB010000043.1:0-17306 GCA_964465445.1 uncultured Verrucomicrobiota bacterium
CGCCGCCACATCCGGACGCCCCAGTGTGGCCACCGAAAGCGTCCGCTGGGCGCGGTCGTAGGTCACCGCCTCCAGCCCGGGCTCCTCGGCCAGCGAATGCACCACCGTCCGCGCCAGGCAGATGCGAGCACCCGGCTGCGAAGCCGACCCGGGCACGTCAGATGGCTTCATGCTCACTGGAATTTGGTAGCACGAGCGGCCCGGCGACGCGATGAAAAAACCATGACCGCGATGCGACAGGGCGTGAGATGGAATTCGAAGAATCGAAGCCCGGAATTTGAACCCCTCCCGCGCCGGGCTGCGTCACCCCATTCACCCAACTCCACCCTGAGTGAGAACCACCCTGCCGCAACCCGGCGCGGTCCCTTGCTGGGTCTCCCCAGCGATGCCAATAAAACTCAACCTCAACGGGGCGCCTCCGCCGGTTTTGGCAAAGTTTGGTCTTTTTTTGGCCCGGTTTTTTGGACGTTTTTTTGAATCGCGCACCCGCCTTTTCCCAAGGCGGCGGCGGCTCAAATCCCGGCACTCGGGACACAAAAAACCCCGCGCCGAATTCGACGCGGGGTGCGAGGGCAAAATTGGCCTTACTGTGCGCTGGTGGCGGCCAGCTCGCCTGCAGCCTTGGGACTGGGAACCGATTTTTTGACCTGGGTGCCCTTGGCACAGCCGCCCGTGGCGGGACAACTCGCCTTGGCCGCCTTGGATGGGCATTGGGCCTTGTCGGCCTTGGCACTGCAGGCGGCCTTGTCTTTTTGCGCACAGGCCGCTTTGGCTTTGGGGCATTCACCTTCGCCGGCTTGAAGCGCAATTGCGAAGGCCGCAAGGGTGATCGTCAGGATGAGTTTTTTCATGGGTCGTGTTTGGTTTTTGGTTTGTCGGAACATTGCGGGTTTCGACGCCGCCGTCAAATTTTTGTTCAAACCGGGATCAAAAAATGTCGGTCGGCCCGATCGCCGTCCTTGCGGACAAACCGGCCCGAGGGTTAATGCCCGAAGACCTGCGCCGCCAAGCCGACCAAGCGTTTGCCCGACACGCGCATGTGCAACACGCGGCGTCCAAAGCCACGCGGTGGACACGCGGACCGAAACCAGTTCACCTCGGCCCGCATCTCGCGGACACTTGTGCAGCTGGCCACCGAGCGAATCAGCTCAAAATCGTCCTCAAACGCACGGGGCCGAAGACATCGGAACAGCCGGCTCAAGAATCGCGTCGCCGGAAACACGCAGCGACGAAATACCTCCTCTTCGTATTGCTCCCGGGCGATGCCGAAGCGTTTGCACACCGCGTCGCAAAACGTCTGCTCGCTCATCTCCGCCGGCGGCACATTCGCCGCAACACCCTGAGCCGGGAACGCCTGCGCCATATTGATCCCGGGCCGCTTCTACACAACTCGGGCTGCTGCTGGCAATCAAAAAATGGCGGATTTCCACACCAAATGGCCTTTTAACGATCCGCCGAGGCAGACGAGCGGATGGAAACGCGCGCTTCTGCACGCGGCATTGGGCTGTGGCTTGCCCGGAACTCAAACGAATTTGCCCGGGTTGAGAATGCCTTTGGGATCGAGCGCGCGCTTGAGCGTCCGATGCAGCGCGCGAACCTGCGGCGGGACTGCACGCGGCCACCAGCGGCGCTTGGCCAGACCGATTCCGTGCTCGCCGGTGATCGCGCCGCCCCAGGCGACGATCTGCTCGAACAATGCATCGAGGACCGCCCGGCAACGCTGCTGCGCGCCGGCCTGGCGCTCGTCCACCATCACGTTGCAGTGAATGTTGCCATCGCCGGCGTGACCAAAGCAGGCGATCGGCATCCGGTAGCGTCGCTGCAACTGCGCCGCAAAGCGAAACAGATCCTCGAGCCGGCTGCGCGGCACGACGATGTCCTCGTTGAGCTTGGTCAGCCCCGTATCGCGCAGGGCATAGGAAAATTCGCGTCGAATGTTCCAAACCGCCTCACATTGCGCCGCCCCCAGACCCTTCTGCACAAAGCGGGGGCGCTGCGGGCCGATCAGCCGCTCGATCAGGCGCAGTTCCTCCCGCACCGCCGCCGGCTGGCCGTCGAGCTCCAAAATCAGCAGGGCGCGACAACTTCGCAACGCTTCACTCCCGGTGCGCCGGTACGCCGCGGCCAGCGTGAACGCGTCGGCCAGCTCCGCGGCGGCCGGAAGCACACCCGCCCCGAACACGGCCTCCAGCGCCCGCACGGCGCGGTGCATTGTCGTGAACCCCACCGCCAGCACCGCCCGCTGCGGCGGCAACGGCAGCAGCTTGAGCGTCGCCTCAGTGATCACTCCCAACAAACCTTCCGATCCGACGAACAACCGCGCCAGATCGAAGCCGGTCTTGTTCTTGTGCGTCCGCCCACCCAGCCGTACCACCGTGCCGTCGGCCAGCACCACCTCCAGCCCCAGCACATAATCGCGGGTGACGCCGTACTTGAGACAGCGCGGGCCGCCGGCATTGGTGGCGATGTTGCCGCCGATGAAGCTTTCCGCCCGACTGGCCGGATCGGGCGGATAGAACAGGCCGCGTCGTTCCACCGCCTCCTGGAGCCGTTGCGTGACCACGCCGGCCTGCACCACCGCCACGAAATCCCGCGCGTTGATCTCCAGAATCCGGTTCATCCGCTCCAGCGAGAGTACGATGCCGCCGCGGCTGGGCACGCATCCGCCCACGTAGCCATGACCGCCGCCCCGGGGCGTGACCGGAATGCCGTGTCGGTGCGCAAATCGCAACAGCACCGAGATCGAGCGCGTGCTGCGCGGGCGGGCGACGGCTTCCGGCAGATGAGACGCGAACCATTTGTCGCCGGCGTACCGGGCCAGCGTGGGTGCATCCCAGGCGAGCTCACCCGCGGGCAACAACGTGGCCAACCGGCGAATCCAGGATGGCAGTGGCGTTGACCTCATTTGGCAGGTCCGGAATCCCCGGCCAGAAAGGCGCGTGCCTCCTCGGCCTCGGCATCGGGCACTTGCACGCGGATGCCGCCGGTGGTGATCGCGCTGCCGGTCGCGTGCAAGGCTGCCAGCTCGTGGGTGACGACGGGGTGAAAACCCGCCACTTCCAGTCGCGCACGGGCCAATTGTGCCTCGGCAGAATTGAGCGCGGTGTACACCGTCACCAGTTTCATGCGATCCAAACGCGCGCCGCTCAAACCGAAACGGGCCCGCGCAAATCGGCGAACACCAGAGTCCCGGTGGACGATTGCAGCAGGCTGAGCACCTGCGCCTCGACCTGCCGGCCCACATACGGCTGGGCGTGGTTGATCACGACCATCGTGCCGTCGGACAAATACCCCACGCCCTGACCTTTTTCGCGACCCTCGCGCACCACGCGCAGCGTGAGCACCTCGCCCGGAAGCACGTTCGGTTTGAGCGCCCGCGACAGGTCGTTGAGGTTCACGCAGGGGATGTTCTGCAGCTCGGCGACCTTGGTGAGGTTGTAATCGCTGGTGAAGAGCTTGGCCCCCAGGTTGCGCGCCAGTCGCAAGAGCTTCGCGTCCACGCCTGCCTCCTCGGGAAAATCCCCGTCGTGGATTTTGACCTCGTTACGCGGGTTGCGCCGGAGGCGATTGAGCATTTCCAGGCCGCGCCGGCCGCGTGCGCGTTTGACCGGATCGCTCGAGTCGGCCACCTGCTGCAGCTCGCGCAACACAAATCGCGGTACCACCACGATGCCCTCCAGGAAATTCAATTCGATCAGCTCGGCAATGCGACCGTCAATGATCGCGCTGGTGTCCAGCAGCAGCAGATTGTCCGGCCGCGTCCGCGGCGCAAATCGCACATAGGGGATGATCAGCGAGAAATCCTCCTTGTTGCTGCGCATCGCCAGCACCATACCGATGTAACCAAAGCCCAGAAACAACCCCAGCCGGATCAGCCACCGGGTGGGTTGTTCCTCGACGGTCTCGAAGAGCCCCGAGCGATCAATCAACATCGCCACGGCCGTGCCCAGCAACAGACCGAAGGTCGTGGCTGAAAACGCCCGCAATGAGAAACCCTTGAGCATCTCGTCCAGCGCGATCAGCAGCCAGCCGAACCCGAACCCGATCGCCATGCACAGCCAGCCCGCATGCCGCAATCCAGTCAACTCCGGCCGCACCTGGCTGATGGCGTATCCGGCCATGGTGCACAGCGCCAGAAACAAGATCCGTATGACCCACAATGCCATCATGTGCGACCTTTCATCGGAACGGGTCGTGCGGCGCACGCAACCGCTCGGCGGCCGGCGGTGGATTGGTCCGCGCCGGCCGGCTCGCCCACAGAATGCCCCAAAGACCGCGCCGATTCAAATTGCTGGTGGTGATCGCCAGGTTCTGCGCAATTGCCGAAAGCTGCGCGGCCAGTTGCTCGTCCTGCAAGAGCCGCCCCGCCGCGCCACGACCGGCCTGCAGGCCGTGCAACAGATTGGTCAGCGCCACCGAGGCGCTCTCCAGATTCTGCAGCAACGCCGTCAGCCGTTCGTCATTGGCGTCGAACCACTCGTTGACGTTGGTGCCCAGCCGGCCCAGTTGCGTCGAGAAATGACTCAAATTGCTCACCGCGCGCGTGATCGGAAGCGCGTTGGCCGCGACCAGTGTGTTGAGGTTGCTCACGGTGGACTGCGCCTCGGCCGTCAGCAGCGCAAAACGGTCCACCGCCTCGCCCATCTGCGTGAGCCGCTGCTGGTTGAGCAGATGCCGGCGCACATCGGCCACCGCGGCATTGACGTTGGTGGTGGCCTGGCCGATGCGCGAGATGGTCTCGACGGCCTGGGCGATGGCTTCCTGGACGTTGAACGGCGGCTGGCAATGCACCACCGCGTTGTTGGTCAACGGTTCGCCGACGTTGTCCCCGGGATAAATCGCGATGTACTGATCGCCCAAAAAACCGGCCTGCTCGACCTGAAAGCGCGCGTCGCCATAGAGCCGGTACCGGGCCGAGATTTTGAGCCGCATCGTTACCCCTTTGCCGTCGGGATCCAGCGTCACGTCGGCCACCCGCCCCACCGGCACGCCAGCCAGCAGCACGTTGGCGCCGGGCTGGATGCCACCCACGCGCGTGGAGCGCAACTGGACATAAAACACATCCCGCGTGAGCGTCATGCCCTTGCTGAAGAGCACCAACAGCACCGCCAGCAACACCAGCCCCGCAAACACAAACACACCCACGCGCGTTTCGAGACCTTTGCCGTTCATGATCAAAAATAGACGTCTTTGGGATCCGACTCGCCGTTGATAAACTGGCGTACCACCGGATCGGTCGAATTGAAAATCTCTTCGGCCGTGCCGGCCGCATAAATCCGCCGATCGTGCAGCATCAGAATCCGCTGCCCCACCCGGCGCGCGGTGCGCATGTCGTGCGTCACCACCACCGTGGTCAGCCACGATCGGATCCAAACCCGTCGTCGGCTCGTCGTAGAGCACGATCTCGGGTTGATAGACAATCGCCCGGGCCAACCCCACCCGCTTGCGCATTCCGCCGGAGAGCTCGGCCGGCTTTTTGTTCTCGATGCCCGGCAAATCCACCATCTCCAGCGCCTCGGCCACCTTCCGACGCACCAGCTCCGGGGGCATGTTCTTGTTGCGACGGAAGGCAAAGCCCACGTTCTCGGCAACGGTCAGTGAATCGAACAACGCCGCACCTTGAAACACCATCCCGAACCGCTGCCGCACCCGGATCAGCTCACGCTCGTCCATCCGCGTGATGTCCTCCCCGTCAATGCGCACCACGCCGGCATCGGGTTGCAACAAACCGATCAGATGTTTGAGCAACACGCTCTTGCCGCAGCCGCTGCGCCCGATGATGACCACCGACTCGCCCTTTTCAATCCGGAAACTCACCCCTTCCAGCACACGGTGGGCGCCGAAGCTTTTCCGCAAATCCACCACCTCGATCATATCATCTCCAGCAGCCGGCCCAGCGCCAGCGTCAGGAAAAAATTCGCAATCAAAATCGCGATCGAAGAATACACCACCGCCTCGGTCGTCGCCTGCCCCACGCCCTCGGCACCTTCACCGCAATTCATCCCCTTGTAACAGCCAATGATCGCCACGATCCCGCCGTAAATGAACGCCTTCACCAGGCCCATGATCAGATCGTCGGTGTCGGTGTACTTGAGCATGTTGTACCACGAATAGGCCGGATCAATCCCCAGCAGGTACACGCCCACCACGTAACCGGCGGCGATCCCCACCGCGATGGATTCGACCGTCAACAGCGGCACCACCACGTGCGCCGCCAGTAACCGCGGCGCCACCAGGTAATCCACCGGATGCGTCGCCAGCGTGCGCAGCGCATCAATCTGCTCGGTCACCCGCATCGTCCCGATCTCGGCCGCGATGGCCGCCCCGACCCGCCCGGCGATCATCAGGCCCGTGAGCACCGGCCCCAGCTCGCTGCACATCGAAACGCCCACCACCGCCAGCGTCGCGGTGTCCATCTTGACCTGGTGAAACTGGAAGAACGTCTGCGCGGCCATCACCATGCCCGTAAACGCACCGGTGATGGTAATGACCGACTGGGATTTAACCCCGATGAAATACATCTGATACAGACAATCGCGCCACGCCAGTCTCAAGCCCACCAGCGACGCAATCGCCTCCCGACCCAACAGCGCAAAGCGCCCCAGCCCTCGGAGCGCGGCCTCGACTCGTTCTCGCGTCAGGGTCCGCATCAGCGGCCCGAACCCTAGCAAACGCATCGCCCCCTCGCCAGCATTGGATTCCCTCCCGGCCGGTCTGCCGCCGCGTCCAACCGGCCTCGTCGCAAAACGCCCGGCCGGACGCCAGAAGGATTTGCCGTTGACGCGAGCGATGGCTCGTTTAAGCTGCCAAATGTCAGGTCGGGTCGTTCTTCAATTGGGAAATGTTCGGGCCATGAAACCCAAGCCGCACGTGTTCGTTCCGTTGTCCGCAGAGGGAGCACTCAGCCGTCTGGAAGGCCGGACGGCCACGGTTGCCGAGATCCTGCTCTCCGCCGCTCCGGATTTCTATTCGCCGCAGGACGTGCCTGCCGGCGAGTGGGCGCAACAGCGGCTGGTCCACGTGAGCCGGCACGAGGGTGAACTGAAGCTGAGGCTGCCGCGTGGCGAAACAGGCCAGGGCCGGCTCGGGATCGAGGAACAGGTGTGGTTGCTGGCCGGCGCGGCGCGGCCAAACGCCGCCCTGTCCAACTGCACCCCGGCGCTTGGACCGCGCAAGCGATCCGTTCGCGGCAGGTTTGCTCAGCGGCTGATGCCCCGCTCGCTGGCGCGGACGAATTCGATCAGATGTCGGACCTCGGGCAGCGCGGGCAGTTCCTGCTGAATTCGTGCCAGTGCGTTGGGGATCGTCAGTCCCTCGCGAAACAGGAGACGGAAACAGGTTTTGAGCGCCGCCTGGGCCTCGGCTGAGACGCCGTTGCGATCCAGACCGACCTTGTTGATGGTGCGGGTGACGGCGGGGTTGCCGTCGGCCATCATGAAGGGCGGCACGTCCTGAACCACCTTGGAACAGCCGCCAACCATCGCCATGCGACCAATCCGACAGAACTGGTGCACGGCGGCCAGACCGCCGATGACGGCCTGGTCCTCTACCACGACGTGGCCGGCCAGGGTCGCCACATTGGACATGATGATGTGATTGCCCAGGGTGACGTTGTGGGCGATGTGGCAGTAGGCCAGGATGTGGTTGTGCGATCCGATGCGCGTAACCTCGCCCTCGCCGGTGGCGCTGTTGACCGTGACGAATTCGCGAAAGGTGTTCTCGTCGCCAATTTCGGTGCGCGTGATGCCGCCGCGCCATTTGAGGTCCTGGGTTTTGAGACCGATGCTGGCGAAGGGGAAAATCTCGTTTCGGCGGCCCAGGCGCGTGTAACCGTCAATGACCACATGCGAGTGCAGGCGGCAGCCTTCGCCCAGGACGACGTGTTCGCCGATGACACAATAGGGACCGATCTGGCACTGGTCGCCGATCTGAGCGCCCGGATGCACGATGGCCGTGGGGTGAATCATGATCGTTCGCCTCGACGGAGCAGACGCGCCGCGGGCGCAACAACTTCAGGCCTCGGGCTCCTGCACCATGAAGGTGACCTGCGCTTCGCTGACGATTTCACCGTTGACCTTGCACACGCCGGTGGCGCGGCCGATGCGTCCGCGGGCTTTGGTCAGTTCCACTTCGATCACCAGCGTGTCGCCGGGCCGGACCGGCTTGCGCCATTTGGTTTTTTCGGCCGAGAGGAAGTAGGCCACCGGATGATGCTCTTCGGTGCGCAAGAGCATCAACAACCCTCCGGCCTGGGCAATGGCTTCCAGTTGCAGCACCCCGGGCATGATGGGGTATCCGGGAAAATGGCCCTCAAAATACGGCTCGTTGATCGAGACGTTCTTCAGCGCAACGATCCGGTTGCCCTCGATCTGCAGCACCCGATCCAGCATCAGGAACGGATACCGGTGCGGCAACACGCGCATGATGCCCTCGACATCCATGGCGCCATCGCCCGGCGGGGGCGACGGGACCGCTTGCGCAGGAGCGGCCGAGGGCCGCACCGGACTCGGCGGCGGCAAAAAGGTTTGCGCCTGCCGCAGCGGTTTTTGCATCTGGGCGACGATGCGCCGCGCCAGCTCGCAGTTGGCCGTGTGGCCGGGTTTGACGGCGATGAGGTGACCCTGAATGGGCCGACCCACCAGCGCCAGGTCACCAACGATGTCGAGCATCTTGTGGCGGACGAATTCCTCCGGGTAACGGAGCGGTTCGGTGGTCAACACGGCATCTTCGCGGATGACGACGGCGTTTTCGAGGCTGCCGCCCCGGATCAGCCCGTTCTGGATCAGATAAGCGATCTCCTCGAAAAAACAAAACGTCCGGGCGTGCGCCAGTTCGCGCTCGAAGGTTTTGGGCGTCACTTCGGTGCTGAAAAACTGGGTGAACCGCCCCCGGGCATCAGCGCTGGTGCAGGAGATGCGAAACCCTTCCCCGGGCAGCAGTGTCAGCAGGCTTTCGCCCTGCTCGAGTTGAATCGGCTCGCTCACCGCGTAAGGCTGTCGGGCCGCCTCCTGGGCCACCAGACCGACCGATTGAATCAGCCGGCAGAATTCCCGCGCGCTGCCGTCGGCAATCGGCGGTTCGTTGGCATCCAGCTCGATGATGGCGTTGTCCACGCCGCAACCGGCCAGCGCGGCAAGCACGTGTTCGACGGTGTGGATTTTGATGTTGCCACGCGCCAGGGTCGTCGAACGGGTGGTGTCGGCGACATTTTCAACGCGGGCTTCGATTTCGGGTTTGCCCTCCAGGTCCACGCGGCGGAAACGCAGGCCGGTGCCGGGCGGCGCCGGCAGCAACGTCATGGTGACGCGATTGCCGCTGTGCAGGCCGGTGCCTGAAACGCTCACCGCCCGGTTCAAGGTGTGTTGCGATAGCACAGCCACATTAGACAAGCGGGCGTTGCGCTTGGCAAGCCACCGGGTTGGCCGGCGTGCTGCGGCTGCGGCGGTTTTTTTGCGGCTTTACTCGCCGAGGTGGCGGGCGTAGTGTGGCGGCAGATGGACGCATTTATGAACACGACGATTGCAGGTATGCTCGGCGGCTGGGAGATCGTATTGATCCTGGCCGTTGTGTTGATCCTGTTTGGCGCCAAGAAGCTGCCGGAGTTGGCCCGCGGTCTGGGACAGGGCATTCGCGAATTCAAAAAAGCGACGCGTGACGTGACCGAGGAAATCCAGAGCGCGGTGGACGAACCGCCGCCCTCGCCGCCGCAACGCAAGCTGCCGCCCGAAAGCTCCGCCTCGGGCGATTCCACCGTCTCTCAAAACGCCTCCGGCACCAAATCCTGACGGTCCTGCGCGCTCCGGCCCATGGCTCAGGCTGACGAGGTGGAACGCCCCGACGAAGAGCCGGAAGGTGGCCCCGTAAAGACGTTTCTGGAGCATCTGGAGGACCTGCGTTGGGTCCTGATCAAGAGCCTGGTCGCGCTGGGCGTGGCCATGCTCGTGTGCCTGATTGCCGGCAATTACGTCGTCCAAATCCTCAAGTGGCCGCTGGACCGCGCCAAGGTCTCCTACGAGGGCACCGATCAGGTCGTCACGGTCTTCTTCGGGACCAACAAGCTGGGGGTGTTTCATCTGACCGCCGAGCAGGAGGCGCTGGCGCACCTGAGCAGCAACCGGTTCGTGGCCATCACGCTGCTGCCCATGACGCTGGGCACCAACCAGGTCCTGGGCTGGCAGATCAATCCGGACCCCGACGCCGCCGAGCGCGCCCGCAAGCTGCAGGTGGATCTGATCAACCTCAAGCCGGTGGGCGGTTTTGTGGTGGCGTTTCAGGTGGCCTTTTACGGCGGGCTGGTGCTGGCCGGACCGTTGATTTTTTACTTCGTCGCTGCGTTCGTGTTCCCGGCACTCAAACGCATCGAACGCAAGTACGTCGGGCGCGGCATTGTCATTGGCGGCGGATTGTTCGTTGCGGGGGTGGCGTTCTGCTATTTCGTGCTGATGCCCCTGGCGCTGGTGGCCTCGCAGAAATACTCGCACTGGCTGGGATTCAGCGCCTACCAGTGGAACGCCGAGGATTACATCAGCTTTGTGTGCAAGTTCATGCTCGGGATGGGCATCGGATTCGAGTTGCCGGTGGTGATCCTGGTGCTGGTCAAGATCGGCGTCCTCAACTACCGCATGCTGGCCCGCGGCCGCCGCTACATGATTGTCATCAACCTGTTTTTGGGCGCGGTGCTCACGACCCCGGAGGTGCTGACGCAGGTGATGATGTTCATTCCGCTGCAGTTGCTCTACGAAGTCAGTGTCTGGATCGCCTGGTATTGGGAGCGACAGGAACGCAAACGCCTGGCGGCCGAGCAGGCGCGATCCTGAAGCCGGTCCGTACGCGCCCTGAGGCGGCCGGGCGCACTCGACGCTTTACTTCCGCCGCCCGGGGTGTAGGGTGCGGCCGGAAGCAACAATGCGTATGCAAACCCGATTGACGGTTCTTGTGGCGGCGTGCGCAGCCGGGCTGATGACGGTCGGCTGCGCCGGTCCGGAACAAAAACTCGGCCGCGGCTTGGGCAACACGTTCGAAATCCTTCGCATGGGCGAACTGCGTCGGAGCGTCGAGCAAACCGCGTTGTTCGAGTCGCCCGGCCGCGCTTACACCACCGGCCTGGTGCGCGGGTTCAATCGCACTCTGGCCCGGACCGGCGTCGGGCTGTTCGAGGTGGCGACCTTCCCGTTGCCGCCCTACAAGCCCCTGGCCACCGGTTATCTAAAACCCGATCCGGTGTTTCCCGACAACTACAAGCCCGGGTTGATGGACGATTCGCTGTTTGCGACCGACACGGCCACCGGTTACAGCGGGGGCGACATCGCCCCGATGTTCCCCGGCAGCCGATTCCGGGTGTTCAATCACTGAGTCGGCAACGCGGCTGGCGCGGCCGACGGTCGGCCGGCGCGGCGTTGTCGCTTTCCACGTCAGGAAACACGCGCCCGGCCACCGCGGCGCGGGCTGTCGGTTGCGTTCGGATGGCGACGCTCGAAAAACTTTCGCCCTGCAAAATCAATCTGCTGCTCAACGTGTTGGGCCGGCGGCCCGACGGTTTCCACGAGCTCGAAACACTCCTGCATCCGCTGGCGCTTTGCGATCGAATCGTGTTCGAGACCATTCCGGCCGGAATCGAACTCCACTGCGATCATCCGCAACTACCCACCGACGGCCGCAACCTGGTGCACCGCGCCGCCGCGACGTTTCTGGAGGCCGCCGGCATCCGCGACGGTGTGCGCATCCGGTTGGAGAAGAAAATCCCGCTGGCGGCGGGTTTGGGCGGCGGCAGCAGCAACGCGGCCACGACGCTGCTGGGTTTGAACGAATTGTTCGGACAACCCCTCGGCCCGGACCGATTGCACGCGCTGGCGGCAACGCTCGGTTCGGATGTGCCGTTTTTCCTGCAGGAACGGCCCGCCATCGCCACCGGTCGCGGCGAACGGATCGAACCGCTGGACTTTTTCCCGACGCTGCGGGGAAAGATTTTCCTGCTCGTCCATCCGGGCTTTGGGGTGCCGACGGCCTGGGCGTACCAGCATCTGGCGCGCTTTCCGGCGGCGCTCAACGGCACGCCCGGGCGCGCCCGCCGGCTGGCGACCCTGTTGCAGAGCAGCGATCTGTACACCGCGGCGCGGCATTTTTACAACGCTTTGGAGTCCCCGGTACTCGAGAAATATCCCCTGCTGGCGCTGTTCCAGGAATTCCTGCACTCCCACGGTGCGGTGGCGACGCTCATGTCCGGCAGCGGTTCGACAACCTTTGCGCTGGCTGAAAACCGGCGCAGCGCCGAAGAGCTGCAGGAAAAATTTCTCATCAAGTTCAGCCGAAGCTGCTGGACCGCCCTGGTGCCGGTATAGGCGCCCGTGCACTCCAACGGATCAGATACGTTGCAAACCGGGTATAAGCTTTGCCTTCGGGCGATCCGACGCCCGTTTCTGCACTTGGGCGCACTCTTGCAGCCTCCTGGTTCTGGCCACGGTCGCAGCGAGCCCAAGCCAGGACCGGTTCAGAACCACATGCCGGACAGAACGACGAATCTCGTTTCAAATCGCCAGGGAAAATCACTTCAACCACGGCAGCATATCCCGCAAAAAAAACGCCGGGCATTGCACCCGGCGGTTCTTAGACAAACGCTTTTGTTACCGGCGTGTCCGCTTGGCGGACAGAAGCTCGGCCTGCGTTATCTAACTTTGTCTTGATTCCACGGCCATTGTCAGCAAAAGATAATGCATCGAGCAAGAAAAAAATGAATGCAACCCGCGTTCAAAGTCCTCCGGCCCTCGAACTCGCATTCGACGTAGGCCACAGCTCCATCGGCTGGGCAGTCCTCGAACACGACTCCCAACTCAAAATCAAAGGCTGCGGCGTCGTCATCTTCCGCGCCGACGATTGCTTGGCGTCCAAACGCCGTGACTTTCGTCGCCAGCGCCGGCACATCCGCAGCACCCGCCAGCGCATCAAGCGAATGAAAACCCTGCTGCTGCACATAGGTGTGCTCACACAGGAAGAACTGGACAAGCCCAGATGCGCATGGCCGTGGAAACTCGCCGCCAAAATTCTGGTCACCAACGGCGCGCAAACGCTTTCGTGGCCGGAACTTTGGGACGTGCTCCGCTGGTATGCCCACAACCGCGGCTATGACGCCAACCGCCGGTGGAGTAGCACCGAGGTGGACGCCGACGAGCAGCAGGAAGACACAGAGAAACTGAAAACGGCCAGAAACCTCCTGCAAAAACACGGCGTCCAGACCATGGCCGAGACATTCTGCAAAGAATTGGGCGTTGACCCGCTCGGCCCCCGAAGCTCCTCAACCGTACGTTTCAAAGGACTCAACGCCGCCTTCCCGCGCGAGACCGTCGAGGCGGAAGTCCGTCGCATCCTGCGCGCCCACTTCGGCAAACTCAAAGGCGTGGACGCCAATCTGGAGCGCGCACTTTGTGGGCGCGACAACCGGGATCAATACGCTTGGCAGGCGATCCCCTGTCCTGGAATCCATTTGCCCCAACGCTACGAAGGCGGCTTGCTGTTCGGTCAACTGGTGCCCCGCTTCAACAACCGCATCATCTCCAAATGCCCGATCACAGGACAGAAAGTCCCCTCGCGCAACTGCCGCGAGTTCCTCGAATTCCGCTGGGCCATGCACCTGGCCAACGTCAAAGTGGCCGGCACCGGCGAGCTGCGCCCGCTTACCGCCGAGGAACGCCGGCAAGTGGACGCAAGAATGCGCGAAAAGGGCGCATTGACGCCCTTCGAATTCAAGGAGGCCGTGCGCGCCGCCTCCGGTTGCGTGCGCGACAACCTCGAAACCATGCTCCTGCACCCTGACGCCAGGGAAGCCCTCATCCTCGATCCGGTGCAGAAAACACTCACCAGCGATGCACGCATCGCGGCGCTGTTTGCAACCTTGCCGGCCCGCGTTCAGAAACGCGCCCGCGGTCAATTGCGTCGCGGCAAAACCGTCACCCTCGACCAACTGCGTCAGTACGCGCTGGCCGTGGGCGAATCGGTTGCCGATTTTGACAAAGAACTCGGTCGGCAGTTGAGCGTCGCGACAGCGAAAAAACGCAAGATGGACGCCGGCCTGACCCCCGAATCGCTTCTGACCCGGCTGCTTCACGTGGACAAACTCTCCGGTCGGGCGGCCTACAGCCGCGCGATTTTGCGCAAAGCCTGCGAAGAAGTCATGGCCGGCAAGCATCCCAGGGAAGAAGGCGGCTGTTTGTTCGTGACCGAACAAATGCGCCAGGCCCAGATCCAACGCGAAATTGACCAGCAGATCAACAATCACCTGGTGCGTCACCGGCTGAAGATTTTGGAGAGGCTGGAACGCGACATTATCAACGAGTACGCCGGCGGCGATAAATCGCGCATCAAACGCATCACCATCGAGGTCAACCGCGATTTGCGCGAGATGTCCGGCAAGACCGCCAAGGAAAAGGCCCAAGACCTTGGCCTGCGCGTGGCTGATCATCATCGCGTGGCTGAAAAATTGAAGAAAGCCCTCGCCGGTCAGACGTTCAACGGCAAGCCAATCCGCATCGGCCCGGGTCTGATCCGCAAAGCTCGCATTGCCGAAGATCTCGGCTGGACCTGCCCCTACACCGGCCAAAAATACGAACCGATGGATCTGGTAACGCGCCGCGTGGACAAAGACCACATTGTACCGCGCTCGCAACGCATGTCCGATTCACTCGACTCGTTGGTGATCACCTTTTCGGCAATCAACAAGTGGAAGGGCAACCGCACCGCGCTGAAGTTCGTCGAGGACGAACAGGGCAAGCCCGTACCCGATTTGCCGAACCTGTCCATTGTCAGCCTCAGCCGCTACCGGCAGTTCGTCGAGAACCTGGATACCTTCAGGGGACACGACGATGACAAGAAACGGAAGAAACGCCGCAAGGACCTGTTGCTGCTGCGCGATTATCAAGAGGAAGAGTTCACGCCGCGCGACCTGACGCAAACCTCGCAACTGGTGCGATTGGGCGCGCAGGTGCTCAAGCGCCCGTTTCTCGGCGAGAAACACCAGCCCGTGATTACCTCCATGCCCGGTTCAGTCACGGGTTTGGTACGCAAAGGCTGGAATTTGCTCGGGTGCCTCAGCAAAGCCTGTCCGCAGGTCCTTGACGAGACCGGCGAGGTCAAAACCAAGACCGAGATCCGCGAGATCACGCATCTGCATCACGCCCTTGATGCCTGCGTGCTCGGTTTGGCCTCGCACTACATTCCGAACAACGGCCGCATCTGGGAGCTGATCGTCAAGCGCCACTGGACCGGGTCCGAAAAAGACCAATTGCGCGCGCTGGGCATTTTCGAGTTCAGCCCCGAAGGGTTTCGGCTCACCGATCTGCCGAACTCGCTTAAACAACAATTGCGCGAACGGCTTGCCGAACGCCGCGTGGTCATGCACATCCCGAAGCGGATGACCGGGTTGCGCGTCGAGCAAAACGCCTGGCGCGTCGTCAAGATCAAGGGCGATGTAGCCCTCATCCGCCAGCGCGTTCGCCAGCCCGACGGCTCGCGTCCCCTGAAAGAAACGACCGAGCGCGTGACCAAACTTTTCGGACTGAATCCGACTCGCGGCAGCGGCAAGCTCAAGGCGCTCAAGGCCGCATTGGTCATCCCGGACAACTTCGGCATCGCCCTCGACCCCGAACCGACGATCATCCCCTTTCACAAGGTCTGGCCACGGTTGCAGGAACTCAAAAATGCCAACGGCGGCAAATGGCCGCGCATTCTCCGCAACGGCCAGCTCATCCAAGTGCCCGAAGGTCGCTACCAGGGCGTTTGGAGGGTGTTCTCGGTGAAAGCCACAATGACGCTCGACCTTGGCGCGCCGGACAAGGTCGGTTTGGAAAGCAAAGGAGAGGGCCAAAAACGCGAAGTTCGACTGCGCTCGCTGCTTCGCGCCGGGATGACGATCTTGGACACGCCATTGACGGGTGTAGCCATGCCACCTCAAGGGCACAATTTGGCATGATTCTGGCAGCACCGGACCTGGAAAGGCCGGTGCATGTCGTATCACATCGTCAATATAGACAGCCCAAATTGCTCGCTCAGTTGCCGGGACGGTCAGTTGACCTGCAAGACCGCCGAGGGCGAGCGCAAACTGCCGCTGGAGGACGTGGCCTCCATCATCGTCACCAGCTTTTCAGCCTCGATCCACAACCAACTTCTTCTGGAAGCCGCCAAACAAGGCGTGGCTCTCGTCATCTGTGAAACGTTCAAACCCGTCAGTCTGGTCTTACCGGCCAACCGCTCGACCGACACGCTTTTGTCCCGCGCCCAGTTGAACCTTGTCCCGCGCGTCCGCACGAACCTCTGGCAGAAAACCGTTGACGCCAAAGGCCAGAATCAACTCGCCCTGGCGCAGCATATCGCGCCCGATGATGACCAGATTGGACTGTTGCGGGACGCAGCGCTCGGCAAAAAACCTCACAAGGAGTCAATTTGCGCCCGCACGTTCTGGCGCATCTATGGCCGAGCATTGAACGAGCCGGAGTTCACGCGTGACCGCACCCGCACCGGACTCAACAGCCTGCTCAACTATGGCTACGCCGTGCTGCTGTCCATTGTGCTGCAAAAACTGCTCGGTGTGGGTTTGGACCCCACTTTTGGCATCTCGCACGCGCCCCGTGAGCGCAGCACGCCGCTGGCCTACGACCTTATGGAACCGTTCCGTCCGTGTGTGGACTGGCGCGTCTTCCGCTGGGCCAGGCAGCAACCGAAAATCGAACAGTGGGAAGTGACAAAGGACTTTCGCAAGTGGGTCACCGGATTCCCGCTCGAGCGGACCGTTTACCTTGGCTGCACTCTGGAGATCCAGGGCGTCATTGAAGGCGTGGTTCGCAGTTTTCGCCGGGCCGTGATCGAAGGCCAGGCCCACTACTACCGGCCATGGACACCGAGAAATTCAAAATGGGCTGGTTAATTGTCGCATTCGATCTGCCCGTCGGCACGAAACAGCAGCGCAAGGCGGCCACCGACTTCCGCAACTTCCTGTTGGATGACGGCTACACCATGGTCCAGTGGAGCGTTTACGCGCGGCCTTGCGTTTCGTTTGCCAGGCAACAAACGCACCTTGCACGTCTAAAAGCCAATCTCCCTCCGGAAGGCAGCGTGCGAGCCCTGTTCGTAACGCGCGCCCAGTGGGAGCGGAGTTTTGTCATTCAAGGTGCCCCTGCTACCGAGGCGGAACCTGAAAACCTACCAGACCAAATCCAGCTCTGGTAAAATTGCCGAAGGGCGGCAAAATCAAGGGCTTGCGCCCTTCGATTTTGCCGCCCTCGTTTTTGGAATCAAGGCAAAGCTTCCCGGATGAGTTCGAG
>CAYXJB010000044.1:0-6537 GCA_964465445.1 uncultured Verrucomicrobiota bacterium
TCGAGGGATGCCCGCGCCGGATGGACTTCTCCCGCGCAGCGTGTTTCGACACCTCGGCGATCGGGAAATCCACTTCGGCGAGACGTTTGCAGGCTTTGGGGATCATGACGGCCGGGTTTGGTTGGGGAAGAGCTGGGCGCGGGCGGCGTCGAATTCCTCATGGAAGCAATCCTGTCCCGGCATGGCCTTTCGGGCGACCTCGATGAAATGTGGATCTACGAGCGACTCGTAGGCGACCTCCTTGAAGACCAACGAGACCTTCATTTCCTGAAGGAGGTCCTCGACCCGGCCGAAAGCTTTGGAGATGTCGCTGGTGAGCTGTTGGCGGAGGTAGCTATCGGGCGGATTCGGGCCGTAAAATTTCCTGTAGGCATCCGGCGGGTTGGCTTTGACGGCGGGGTACAACGCTTCGACGAGCGCCTGGACATTCTCATCCATGCGCTTCTGGAGCCGCTGTCGAATACCGCGTTGAAAGAGCTTCACTGCAGCGCGCAGACGGCGGACGTGGCGGAGCAGTTGGGGTTCGTTGGCTCGCAGGACCACCTTTCCGTATCCTTCGAGTTGGATGAGGAATCGTCGTTCGATGTCTTGTCGCAAACGCTTGAGGAATTCCTCGTTCAGGATGACCCCCTTGCGGGTACGAATCTCGAGGCCGGAGGGATTAACCATGTTGAAATGGGCGTGGAACTGCTTCTCGATGTCGCGTCGCCCGTGCAGGCCGACCAGCTCGCTGGGGATGGGCACTTTTTTCCTGAAGATGAAACAGCCGGTCAGTTCCAGTTCGACAAACTGGAATCGCGAGGTGAAGACACGCACGCGGCGGGCGAGGTCAAATTTCAACGGGGGTGCCTGGTCGAGGTCTTTCTGCACGGCGCGAATCTGTTCTGGGCGAACCGGTTCCAGGCCCACGGTGCGATCGTGAATTCCGGTTTGACCCAGGCCGAGGTCGCGCGCGAGTGATTCGGGCAGCGAGTTCAGCAGGATGGCGTTGGGGCGATTGGGGTGGGTCGAACCGGCTTCGACCAGGAGCGGTGTGGCGCTGAAAATCAAGGCGGTGTCGTCGCAAACCAACAGGCCGATCCGCACCCCCGGGTGGTGGCAGATGAGGGTTTGCGCCCGGGCGGCCGCTTGCGCAAGCAGAGTGAGCCCCTCGATGGTGCCGTAGCCGAGGCGACAAACCTCCGGGTCCACGTCCAGCACAATGTTCACGGCCTCGGTGCCCAGTCGTTGCCAGACGTCGCAGAGGGCCTTGGCGAGGGTTGACGAAACCCCCGGGGCAATCAGAACGACGCGCCGGGTTGCGGCTTGGATCAAGGCGACCAATTTGGCGTCGTCGGCGTTGGTGACGCTGGGGATGTTCGGTTGCAAGGCTGGGACTATTGGCCCGAGCAGGCGGGTTTGAAGGGTTTATCTTGCATGTTCAGAGCCGAGCGCGATGGATCCGCGTGCTTGGAGCCCGCAGCTGCACGCTCTCCTGCGTTGGCTTGTGGCCGCCAAACCGGGTTCGCGCCGTTCGGGTTGCTCGCACGACGAAGAGCACGGTTTCGCCCGGATCGTTCCGGAACGTCCGAGACGGCGCAAGTCCTGGTTGTTCGGGCGGGCGAGGGGTTTGGATTCCAGCACGGCGTTCCCGGCCGGTTGAATCCCGCTGCAGCGCCGCATCGCTCCGGAGGCGGTGGGAACGCTCTTCATGAGCTCTCTGCTTTGAAGGATGGGGGATTGTCGTGCAGTTGCATTGGGCGGGTGAGCGCATCCACTGAGAGGTAGTAGTGCGCGACTTTGGTGACCTCGTGCCACGGGAGGGCAGCCGGGTCCTTGATTGGCTTCTGGAGTTCGGGTTGGGTGGCGCAGTTGGTGACGATGTAGAGCCAGTAACAGTCGCGTCGGTCTTCGGCTACGCGGCGTTCGTTGGGGGTGAGCAGGATCGGACCGGTCTGGCCGGCCAGGCCTTTGACCTCGATCAGGCGCAGTTGGCCGGAGCGCGGATCGAGGCTGGTCAGGTCGTAACCGAGGTTTTGGTCGTGCACGTCGGTGACCTGCCGGCCCTGGGCGCGCTCGTATTCCATCACCACGCGCATGGCGGTGGCTTCGGTGTCTGAAGGTCGCGGACCTCCGGGCGGTCGCGTTCGGGGTGGGGCAGGACCAGGACGCTGGTGAGGCGTTCGACGGCCTGGAGGGTCAGAGCCCGCTGGTGTTGAAGTTCGTTGCGACGTCGTTCCAGCCGCTGGCGGAGCTCGTCATGCCGGGTTTCGGCCAGTTTGAGCCGACCTTCGGCCCCCTGTTCGCCGCGCTCGACCGCTTCTTGGGCGCGACCGATTTCCAGGTCGGCGCGGTGGAGGAGTTCATTCAGCGACACTTCGACGTGTTGGGCGACGCGGTCAATTTCGGCGACGCGCTCCCGGCGCACCTCATTGAGGAAGGGTTGGAGCACGTTTTGGTGCATCCAATCGGTGGGCTCCGGGGTGTGCGCGACGGGGGGCAGGGTGGACGGAGCCGGGCACGGGATCAGATCGGCCAGGAGGGGTTCACCGCAGAGGCGCACTGAAAAGGCACGGTTTGGCGGAAGTTTCGGCTCGGGCTGCCCGGGATTTGCGCGGCCAGTTCCGGTCTCGACGGCGAAGAGCCGTTCATGGACCACCTGGCCCAGGCCGTCCACGATCCGGGCGCGATAGAAGTCAATTCGAGCCGGCGCCTGGTGCTGGAGGGAGTAGAAGGTGGCTCCCCTGCTCAACACCTCGAGAGCGCGCTTGTAGGTATGACGACGGATCGCTTCGAAAAGAGGATGCCCCGGGGTGACCCATTCGAGGTTGTGCTCCTCGGCAATTTTGCGGTCGGTCGAGCAACGGGGATACCGGACCGAGAGTTTGGGGAGCTTCCAGTCCGGGGCGCGCTCGTATTCGCGCAGGTGCGGTGGTGTGCGGCCGGGCTCGAAGGTGTGCGGCAGGCGCGGGACGGTTTTCACCTCCAGCCCGGCATAGTCGGCGGCCTCGCAAATGAAGCGGGCGACGGCTTCGGGCACCAGGCGGCGTTCCTGGGCGCGGGCGCGGCGTTCCAGGAGCATGGCGAGGTTGAGATTGCGGCAGGCCAGCCCTTCGAGCGCGCTTTGGCAGATGGCCCGAAAGCGGCGTTCGTCCACGTCCCGGAGCAGTCGCTCTTCCAGGTCGGCTTCGCCCAGTTGCCCGGCATAGTAGTCGCGCAGGATGCGTTCGATCTGGGCTGCGGGCAGGATTTCTCCGACGACGTTGAAGACGGCGTCGTCGTCGAGCGCGTCCCGGATTTCCTGGAGTTTTTCCAACAGCCCCTGCAGGACGCGACCCTCGATGGTGTTGGTGGCGACGAAGTTGAAGATCAAACAGTCTTTAAGCTGGCCGTAACGGTGGATGCGGCCCATGCGTTGTTCGAGGCGGTTTGGATTCCAGGGGATGTCGTAGTTGAAGAGGATGTTGCAGACCTGGAGGTTGATGCCTTCGCCGGCGGCCTCGGTTGCCACGAGGATCTGGATTGCCCCTTCTCGAAACTGCTGCTCGGCGTGGAGGCGGGTGCCGGGCTCATCGCGCGAGCCGGGTCTCATGCTTCCATGGATGCACCCGACGCGGAAACCCCAGGATTTGAGCCGCTCGAGCAGGTAGTCGAGCGTGTCCTTGAATTCGGTAAAGATCAGCAGTCGCTGCTCGGAGCGATCGAAGAAGCCCTCTCGATGCAGGAGGTCTTTGAGTTTGGACAGCTTGGCCTCCTGGTTACGGGTCTCGACTGTGCGGCTTGTTTGGCCAAACGGCGCAACGCGGCGATTTCTTCGCGCACCTGGGTGGCGTTACTGGCCAGGGTGATCGCTGCGAGTTGGTCCTCGAGCTGTTGGCGTTCGAGCTCTCCCATTTCTTCCGCCTCTTCAGGGGTGGGCAGCTCCGGCGGGGCTTGAGCAGCCAGTTTTTGAGCGCGATCGAGGGTTTCCTGGAGTTTGTCGGCCCGTTTCTCGAGGCTGCGGCGCAGGGCGTAGGTGCTGGAGGCGAGCCGGCGCTGGTAGAGGCTCATCAGGAAACCGACGGCGCGGGCCCGAGGGTCGTCGTCGCTTTCGGCAGCGCGAGCGCATTGGCGTTTCACAAATTGGGTCACGTCCCGATAGAGGTCGAATTCCGCTGCATCAATCCGGAAGGCCACCGTGTGCGGAATGCGGCGGGTGAAGATCTTCCGGGCCGCCCAGGTGCCGTCGGGCTGGAGCTCGGGGAAATAGACCATGGCCTCCTTGGTGCGACGGAGGTAGAACGGAGCGCGGCGCCGATCCATGGCTTCACGGATGGACCGGACGTCGGCATAAGCGTCCTGGTCGAGAAGCTGAAGAAAGAGGCTGAAGTTGACCGGATCGCCCTTGTGGGGAGTGGCGGTCAGCAACAGGAGGTGGTCGGAGGTGTCCCGCAGCAATTCGCCCAGCCTGTAGCGGAGGCTCTTGTGGGATTCGTCGGCAGCGGACATGCGGTGGGCCTCGTCCACAATGACCAGGTCCCAGTGGACCTGACGCAGTCCCGGGAGGATGTCGTGCCGTTTGGCCAGATCCAGTGAGGTGATGACGCGCCTTTTTTCCTGCCATTGATTAAAGCCGAACTGTTCGCGGATGTCGGCGCCTTTGATCACCTCGAACTGGACCTCGAACTTCTCCTTGAGTTCGCGTTGCCACTGGAAGGAAAGGTTGGCCGGGCAGACGATCAGGACGCGCTCGGCCAGTCCGCGCAACTCCAGCTCGCGCAGCAACAGGCCGGCCATAATCGTCTTGCCGGCGCCTGCATCGTCGGCCAGCAGAAATCGAACTCGCGGCAGCTTAAGCAGGTACTCGCACACGGCCTCGATCTGGTGCGGCAGCGGGTCCACCCGGGAGATCAAAAGGCCAAAATACGGATCAAACTCGTACGCGATCCCCAGCGAATAGGCCTGCAATCCCAGGCGAAGGAGACGGCCGTCACCGTCGTGGGTGTGCTGCGTCTCCAGGATGGTCAGACCTTCAAGGTCGTGGGCTGTCAGCGTGACTTTGCGGAACCGATCTGAACGTATGCCAACCAACCCGAGCACCCACGTGTCGGGGCCGTTCGCCTGAAGAGTTTCCAGGCGCATCGGCTCAGGAAACAACGGGCCGGCAAGAATTTGTCCTTCGCGCAAAAACTTCTCAGCCATGACACCCCCTGCGTCGGATCGGGCTTGGTTGTTCCCCATTGCATGCCCGCATCCCAAAATGTTGGGCGGGCTGCGGCGCGGCGGCGTCCATCGAGCCGCGCAGGGCGTCCGCGGCGCGCCAGAGTTGGGCTTCGTAACCGAGGGTCACGCCGTTCTGAGCAGCCTTGGGTGCGGGCATACGCCCGGATCATAGGCGGTGGCGGTTCGGAAACGCAAGCGGACCGGCCCGGCCACCGAGCCGGGGCTTGTTGGTCTGGGTCGGAGAAACGCCCGGGGTTGGGAGGCGAATCAGGCGCGGCCGGGCATTCCCCCGAACAGGCGGTTGATTTTCTCTTTGACGGCCGGGTCCATTTTGATGAGCGGTGGCCAGGGGCGTTTGAAGCCTTCGCCGGGGAGTTTGCGCGTGGCGTCAATGCCCAGCTTGGTGCCGATGGCGAGTTCGCTTGTGGCATGGTCGAGCACGTCGGCCGGGCCGCGCGTGAAGATGCAGTCGCGTTGCGGGTCGGTGTTGGCGCACAAACGGAAGAGCACCTCGCTGGTGTTGTGCACGTTCACGTCCTCGTCCACCACCACGATGTATTTGGTGAACATCATCTGCCCCATGCCCCAGAGGCCGTGCATGATTTTGTAGGCCTGCATGGGGTAGGTTTTTTTGATGCTCACGAAGACGAGGTTGTGGAAGACGCCCTCGGGCGGCAGGGCGATGTCCACGATCTCGGGAAAGGTCATTTTGAGCACCGGCAGGAACAGTTTCACCGAGGCGCTGCCGATGTAGAAATCTTCCATCGGCGGGATGCCGACGATGGTGGCCGGATACACGGCGTCCTTGCGGTGCGTGATGGCGGTGATGTGAAAGACCGGATACGGCTCGGGCAACGTGTAATAGCCGGTGTGATCGCCGAACGGGCCTTCGTCGCGCAACGGCTCGGTGGGGTCAATGTAGCCTTCGATGACAACGTCGGCGTTGGCGGGAACTTCCAGATCACAGGTGAGGCATCGGACCAGTTCAACGGATCGCTTGCGGAGGTAGCCGGCCAGGAGGAATTCGTCCAGGCCGTCGGGCAGTGGCGCAGTGGCGCAGAAAGTAAAGACCGGGTCGCCGCCCAGGAACACGGCCACGGGCATGCGTTCGCCCTTTTCGAAGTAGCGGCGGCCGTGGCGGGCGGCGACTTTCTGCAGTTGCCAGTGCATGCCGGTGGTGCGCTCGTCGTAAATCTGCATCCGGTACATGCCGACGTTGCGTTCGCCGGTGTCGGGGTCGCGAGTGACGACGCAGGGCAGGGTGATGAACCGGCCGGCGTCCAGCGGCCAGCATTTGAGGATGGGCAGCTCCAGCAACGTGGGCGGCGTTGGCGGGCCGGGCGGCAATTGAACCGG
>CAYXJB010000044.1:6557-10539 GCA_964465445.1 uncultured Verrucomicrobiota bacterium
CGGCAGGGGAGTTGCCGAAGCGGCGGGCCGGGGCGTCGCGGCGGCGGGCGCAGTCGGGGCTTTTTGGGCCGGGGCGTCGAAGCGATGGATGACCTCCTGGCACGGGCCGGTGCGGACGGATTTGGGTTTGGTGTGGCGCAGGTCGAGGGCTGCGCCCAAGAGTCGAATCGCGTCGCGGAAACTGGTGGGAGGTTTGGCCTGGAGGAGCGAGCCCAGTTCGGCGGCAGCGGCGTCCACCGATTCGCATCCGAGAGCCATGGCCATGCGTTTCCAGGAGCCCATGGTGTTGATGGCCAGCGGAAATCGGGAGACGACGCCGTTGACGGTGGGCTGTTCGATCAGCAGCGCCTTGCCGCCGCCGGGGGATTTCATCTCGCGATCGGCCAGCTCGGTGATTTCCAGTTCAGTGGCCACGGGTTGCGAGATGCGCTTGAGTTCGCCGGCTTGTTCGAGGGCCTGGATGAACTGTCGGAACGAATCGAAAGCCATGCCCAAGGCTAGCAGTGGCGGCGGAGGTGTCGAGCTGCGCCGAGGCGCGAAATTCGCGCAGGGCGCGTGAAGAACGCGCGGTGGCGTGAGGAGTGGGCACTGATTTTGGGCGGTTTTTGTGGGGAAGGTGCGGTGGCATTGGTGGTGCTTGCGATGGTATGGAATGACAGTTCGATTGCGGAAAGCGTTTCCGCGGCTGTCGGCGAAACCAACAACCAAACCGAGATCGAAGCACTGAACATGAAAAAGATTCTGAAACGGACGCGAGCGTTTACGCTCATCGAGCTGCTCGTCGTGATCGCGATCATCGCGATTCTGGCGGCGATGCTCCTGCCGGCCCTGGCGGCGGCCAAGCGGAAGGCGCAACGGATTAGTTGCACCAACGCCCTCAAACAGATCGGTCTGGCCTTCCGCCAATGGGCGATGGACAACAACGACATGTATCCGATGCGCGTGGCGGCGGCGATGGGTGGCGCCGACATCCACGTGGGCAACCGGAACGTGGCGACGCTGCAGACCACCAGCCGTGGTGTGTTTGGCATGTTCCTGGTGCTCTCCAACGAGCTCAACACGCCCAAGATCCTGTACTGCCCGTCGGAATTTGAATCGTCCCGGCAAGCAGCCAGCTCGTTCGGTGGCACGACGACGGTGGCCAGCCAGATTCCCTACACCAACGATCTGCAGGTGAGCTATTTCGTGGGTGTGGACTGCGACGAGACCTATCCGCAGATGTTCCTAGCGGGTGATCACAACCTGGGCAACGGCAATCCGCCAACGGTGCCGTTCCAGAGCGGCATCACGGCGAACCAGCAGCCGTTCCAGGCGTTGGGGACCAACAACGTCAACGTCGGCTGGATGGACAACATGCACATGAAACAGGGCAACGTGGCGATGGCGGATGGCAGTGTGCAGGGATTCAGCCGTTCGCGATTGCAGGAGGCGCTGCGCAACACCGGCGATCCCTACCACAATGCCGGGCCGGGCAGCATGCCCGCGGGCCACAATCGCCTGCAGTTTCCGTAACCGCGCATAATCAGTTGCGCTCTAGAACGCCAAAGGGCATCCGCTCGGATGCCCTTTGGGCTTTTTGGAGGCGGCGCGGTCGGTCTCCTGGCGCAGGCGGCCCGACGCGCTCAGGGCGTTTGGGTGGCGGTTTTCCAGGTGCGGTACGAGCCGGTGAGGTTGCGGACACGGAAGCCGCGCTGGGCAAGCAGGCGGCAGGCGAAATAGGAGCGCTGGCCGCTCTGGCAATAGACGATCCAGGTTTTGTCGCGCGAGGGTTCGTCGAGCCGGGCGCGCAATTGATCCAGCGGAATGTGGATCGAGCCGGGGATGAAACCCTTCTGGCGTTCCTCGGGCGTACGCACATCCAGCAGACCGGTTTGTTCGAGGTCGAGCGCGGCAATCTCGTGCCATTGAGCCAGGTGCACGTCGCCGGCCAGGACGTTTTGGGCGGCCATGCCGGCGAGGTTGACGGGGTCCTTGGCCGAGCCGAACGGAGGCGCGTAGGCCAGCTCCAGGTCGGCCAGTTCATGAACGCTCAGCCGGGCTTTGAGCGCGGTGGCCAGCACGTCAATGCGTTTGTCCACCCCTTCGCGGCCGAGGGCCTGGGCACCGAGCAGTCGGCCCGTGTCGGGCGAGAAGAGGATTTTCATGGCGATGGGTTCGGCGCCGGGGTAGTAGCCGGCGTGAGAGCCGGGGTGCAGATGGAGCGCTTCGTAGCGGATGCCGGCGCGCCGGAGGCATTTCTCGTTGGCGCCGGTGCAGGCAGCCGTGAGCTTGAAGAGTCGCAAAATCGCCGTGCCCAACGTGCCTTCGTAACGTGCCGCACGCCCGAAGATGTGGTCGGCGGCGATGCGGCCCTGGCGGTTGGCCGGTCCGGCCAGCGGAATCAGCGCCCACTGCCCGGTTACAAAATCGCGCACTTCGACGGCGTCGCCCACGGCGTAGATGTTCGGGTCGCTGGTCTGAAGATGCTCGTTGACGCGAATGCCGCCCAACGCGCCCAGCTCCAGCCCCGCCTCGCGCGCCAGTGAAACTTCCGGTTTGACGCCCATGGCCAGCACCACCACGTCGGCTTCGATCCGCCGACCGCTGTGCAGCACCACGACCGAAGCGCGCGCGGTTTCACCGGCCCGGGGCGGCTCGAAGGCGCTGACCGGATCGCCCAGCAGCAGCGTCACGCCGTTGGCGCGCAACTCGGCGTGCAGCCAGGCGGCCATCTCCGGGTCCAGCGGCGACATGACCTGCGGCAGGGCTTCGACCAGCGTCAGGCGCAAGCCGCGTCGCGCCAGTTGTTCGGTCATTTCCAGACCGATGTAACCCCCGCCCACCACCACGGCGCGGCAGGCGCGACAATCGCGGATCCAGGCCATGATGCGCTCGACGTCGGGAATGTTGCGCACGGTGAAATGGCCCTCGCGATCCAGTCCGGGAACGGGCGGGCGGACCGGCGCCGTGCCGGTCGAGAGGATCAACCGGTCGTAGGGCTGTTCGTACGGGCGTCCGGTCGTCAGTTCGCGGACCAGCACGCATTGTCGCGCCCGGTCCACGCGGAGTACTTCGGTGTGGGTGCGCACGTCCAGATTGAACCGGGCGCGGAGACTTTCGGGTGTTTGGACCAGCAGCGCGTCGGGTTGGACGATTTCGCCGCCAACGAAGTAGGGCAGGCCGCAATTGGCGAAGGACACATGCGGGCCGCGCTCGAACACGACGATCTCACAGGATTCGCACAACCGGCGGGCGCGGGCGGCCGCGCTGGCGCCGCCGGCCACGCCGCCGACGATGACCAATCGTTGAACGCTCATGCTCAACAGCTCAGAGCCGCATCGGCGCGAATGGTTACAGGCCGGTTGCTGCGCGCCCGGACCGGAATGAGTCTGGCGTAGCGCGGCGCATCCCGCTCAGTGCGGGCACGGTCGCCGCCCGGCCGGTGAGCAGATTTGTTCCGGTGTGGCCAAACCTGCGGCCGGCGCCCGGTGCGGGTTTCTGATCTGGCGCAACCTCCAGCGGCGCGGCTAAGCTCGGCGCATGGATAGGCCCGATCAGCTTCGCGAACTGTGGCGGTTGCAAAAGGCGCTCAACGATCGCATCGGCGTGCACGTCGAGACCATGAACGAGCAGGAGCGCATCCAGTGGATTTTGAACTACTGCCGCGCCATGTCGCAGGAGATCGCCGAGCTGACCGACAGTGTGCCCTGGAAATGGTGGGCGCGGTATCAGAAGTTCGATCCCCAGAACGCGCGGGTCGAGGTGGTGGACCTGTTCCATTTTCTGATCAGCCTGGCCCAGGTGCTGGGCATGAGCGCGGATGACGTGTTCGAGGCGTACGTGAAAAAGAACGCGGTGAAGTTTCAGCGGCAGGAAAGCGGTTACACCGCCAAGGACGAAAACGATTCGCGCCACATCTGAGCGGCGGGCCGGCGACGCGAGCCCGGCGCGGTGCGGGCGCGTTTTTTGTTTCGCCCGGGCGCCCGGCCGGGCAAGCTCCGCC
>CAYXJB010000044.1:10549-17002 GCA_964465445.1 uncultured Verrucomicrobiota bacterium
ACGAAGGCATGCATCGGGCCGTGTTTCTGGATCGCGACGGCGTGCTCATCGAGGAGCGCCATTACCTGCATCGTGTCGAGGATGTGGTTTTCATTCCGGGAGCGATTGCGGCGCTGCGGCGGCTGCAGGATGCGGGCCTGCGATTGTTCATCGTCACCAACCAGTCGGGCGTGGGCCGGGGCTACTTCACGCTGGCGGAGGTCGAGCGGGTGCACGCGCATCTGCTGGCCGAATGTGCGCGGCAGGGAGTGCGGATCGAAAAAATCTACGTCGCGCCCGAAGCGCCGGACCAGCCCAGCCGCGGGCGCAAGCCCTCGCCGCAGTTTTTGTTCGACGCCCGGGACGAGTTCGGCCTGGACCTGGGTCGCAGCTTCATGATCGGCGACAAGCTCATTGACCTGGAATGCGGCTGGAACGCCGGCGTGCAGGCGGTGCTGCTGGTGCGCACCGGCTACGGGGCCGAACAGGAACGGCTCTACGCGGCGCGGCTGGACCGCGCGGTGGTGGTGGACGATTTGAGCGCCGCGGCGAACTGGATTTTGAAGGCGATCGGGCGATGAGGATTTCCTTGCCTGCGGGGTCGAACCGGCGTTGAGTGAGGCGGCTCGATTGACGTCCGGCCACGGAGGCGAGATCGGGCGCGCCGGGTCGGAACAACGGCGCGGCGCGAACAGAGGGTTGCCGGAGCGGGCCGGGCGGGACGAGTGACGTTTATGTGCGGCATTGTGGGATACATCGGGGGCAAGCCGGCAATGCCGATCCTGCTGGATGGGCTGCGCCGGCTCGAATATCGCGGGTACGACTCGGCGGGGTTGTGCACACTGGCCGAGGGACGGCTGCAGGTGTGCAAGTGCGTGGGTCGGGTTGCGGCGCTGGCCGAGCGGCTGCGCCAGCGCCCGTTGCCCGGCTCGCTGGGCATCAGCCACACCCGCTGGGCCACCCACGGCCCGCCCAGCGACGCCAATGCGCATCCGCACCTGGACCGGTCCGGCCGGCTGGCGGTGGTGCACAACGGCATCATCGAGAATTACGCCGCGTTGCGCCGTCGTCTGGCTGCGCGGGGCCATCGCTTTCTCTCGCAGACCGACACCGAGGTGCTGGCGCACCTGATCGGGCATCACCTTGAATCGTTGGCCGGCCGGGCCGGCGGAGTCACCGCGGCGGTGCTGACCGAAGCGATCCGGCGCGCCACGGCCGAAGCCGAGGGCACGTATGCGATCGCGGTTGTGCATGCGGATTTGCCCGAGCATCTGTTCGGGGCACGGCGCGGTTCGCCGCTGGTAGTGGGGCTGGGGCAGGGCGAACAGTTTTTGGCGAGCGATGTTTCGCCGATCATCGCGCATACACGGCGGGTGATTTATCTGCACGATGGCGATCTGGTGCGGCTGACGCGCGAAGGGGTCGAGGTTTTTTCCGACGGGCGGCCGGCGCGCCGTCCGGTCAGCACCGTGGACTGGTCGGCCTCGGAGGCCGAGCGTGGACGTTTCCCGCATTTCATGCTCAAGGAAATCCACGAACAACCGCAGCGAGTGGCCGATGAACTGGCGCGGACGCTGCGGCCGGCCCGCGGGACGGTCGAGTTCGAGGAGATGGCGCTGAGCCGGCGGGAGCTGGATCGGATCAAGCGGCTGGTGTTGGTGGCCTGCGGGACCAGTTGGCATGCCGCGCTGGTGGGCGAGTATGTGATCGAGAACTTGGCGCGTGTGCCCGTCGAGGTCGAGTGCGCCAGCGAGATGCGATATCGCAACCGGCCGCTGGAGCGGGGCACGCTGGTGGTGTCCATTTCGCAGTCGGGCGAGACGGCCGACACGCTGGCGGCGGTGCGCGGGGCGCGGGCGCAGGGCATTCGCACCCTGGCGATCGTCAACGTGGCCGGTTCGACGATTGCGCGCGAATCCGACGCGGCCATTTACATGCGGGCCGGCCCGGAGATCGGGGTGGCCTCAACAAAGGCCTTCGAGATGCAGGTGCTGCTGTTGACACTGCTGGGCGTTGCGTTGGGCCGGCAGCGCGGTCGGCTCTCGCTTTCGGTCGGCCAGCGGCTGGTGCGCGAGTTGCAGACGCTGCCACGCAAGATCCAGAGCATCATTGACGGGGACGGAGCGATCTTGCGCCTGGCGCGAAAATATCAGCGCTACACCGATTTTCTCTATCTGGGCCGGCAGTACAACTACCCGGTGGCGCTGGAAGGCGCGCTCAAGCTCAAGGAAATCTCCTACATCCACGCCGAGGGTTACCCCTCGGCGGAGATGAAACACGGCCCGATCGCGATGATCGCGCCGGATTTTCCGAGCATTTTCATCGTGCCGCGCGACGCGATGTTCGAGAAAAACATGAGCAATCTGGAGGAAATCAAGGCGCGCAAAGGGCCGATCATCGCCGTGGCCAATCGGGGCGACCGTGAGGTGGCGCGCAAGGCCGATGACGTGATCGGCATCCCGCGCACGCTCGATTGTCTCTACCCGCTGTTGACGGTCGTGCCGCTGCAGTTGTTTGCCTATCACGTGGCGGTGTTGCGCGGCTGTGATGTGGACAAGCCGCGCAATCTGGCCAAGAGCGTGACAGTCGAATGAACGCCGCCGCCACGAACGCCTCCAGCCCCCAGCCCGGCGGGGCGGCCCGACGCGTCGTGGGGATCATCCCGGCGCGCTACGGTTCGACGCGGTTTCCGGGCAAGCCGCTGGCGAGGATCGCCGGCAAAACCCTGCTCGAGCATGTGCTGGAGCGATGCCGCCGTGCCCGGGCGTTGAGCGAGTTGATCGTGGCCACCGATGATGCGCGGATTGCCGCGGTGGCGTCGCGCCTGGCCCGCGTGGAGATGACGCGGGCCGATCATCCCAGCGGGACCGATCGGGTGGCGGAGGCGGCGGCGCGGTGCCAGTGCGATGCGGTGGTGAACATCCAGGGCGATGAACCGCTGATCGAGCCGGCGGTCATTGACGCAGTGGCCGGGGCGCTGGCGCACCACCCGATGGCGACCGCTGCGACGCCGTTGCGCCGACCCGAGGAGCTGGACAATCCCAACGTGGTGAAAGTCGTTGTCAGCGCTTCGGGCCGCGCCCTATATTTTTCGCGCTACGCGATTCCGTATTTGCGCGAAGCCGCCAGTGGTTCGGAGGCCGAACGGTTGGCGGCGTTTCCGTTTTTGAAACATCTGGGCATTTACGGTTACTGGCGCGAGACGTTGTTGCGGTTGGTGCGTCTGCCGGTGACGCCGCTGGAACGGGCCGAGCGGCTCGAACAGTTGCGCGCGCTGGAACACGACATTCCCATCGCGGTCGTGAAGGTCGAGCACGACAGCATGGGCGTGGATGTGCCGCAGGACGTGGCGCGCGTCGAACAATGGCTGCAGGCGCGGACCGGTTGAGACGCGGCGGGGCCGGCGGATCGCCCGGTGGCCCGCGGTGTCGGGTCGGGTGCTCCGCTCGTGCGGACCGTCCGATTTGGCAGCGGGCCGAAGCGCGCCGGGCGAGCGGCGGCACATGAAGTTCATTTTCGTCACCGGTGGCGTGATCAGTTCGCTGGGCAAGGGACTGACCGCCGCGAGCCTGGGCACGCTGCTGGAGAACCGCGGGCTCAAGGTCACGCTCCAGAAGTTCGATCCCTACCTGAACGTGGATCCGGGCACGATGTCGCCCTTTCAGCACGGGGAGGTGTACGTGCTCGACGACGGGGCGGAAACCGATCTGGACCTGGGCCACTACGAGCGATTCACCAATTGCAAGCTCACGCGCCTGAACAACCTCACCAGCGGGCAGGTGTATCAGACCGTGCTCAACAACGAACGGCAGGGCAAATACCTCGGCAAAACCGTCCAGGTCATCCCGCATGTCACCGACGAAATCAAAAACCGCATTCGCACGCTGGCGGAGCGCTCCGGCGCCGACGTGCTCATCACCGAGGTCGGCGGCACGACCGGCGACATCGAGGGGCTGCCGTTTCTGGAGGCGATCCGCGAGTTTGCGCTCGAGGTCGGCCCGGGCAACGTGGCCTTCGTTCACGTCACCTTCGTGCCCTACATCAAGGCGGCCGGGGAACTCAAAACCAAGCCCACGCAGCAATCGGTCGCCAAACTGCGCGAAATCGGCATCACGCCGCATCTGATCGTGTGCCGGTGCGAACGCGCGCTCAACCGCGAGGTGCGGCAGAAAATCTCGCTCTTTTGCAACGTGCCGGTCGAGGCCGTGATCGAGGAACAGGACGTCGAGCACACCATTTACGAGGTGCCGCTGATGCTCCAGCGCGAGCGGGCCGACGAGTTGATCTGCCGGCTGTTGCGGCTGGACCTGCCGCCGGCCGACATGAGTCACTGGCAGGAAATCCTGCGCAAGCTCATCGCCCCGCGGCACCGGGTGCGCATCGGCGTGGTGGGCAAGTACATCGGCCTGCAGGACGCCTACAAATCCGTCTATGAAGCGTTGCTGCACGGCGGAATCGCCAACGATTGCGGCGTCGAGATCGTCCGCGTGGATGCCGAGCAGATCGAACGCGACGGTGCGGACAAGTGTTTGCGCGGGCTCGACGGGGTGCTGGTGCCGGGCGGATTTGGCGAACGGGGCGTGGAGGGCAAGATCCGCGCGGCGCAATTTGCCCGGGAACAGCGCCTGCCCTATCTGGGGTTGTGTCTGGGCATGCAGGTGGCCTCGATCGAGTTCGCCCGCCACGTGCTGGGGCTCGAAGGGGCGCATTCGACCGAGTTCGATCCCGACACGCCGCATCCGGTGATCGTGCTGCTGGACGAGCAGAAGAACATCACCCGCAAGGGCGGCACGATGCGGCTGGGCGCGCAACCCTGTCAGTTGAAACTGGGCAGCCGCGCGGCGCAGCTCTACGGCTCGTTCGTGGCGCTCGAACGCCATCGCCATCGTTACGAGTTCAACAACGCCTACCGCGAGGCGTTCGAGCAGGCGGGTTTTCACTTCAGCGGGTTGTCTCCGGACGGGCAACTGGTGGAACTGATCGAGCTGGCCGATCATCCGTTCTTTCTGGCCAGCCAGTTCCATCCCGAGTTCCTGAGCAAGCCGCATCAGCCGCATCCGCTCTTTCGGGGTTTCATTGCGGCGGCGCTCGATCACGCGCGCGGTTCGGGCCGCTGAGTCGCGCCTTTGGGCTCGGGCTGGCGGCGAGGCGGAAACAGCGGCGGGCGCGGAGAAGTGCGGATTGAGGGTGGCGCGCTTGCGATTGAATGCGGGTTGCGGCCGGCTCATTGTAGGAGGCGGATGAACTACCTCGAAGCGGTGGAGTTTTTGTACCGCCTCCGCTGGCTGGGCGCCAAATTCGGCCTGGAAAACACGCAGCGGCTGGCGGCGCTGGTCGGCAATCCGCACCAGCGGTTGCGGTTCATTCATGTGGCCGGCACCAACGGCAAGGGCTCGACCTGCGCGATGCTCGAGAGCATCTACCGGGCGGCGGGCCTGCGCGTGGGGCTGTACACCTCGCCGCATCTGGTTTCCTTCCGCGAACGCATTCAGATCAACCGCCAACTCATTCCGCAGGAGGAGGTCGTGCGCCGCGTCAGCCGGATGCGCGATCGGCTCGAACGCTTCGCGGCGGATCATTGGCCGACGTTTTTCGAGGCGGTGACGGTCATGGCGCTGGAGTATTTCGCCGAGTCGCAGTGCGATCTGGTGATTTGGGAAACGGGCATGGGCGGGCGGCTGGACGCCACCAACATCGTCACGCCGCTGGCCTCGGTCATCACCAACGTCGGCCTGGACCATCAGCAATGGCTCGGTGACACGCTGGCCAAAATCGCCGCCGAAAAAGCCGGCATCATCAAGCCCGGTGTGCCCGTGCTCACGGCCACCGAGGCGCCCGAGGCGCTGGCGGTGATCGAACAGACGGCGCGGGAGCGCGGCGCGCCGTTGCACGTGGTCAGCCCGGAATCGCGGCTGCCGGAGCCGCTCGACCGGATCGAGTTGCCGCTGCCGGGGGCGCATCAGCGACGCAACGCGGCGCTGGCGATTGCCACGGTGCAGGCGCTCCAGCCGCTCATCCCGGTGAGCCTGGAGGCAATGGCGCAGGGGTTGAGGACCGTCGTGTGGCCGGGCCGCTTGCAGGTGGTGCGGCTGGCCGGCGAGCGGCGGATGGTGCTGGACGCGGCCCACAATCCGGCCGGTGTCGAGGCCCTGGTGGCGACACTGCGGGAGACATTTCCGGGGCAATCCGTTGCGCTGGTTCTGGGTGTGTTGCGGGACAAGGACTGGCCGTTGATGTGCCGGCAACTGGCGGTGCTGGCGCACCGGATCGCCGTCGTTCCGGTGAGCAGCGACCGGAGCGCGTCGCCGGCGGAGCTGGCGCAGGCGTGTCAGCAGGCCGCGCCGGCGCTCGAGGTGCTGTGTTGTGATTCGTTGGGGGCTGCGTTGGAACGTGTGAGTGCCGAACCGCTGGTGGTGTTGACCGGTTCATCGTATCTGGTGGGCGAGGCGCTGGAATGGCTGGGGTTGGCGCCGG
>CAYXJB010000044.1:17055-17271 GCA_964465445.1 uncultured Verrucomicrobiota bacterium
CGCCGGCGATCGGGACAAGGGCATGAAACGGATCGAGGGCATTCGCGCCGTCACGTTCGATGTGGGCAGCACACTGATCGAGGCCTGGCCATCGGTCGGTGCGGTGTATGCAGCGGTGGCGGCGCGGCACGGGTTTGGGGATTTGGAAGCGGCCGAGCTGGAGCGGCGGTTTCGGGAAGCGTTTGCCGCGTCGGGTCGGCGCGCCCATTCGCGGGC
>CAYXJB010000045.1:0-757 GCA_964465445.1 uncultured Verrucomicrobiota bacterium
CCCGTCCACCGACCAGCTGCTGCTGGACGCCGACGCCGAGCAGGAGAACGTGATCGCCCAGATCGCGTCGGGCAATTCGCTCGTCGTCACGACGATGCCCGGCACCGGCGGCACGCAGACGATCGTCAACGACAACCAGGTCGAATTCAACGAGGACATCTTCATCGAACTGTACAATCCGCTCCCCCTGCCCACGGCATCGGCGCCCGGCGCCATGCTCGGCAATCTGGGCTACTTCAATCTGAACGACGGCTATGGCAACTTCGCCAACCTGACCATTTTGTTCGACGACCAGCTCGGGTTCAACAGCGAGGGGTTTGGCGGCGAGCAACCCGCCGGTGCGCTGGATCGAACGCACAACCGCGACGGGGCCAATGATTCGATCCCGCCGTTCCTGTCCTCGCCCGGAGCCAACGGCACGGTCATGGCGCTGGTCGTCCAGCCCGATGGCAAAACCGTCATTGCGGGTGACTTCACTTCGTTTGACTCCAACCCCCGCAACCGCATCGCCCGGCTGCAGAACAACGGCTACATTGATCTGGGCTTTTTGGCCTCGCCCAATACCGGCGCCAACGCCGTCATCAACGCGCTGGCCCTGCAGTCCGACGGCAAGATCATCGCCGCGGGCGATTTCACCGCCTTCAACGGTCAGGCGCGCAACCGCATCGCCCGGCTCAACAGCGATGGAACGCTGGACACGAGTTTCAATCCGGGTCTGGGCGCCAACGCCCCCGTCTGGAGTGTCGCTCTTCAGGCC
>CAYXJB010000045.1:784-17044 GCA_964465445.1 uncultured Verrucomicrobiota bacterium
CTGATCGCCGGCGAGTTCAGCTCGGTCGGCGGTCAGCCGCGCAACGGCATCGCCCGGCTCAACACTGACGGAACGCTCGACACGACGTTCAACCCGGGCAGCGGCACCGACGGCATCGTCAATGCCGTCGTGGTTCAATTCGACGGGCGGATCGTCATCGGTGGGGAGTTTGGCAGCGTCAACGGCGTTGCGCGCAACCGCATCGCCCGGCTCAATGCCGACGGCTCGGTGGACACCAGCTTCGATCCGGGCACGGGGACCGACGATGCGGTCTATGCGATCGCGCTCCAGAGCGACGGCAAAATTCTCATCGGCGGTCTGTTCACCACGTTCAACCAGACCCGCCGTGTGGGCATCGCCCGTTTGTACGACTTTGGTTCGCTGGACACGACGTTCATGGATACGGCGTACAACCAGTTCGCCGGCATCCCGACCCGCTATCACAATCCGGATGTCGAGCCGCGCAATTTCGTGCTGACCCTGGGCATTGAACCCAGCGGCAACATCATGATCGGTGGCTGGTTTTCCCGCGTCGGCGGCGGCTTCACCCGCACCGACATTCGCAACCGCAGCAACGTGGCGCGGCTGATCGGCGGCGAGACACCCGGCCCGGGGAACATTGAACTGCTATACGATCAGTATTCAATTGATGAGAACGCCGGCCGACTCTACGTATCGCTCAACCGCACCAACGGCGACCGTGGCATTGCCAGCGTGCGATTTCTGCCCAACCCGCCGCCGGCCGGCCCGGGCGCGGCCACGCTGACCAATTTTTTCCTGCAGCCATCCTACAGCCGACCGTTCTGGGATCAGGCCTGGCCGGGGCCAAATCCACCGGACTGGGGACGCACCCACGCCGATGCGACCTACGGAGTCAATTTCGGTACCCGGCCGGTCGCCGTTGGATCGGCGGACGTCTTCGTTGATATTCTCAACAACAACAGCGTGGACGGCAATCGGTTGCTGGATCTGCTGCTGTACCGGCCCAGTGGGACGGATTGGACGCTGCTGGGCGGCGAGAACATTCCCTTCGGCGTGGCGCTGATGCGCCGCGGCGCGCCGGCGGAAATCATCGAGGACGACGTGCGCCGGGGCACGCTGGGCTTCAGCCAGGTCAATTACATCGTCAGCGAGGGCGTCGGCAGCGCGCTGATCACCGTCACACGGACCAACGGCACGACCGGCACCGTGACGGTGAACTTCCAGGCGCTGGCCGGCCCGGCCGCGCCCACCAACGCCACCGCGGTGAGCGATTTTGTCGTGACCAACGGCACGCTGACCTTCCTGCCCGGCCAGACCACCAAGAGCTTCACCGTGCCGATCGTGGACGACAGCCTCATCGAGTTCGACGAGTACATCTACCTGCGTCTGTGGGGCGCCGGCGGCGGTGCGACGCTCGGCCTGACCAATGCCACCATCACCATCGTGGACAACGACTTCCCGGCCGGGCGATTGAACTTCAGTTCATCCGCGTACCGGACCAATGAAAACGCCGGGTTTGCCCTGATCACCGTCACGCGCACCGGCGGCGCGGCCGGCACGCTCACGGTGCAGGCGGCCACCGTGCCTGGCGGCACCGCCACGGTCGGAGCCGATTACCTGAGCGCCACCAACACGCTGGTCTGGACCAATGGCGATGTCACGCCCCGGACGTTGCTGGTGCCGTTGCTCGATGATGTGCTCATCGAGCCGGACGAGACGGTGTTCTTGCGGCTGTTCAACGGCACCCTCAACGGCGCGCCCACCAACACCGTGTTGGGCTTGTTCACCAATGCCACGCTGACGCTCGTCAGTGACGACGCGCTGGGAACGGTGCGCTTCAGCACGACCAACTATCTGATCAACGAGAACGGCGGCTTCGGCTACGTGACGGTCGTGCGCAGCGGCGGCAGCGCCGAATCGGTCTCGGTCAACTTCACCGTCACCAACGGCACGGCCGTGGCCGGAGTGGATTTTGTGGCGACCAACGGCACGCTGGAGTTCGGGCCGGGCGAGCTGAGCAAGACCTTCACCGTGCAAATCCTTGACAACCCCTTCCAGGAAGGCTTGCGCTTCATCAGCCTGCTGCTCCACAACGCCTCCCCGTCCGGTGGCTTGGGCAGCCCCGCCGCCGCCACGCTGACCATCGTGGACGATGAGTTGTTCAACGAACCGCCCGGCCAGCTCGACACGGCCTTCAACAACCAGGCCGGCTTCAACGGCCCGGTCCTGGCTCTGGCGTTGCAGCCCGACGGCAAGATCGTCGCCGCAGGGGAGTTCACGCTCGCCAACGGCCTGCCGCGCAACCGCCTGGCACGCCTGGAAGCCGACGGCGTGCTGGATACCCGGTTCTCCTCGACATTGCCGGGTTGGGGCGCCAACGCCACCGTCCGGGCGCTGATCCGACAAACCGACGGCCGGCTGGTCATCGGTGGAGATTTCACGCAGGTCAACTCGATCTCGATCAACCGCATCGCCCGGTTGAATCTCGACGGCACGCTGGATACGACCTTTGTGCCCGGGGCCGGCACTGACAATCCGGTCTTTGCGCTGGCGGAGACCTTTGTCAACGGCCAGCGCAAGATTCTTCTCGGCGGCAGTTTCACCACCGTCAATTCGATCGCCCGAAATTTCGTCGCGCGCCTGAACGATGACGGCTCGCTCGACACGGCGTTCGCTGCGGTCCCCGGTCCCAACGGCCCGGTCTATGCCCTGGCCGTGCAGGCCGATGGCAGGGTGCTGCTGGGCGGTGATTTCACCGCCGTCCACGGTGTGCCGCGCAACCGCATCGCACGTCTGAATCCGGACGGTTCGCTCGATCTGAGCTTCGATCCGGGCAGTGGCGCTGACGCCGCGGTGCGCGCCCTGGCGGTGCAACTCGACGGGCGCATCGTCATCGGCGGTTCGTTCACCAACATCAATGGTGTGGCCCGCAACGGGCTGGCCCGGCTGTTGCCCGGCGGCGGGCTGGATCCGACCTTCGACATCGGCGAGGGCGCCAACGACACCGTCAACACCCTCACGCTCCAGCCCGACACCCGCATCATCGTCGGCGGCCAGTTCACCCGCTGGAACGGCGTGACTCGAAACCGGCTCACCCGCCTCAACAACGACGGCAGTCTCGATCCGACGATCAACTTCGGTCTGGGTGCCAACAACTTCGTGGCCGCCACGCTCGTGCAGCCTGACGCCCGGATCGTCTTTGGCGGCGGGTTCACCGAATACGACGGCGTGCCGCGGCCCTACCTGGCCAGAATTTACGGCGGCTCGGTCACCGGTTCGGGGCGGCTGGAGTTCGCTTCGGCGAGCTTCTTCGCCAACGAGAACGGCACCAATGCGCTCATCACGGTCCGCCGCCGCGGCGGCACGAGCAATCCGCCCGGCGCAACCAACGTGACGGTCAACGTGCTAACCAGCGACGGCACCGCCACCAACGGCCTGCATTACGTCGGGGGCAGCTTCCCGCTGACCTTCCCCCAGGGCGAAGTGCTCGGCGTGTTCCAGATCCCGCTGATTGACGATTTCGAAATCAACGCCGATCGGACCGTCAACCTGGCCCTGGGCGCGATCCAGCCGCCGGGCTCGGCCGGCGTCGGTGATCAGCCCACTGCCACGCTCTTCATCGTCAACGACGACGCGGGCATCAGCTTCAGTTCGGCGACCTATTCCCGGGCGGAAAACGCGGTGGACGGACAGGCCGCCGTCTCGATCATCCGCACCGGCAGCTTGAGCGGAAGCGCCTCGGTGACCTTGCAAACCGGCGGCGGCAGCGCCACACCCGGACTGGACTATACGCCGGTGACGACCAACCTGACGTTCGCTCCAGGCGAAACACTCAAGACCGTCTTCGTGCCCATCCTCAACGATACGCAGATCGAGGGCGACGAAACGGTCGGCCTGCAATTGCTCAACGCCGCGGGGGCAATCCTCATCGCGCCCTACCAGGCGACACTCACGATTGTGGACGATGATTTTGGCCCGGGTCGGATCACCTTCACCTCGCCGGCCTTTAGCGTGGCTGAAAACGGTGGCAATGCCGTCCTGACCTTGATCCGGACCAACGGGCAAACCGGGGTGGTTTCAGTGGGCTATTTCACCACCGACGGCACGGCCACCGCCGGGCTCGATTACACCGCCCGGAGCGGCACGGTCGTGTTCAACGACGGCGAAACAGCCAAGACCATCCAGATTCCGGTGCTCGACGACGCGTTCGTGGAAGGACCGGAAACCTTCACCGTGACGCTCACCAATGCCACCGGTGGCGCGGTCATCGTCGGTAACACCAACGCGACGGTGACGATCCTCGACAACGACGTCGGGTTCACCTTTGGCGAGCCCTTCTACACCGTGGCCGAGGACGCCGGCAGCGTCACCATTTCGGTGTTGCGCATCAACGGCAGCAACGGCGTCGCCACGGTGGATTACGCGACGACCAATCTGAGCGCCACTGCGGGGAGCGACTTCACCGGCGTTTCCGGCCGCCTGATCTTTGCCGACGGCGAGATGCTCAAGACCATCACCATTCCCGTCCTGGACGACACGCTGGTCGAGGGCGACGAGGTCTTCCGGCTGCACCTGTTCAATCCCACCAACGCCGTGTTGATGAACAGCGCCGTGGCGGTGACGATCCTGGACAATGACACCGGTCTGGCGTTTGCCTCGGCCACCAATGTCGTGAGCGAGGGCGCCGCCAGCATCACGCTCACCGTCGTGCGCACCAATCCCAACACCGGCCCGGTGACGGTGGCCTTTACCACGCTCGACGGCACAGCCCTGGCCGGTGAGGACTACACGCCCCTGAGCGGTGTGCTGAACTTCACCAACGGCCAGCTCGCCGCCACGATCACCGTGCCGATCATCAACGACACGCTGGTCGAAGGCGACGAAACCTTCCTGGTGGTCCTGACCAACGCGACCGGTGGCGCGCAGTTGCTCTCGCCGGCCACCGCGGTGGTGACGATTCGCGACAACGACGCCGGCCTGCGCTTCTCCAGCGCCACGTATTCGGTCTCCGAAAGCGGCGTGCAGGCGATCATCACCGTCCTGCGCACCGGCGTGACCAACACGACCGTCTCGGTGAACTTCTCGACCGCCAACGGTACGGCCGTGGGCGGCGCCGATTACATCCCCACCAACGGTACGCTGACCTTCGCCAGCGGCCAGGTCTCGCGCACCTTCGCCGTCCCGATCGTGGATGACACGGTTATCGAAGGCGATGAAACGGTCCTGCTCCGCCTCACCAGCCCGATCGGCGAAGCCTCGCTGTTGAATCCCAGCGCCGCGGTGCTGACGATCCTCGACAACGACGGCAGTCTCATCGAGCCAGCCGGCTCGGCGCTGCTCAGCGAAAGCGGCCCGGTCAACGGCGCGCTCGATCCGGGCGAAACCGTCACGTTGCTCTTCGCCCTGCGCAACGTCGTCGGCACCCCGACGACCAATCTGGTGGCTACGCTGCTGGCGACCAACGGCGTCAGTGCCCCCAGCGGACCGCAATCCTATGGTGGGCTCAGCCCCGGCGGTCCCTCGGTGTCGCGTCCCTTCACCTTCACGGCCGTCAGCATCAACGGCGACAACGTCGCCGCCACCTTCGCGCTGCAGGACGGCACGTCGAATTTGGGCGTGGTGATCTTCAACTTCCAACTGGGCACGCGCACGGTGAGCTTCAGCAACCCGGCGCCGATCCTGATCCTGGATGCCACCAACGCCGCGCCATATCCCTCGACGCTGTCGGTTTCGGGCGTGGGCGGCGGCATTGCGAAACTGAGCGTCGCGCTCTCGAACCTGGCGCATGGATTCCCCGACGATGTGGACGTGCTGCTGGTCGGGCCGAGCGGTCAGAACGTGATGCTCATGTCCGATTGCGGCGGTGGCAACGCCATCACCAACGTCACGCTGACCTTCGACGATGCTGCGGCGAATTACCTGCCCGACTCGGCGACGATCGTCAGCGGGACCACCAAACCGACCAATTACCTGCTGACCGACGTGTTGCCGTCGCCGGCGCCGACGCCGCCCTACAACGCGACGCTGAGCGTGTTCAACGGCTCCAACCCCAACGGACTCTGGTCGCTCTACATCGTGGACGACACGCCCTTTGACAGCGGCAGCATCGCCGGCGGTTGGGCGCTGACGATCACCACTCTGGGTATCATCCCGCCGGCCACCGATCTGTCGGTTCGGCTTGGCGCCGCGCCCGAGCCGGTCATCGTCACCAGCAACCTCACCTACACCATCACCGTCACCAACCACGGTCCTTCGAGCGCGACCGGTGTGGTGCTGACGAATCTGTTGCCCGCCGGCGCGCAGGTCCAGAGCGCCAGCGCGACCCAGGGCAGCGTCTCGAACAGCGCCGGCCGGGTCGTCTGGACGATCGGCTCGCTCGCCAGGGACGCCTTCGCCACCGCCACGCTGGTGGTGCGCCCGACGCTCGTCGGCACGGCCACCAACACCATTTCGGTCGCCGGGGCTGAAAGCGATCCGAATCCGGGCAACAACAGCGCCACGGTGTTGAGCACTGTGCAAAATATCACCGCTGACCTGGCCCTGGGCATCGTGACCACGCCGGCCGGGCCGGTGCCGTTGGGCCAGAGCCTGACCTACACGCTCTTCATCACCAATCTGGGCCCGGCCACGGCCACGGGTGTGACGCTGACCAACACGCTGCCGGCCGGAGTCGCTTTCCTCTCGGCAGCGCCGGCGGCGTATTTCCAGGCCGGCAATCTGGTGGCGTTCACCAATCTGGGCAGCGTGGGCAGCGGCGGCCTGCTCAGCGCCACGATCACGGTGCAGACCCTGAGCGGCGGCACGCTGACCAACTCGGCCACCTGCGCCTCCGCTGTGACGGATCCGCTCAAAGCCAACAACACCGCCTCGGTCAAGACCGTGGTCGAAGCGCCCTTGAGCTTGTTCGCCACCGTTTCGGGCAGCACCATCGAAATTAGCTGGCCCGCCGCCGCGACCGGCGTCGTGCTCGAACGCGCGAGCAGCCTCACGCCGCCAATCGTCTGGACGGTCGTGACCAATGTGCCGGTGATTGTGGGTGATCGGGCGGTGGTCACGCTGCCGATCGGCAACGGCAACGCGTTCTTCCGCCTGCGGCCCGGACCGTAGGCGAAGCCGCCCTGACGCAGCAGCGGCGGTCGGGCGCCGCGACGCGGCCCGTCCGTCCGGACCGCAACGGAAGATGTGACGCAGACATGAAAATGCTCTTCGGACTTGAGCCCGGGCCTGCGGGCAAGCGAGCCATTGCAACCGTGCTGGCCCTGCTGTGGGTGGGGCCGGCACATGCGCTCCTGCCGCCCAAACACCGCGAACCCACGCCGAACTACGATTGCCGCACCGGCACGACGCTCGATGTCGCCGAAAAAAATCGGCAGCAGGCCGGTCTGAATCGGTTGCGCGCGCAACTGCCGACCGGGCGGGTGGATTTCGATCCCTGGACCGGTTCGCCGAAATTCATTCGGGCGCTGGACGGTTTCCTGACCGGTCCCGAGGGCAGGGGCCGGGCGGTTTCACACCAAACAGCCCGGGCTTTCGCGGCCACCGATCCATACCGCGCGGTCAAAGCGTTCCTGACCGAGCACGCCGATTTGTTCGGTCACGACGCTTCGGTGCTGACCGCGGCGCGAATCGTGCGCGACTCGATCACCCCGCACAACGGACTGCGCACGGTCGTGTGGGAGCAAACGCTCGATGGCATCCCCGTGTTCGAGGCCGTGCTCGTGGGGCACATCACAAAACAGGGCGAGCTGGCGGCGCTTTCGAGCCTGTTTTTGCCCGATCCGACGCGGGCCGCCAACGCCGGCACGCCCAATCGCGCCTCGATCCAGATCAACCCGCCCGTCCAGGCCGAAGAGGCGCTGATCCGCGCCGCCACGAGCCTCAACGACACGCTCGCCGCAGCCGAGGTCGTGGCCGACGGAACGGCCGCCGGCGGCGCGTATGCGCGATTCCGGCTGCCGTACGGGCGCGCCCACCTCCGGCAGGTCTGGTTTCCGTTGAATCGCCATTCGATGCGGCCGGCCTGGGAAATCTGGATGCCCCAACGCAGCACGCGCGAACAGTTCCAGGTGCTGGTGGATGCCGAAACGGGCGAGCTGCTGATCCGCCGGCATCGAACCTATTTTCTGAGCGACGCGACCTACAACGTTTACACCAGCGACAGTCCCTCGCCCTTTTCGCCGGGCTGGCCGACGCCCAACGCCGGCCAGCCGCCGCTGACCAATCGGGTGCTGGTCACGCTGGCGGCGCTGGACACGGTGGCGTCGCCCGATGGCTGGATCGCCGATCAGGACAACGAAACCCGCGGCAACAACGCCGACACCTTCCCGGATCGGGATTTCGACACCCAGCCCGACGGCGGCGCGCGGCCCCAGGGCAATCTGCCGCGCACGTTCGATTTCCCGCTGGATCTGACCCAGGACCCGCTCAGCTACACCAACGCGGCCGCGGTGCAGTTGTTCTACTGGCTGAACTGGCATCACGACGTGCTCTACCGGTTCGGCTTCACCGAGAGCGCCGGCAATTTCCAGGAAAACAACTTCGGCCGCGGCGGTCTGGGTGGCGACTCGGTGATCAGTTACGTGCAGGCCGGCGCGGATCTGGGTTTTGCCAACAACGCGTTTTTCGCGCCGGCCCCGGACGGCATCAACGGCCAGACGGCGATGTTCATCTGGGATTTCCCCAGACCGAGTCGCGACGGTGATCTGGACGCAGAAATCATTTTCCACGAAGCGACCCCCGGCACCAGTTGGCGGTTGGTCGGCGGCGGCATGGGCCTGGGCAATCTTCAGGGCGACGGCATGGGCGAGGGCTGGTCGGATTTCTACGCGCTCTGCCTCTTGAGCGAGCCGGGCGATGATCCGGATGCCACCTATGCGATGGGCGGCTACGTCACGTATCGGCTCTATGGCCTCCAAGAGAATTACTATTTCGGCGTTCGGCACTTTCCCTATTCGACCGACATGTCCAAGAACCCCTTTACGTTCAAGGACATTGACCCCAACCAGATCAGCTCGCACCCGGGTGTGCCGCGCAGCCCGATCTATCCGTTCGACCCGCGCGAGGCCGACGAAGTGCACCACCAGGGCGAGGTGTGGTGCTCGGCGCTCTGGGAGGTGCGCGCCAACCTGGTCCGCAAATACGGCCTTGCCGGCAACCAGTTGGCCATTCAACTGGTCACCGACGGCATGAAGCTCACCCCGGCGCAGCCGAATTTCTTGCAGGGCCGCGACGCAATCATTCTGGCCGATTTGATCAACAACGGCGGCGCCAACGCACCGGAACTGTGGGCCGGCTTCGCCAAACGCGGCATGGGCTTCAGCGCCAGCTCGCCCGACGGATCGACGACCGTGGGCGTGGTCGAGGCCTTCGACACGCCCGGACTCAACGTCCAGGGCTACAGCATTTCCGGCGGCAACGGCAACGGCGTGATTGATCTGAACGAGTGCAACGATCTGTCCATCGTGCTGGCGAATTTCAACTCCTTCACCGCCACGGGCATCCGCGTCACCCTCAGCACCACCACCCCGGGCGTGGGGTTTGGCAACAACGTCTCCGATTACCTGGACCTGCCACCCTTGGCCGTGGGCACGAATCTGGTGCCGTTCCGAATCAGCACGGCTCCGGAGTTTGTGTGCGGCCAGCCCGTCACGCTCACCGTGCTCGTCAAATCCGACCAGACGACCATCACCAACACCATCATTCTGCCCACCGGCAGCCCCGGCTCCCCCGTCCGGTTCGACAACAACACCCCGATCGTCATTCCCGATGACGACCCCAATGGCACCAACTCGTTCATCGTCGTGTCCAATCTCACCACCGCCCTGCGCAAGGTGGCCGTCTCGCTCCACATCACCCACAGCTTCGATGCCGACCTGAAGTTCGAATTGATCGCGCCCGACGGCACGCGCGTGAAGCTCTCCGACACCCACGGCGGCTCGGGCGACAACTACGGCGTGGCTTGCACGCCCCTGAGTTCGCGAACCACCTTTGACGACGAGGCAGCCCTGCCCATCAGCGCCGCCGTGCCGCCGTTTGTGGGCACGTTCAAACCCGACGAACCGCTGGCCCGGCTCGCCGGCCGATTCGGCACCAACCTCAACGGCGTGTGGCGACTCCACCTGGTGGATCAGTTCCGGCAGGACGTCGGCACGCTGCAATGCTGGTCGCTGATCCTAACCCCGGCCCAGTGCACCGACGGCGGCGGCACCTGCCCCGGCGTGGATCTGGGTCTGGGTATCACCGACAATCCCGATCCGGTCTTTGTGGGCAGCAACCTGGTCTATTCGATCAGCGTCACCAACTTCGGCCCCAGCCCCGCCTCCAATGTCGTCGTTCAAATTCCGCTACCTTCTTCGGTCGTCTTTGTCTCGGCCAATTCCTCGCAGGGCAGTTGCTCCGAAGTCGCCGGTACGGTGGTCTGCAATCTCGGTCAGATGCCCTTCGCCCGGCGCGCCACCATCACCGTGATCGTCCGCCCCCTGGCCACGGGACTTCTGTCAACGACGGCCACGGTCAGCGCCAAAGATCCCGATCCGAACATTTCCAACAACAGCGCCACCACCACGACTCTGGTCACGCCACCGGCCGCCGAACTGGCGCTGGCGCTGGCCGATGCGCCCGACCCGACCATCGTCGGCGGACCGCTCACCTACACCGTCAGCGTCACCAACAACGGTCCGGCCGTGGCCACCGGCGTGACGGTCACCAACCTCCTTCCGATCAGCGTCAACGTGCTTTCCGTCACGCCCTCGCAGGGGAGCGTGACCGTCTCGGCCAACACCGTGGTGTGCAACTTCGGTGCGCTCGCCGTGGGCGCCAACGCCTCGGCCACCATCCAGGTCCGCCCCACCGCTCCCGGAACGCTCGTCGCCACCGCCACGGTCCGAGCCCTCCAGGCCGATCCGTTGCCCGGAAACAACACGGCCACCGCGACGACCACCGTCGGTCCGGCGGTGGATCTGACCGTGACGTTTGGCGACACGCCCGACCCGGTGGTGGTCGGCAGCAACTGGCTCTACAGCGTGACAGTGACGAATCTGGGCCCGAACCCGGCCAGCAGCGCCACGCTCAACGTCACGCTGCCCTCGGGGGTGACGGTCGTGAGCTTCAACACCACGCGCGGCACCATCTCCCGCTCCGGCAACACGCTGACTTGCAGCCTGGGCTCGTTGCCGGTCGGCGACGGCGCGCTCGTCACTGTCATCCTCAACAGCACCAACGCCGGCGTGTTCAACGCGTCGGCCAGCGCCGCTGCCGCGGAGGCCGATCCCCACCCGTCGGACAACACCGCGACCCAAACCACCACGGTCGCAGAGCCGTTTGTCAGCATTGTCGCCGCCGGTGCCACGCTCACGGCCGAGAGCCTCTCCCCGGCCAACGGCACGGTGGATGTGGGTGAAACCGTGACCGTCACGCTGCGCTTGCGCAACGCCGGCAACGTCAACAACACCAACCTCGTCGCCACGCTGCTGGCCACCAACGGCGTCACCGCTCCCAGCGGGCCGCAAACCTACGGCGTGCTGGCCGGCGGCGGCCTGCCCGTGGGCCGATCCTTCAGCTTCACCGCCACCGGCACCAACAACGGCATGGTCCTGGCCACCCTGCGCCTGCAGGACGGGCCAAACGACCTGGGCACGGTCAGCTTCCCCTTTGCGCTGCCGCGGGTTCAGACCTTCGCCAACTCCTCGCCCATCACCATTCCGGACTCCGGCCCGGCTTCGCCGTATCCGTCGAGCATCTTCGTTTCGGGCGTCACCGGCACCGTCGGACGCGTCACCGTCACGCTCTCGAACCTCACTCACACCTTCGTCGAGGATCTGGACGTTCTGCTCGTTGGGCCGACGGGCCAGAAAGCGGTGATTTTCTCCGATGCCGGCAACCCTAACGCCATCGCCAGTGCCACGGTCACGCTCGATGACACCGCCGGCGTGGCGCTGCCCGACAACGGCCCGATTCTGTCCGGCGCGTACACGCCCGCCGATTACGAGCCGGGCGGTGCGTTCAATCCGCCGGCACCGACCGGACCGTACGCAAGCGTTCTGTCGGTCTTCGCCAGCCAGAATCCCAACGGCCTTTGGTCGTTGTACGTGATGGACGACACCGCGGGCGACGCCGGCAGCATTGGCGGCGGCTGGAGTCTGAGCATCTACACCATCACGCCGGTGAATCAGTTGGTGGATGTGGGCCTGAGCGCCCGGGCCACGCCGGATCCGGTCCGGGTCGGCGACGCCATCACCTATACGTTCACTGTCACCAACCTCGGCCCGAACACCGCCACCGGTCTGGCGTTCACGAACCTGCTGCCCTCGGGGTTGACACTCCTTTCGGCCGGCGCATCTCAGGGCAGCGTCATCACCAACGGCAACGCCGTGGCTGTGATTCTCGGGTCGCTGGCCCCGTCGGGCTCCGCCACCGTCACCGTACTGGCCCGGCCGGGGCTCGCCGGCTCGTTGACCAACAGCGCCACCATTGCCCTCAGCGAAAACGATTTGAATCCGGCCAACAACAGTGCCGCCGCCGTCACCACCGCGCGTTTGCCCGTGGCCGACCTGGCGTTGACCAAACTCGCGCCGGCGGACCTGATCGTCGGCAGCAACATCAGCTTCACCATCACCGTGACGAACCTGGGTCCGGAAACAGCCCTGAACGTGACGGTGAGCGATCCGTTGCCCGCCGGGCTGACGTTCGCTTCGGCGCTCAGCACCTCGGGCAGCGTGACCAACCTCGGTGGAACCGTCGTGGCCGCGCTGGGCGACCTGGCGCCGGACCACGGTGCGATGATCACGATCAAGGCCGTTCCGGGCGCGCCGGGCTGGATCACCAACACCGCCCTGCTCAGCACCGGTTCGAACGACACCAACACGTCGAACAATGCCGCAACGGCGTTGACGCAGGTACTGCCGCCCTCGCCGTTGATCGTGACCGCTGGGGCGCGACTGCTGACGGAAACCATCACCAACGCCGCGCTGGACATCGGTGAGACGGTCACCGCGGCGCTCTCGCTCCGAAACATTGGCTCGGCTGATGTGACGAATCTGGTCGCCACACTACTGGCCGGGCAGGGTGTCACAGGTCCGAGCGGACCGCAGAGCTACGGCACGTTGCCGGCCGGCGGCGACGCCGTCAGCCGTCCGTTCACCTTTACCGCCACCGGCGGTTTTGGCGATGCGGTGATTGCCACGCTCCAATTGCAAGATGGCGCGACCGACCTGGGCACGGTTCAATTCGTTTTCCATCTGCCGGGTCGCGCGACTTTTGCAAACACCAACGCCATCAGCATTCCCGACAACGGCATCGCCTCACCGTATCCGTCCACGATTCTGGTCTCGGGCCTCACCGGCCTGATCAGTCGCGTCACCGTCAGCCTGCACGGTCTGACACACGCCTTCCCTGACGACCTGGATCTGTTGCTGGTCGGTCCGGCCGGGCACAAACGCGTGATCCTCTCGGACGCCGGAGGCGGCCGACCCGTCACCAACGTAACGATCACGCTCGACGACGCGGCGGGCGCACCGGTGCCGGACGCCGGGCAGATTCTCTCGGGCAGCTATCAACCGGCGGATTACGAGCCGGGTGACGCGTTCGCGCCTCCGGCGCCGAGTGGCGCTGCGGGCGGACCGTTGAGCCTGTTCAACGGCAGCGACCCCAACGGCGTGTGGTCCCTCTACGTGGTGGATGACGCCACCGGTGATGCCGGCGGTATCGCCGGCGGCTGGAGTCTGACCATCGAGACGCTCAGCACCGTCAATCCGGTGGCGGATCTGGCGATCAGTCTGAGCGATGCGCCCGACCCGCTTTACGTGGGCGGCGGCCTGGATTACACGATCGTCGTGACCAATCTCGGCCCGTCGGATGCCACCGGCGTGAGCGTCACCAACCTGCTGCCTGCGGGCTTGAGTTACATCTCTGGCAGCGCTTCCCAGGGCAGCGTGAGCACACTGGGCGATCTGGTCACCGCCAACCTGGGCGATCTGCCGGTCGGTCAGGGTGCGACCGTCACGGTGCACCTCGCAGCGGTTCTGGCCGGTGTCCACACCGGCACGGCCAGCGTCGTTGCCAACGAAACCGACCTCAACCCGGTCAACAACCTCGCGCAAGGCCTCACGACCGTGATGGTGCCGCGTCCGGTGCGCCTGGAAGACGTCGTCGTCACCAACGGCCAGGTTCAGGCCACGCTCAGCGGTGAACCCGGCCTGAGCTACGTGATCCAGGCCTCGACCAATCTCCTGGACTGGACGCCGGTGCTCACCAACACCCTGCCCGGCAGCGGCATGGCCAAATTCACCGACACCGACGCGCCGCTGTTCGGACAACGCTTCTATCGCGCCGTGCGGCTGGTGCCATGATCCTTCGCGGCGATCGGCGCGCCGACTCCAAACCCGCAAACGGCCCGGGCTCGGTTCGAGCCCGCGTCGCCCGGTTGGCATGAGGCTGCTGGGGTTGACCGGCGGGGTGGGAATGGGCAAATCCGCCTGCGCCCAACTGCTTCAGTGGCGTGGCGCGGCCGTGCTCGACACCGATGAACTGGCCCGCGAACTTGTCGGGCCGGGCCAACCGGCCCTGGAGGAAATCGCGCAGGCTTTCGGTCGCGATTTCCTCGATGCCAAAGGGCGTTTACGACGCGAGGAGCTGGCCCGGCTGGTGTTCGCCGATGCCCAGGCGCGCCGGCGGCTCGAAGCGATTTTGCATCCGCGCATTCAAGAGGCCTGGCGGGCGCAGGTGGCCGCCTGGCGCGCGCAGAACCGACCGCTTGGAGTCGTGGTCGTCCCGCTGTTGTTCGAGATCGGGGCCGAGAAAGAATTCGATGCGGTGATCTGTGTCGCCTGCTCGGCCGCCACCCAGCGGCAACGACTGCTGGCCCGCGGCTGGTCGCCCGAACAAATCCAGCAGCGCATCGCCGCCCAGATGCCGATCGAGGAAAAAATGCTCCGCGCCGACTACGTCGTGTGGACCGAGGCGGGCATGGACGTGCACGCGCAGCAGGTGTATCGCATCGTGCCGCCGGTGCGCTGAGCCGGCGGGCGGGGTGAGGGTTGTGGCGACCGGACCTGCCGCTCCGAGAAAACCGCGCCGACGATGGAGCGCCGCCGTCAATTCCATCCGGGGCTGTTGGCCGCCGGGCTGGTGGCACTGACCTTTGCCACCTACGCGCCCGTGCTCGGCGGCGGATTCGTCTGGGACGATCCGTTGTTGATCGGCCAAAACCCCCTCCTGACCGGCGAAGGCCGCTGGATTTCGATCTGGTTTCAGACTGATTTCCCGCTCAGCACGATGGCGTTTGCCCTGTTGCACCGGCTCTGGGGCGAGCAACCGACCGGGTATCACGTCGTCAACGTGGCCCTGCACGCGCTCAATGCGCTGTTGCTCTGGCGTGTGCTCGCGACGTTGGGCGTTCGGGCGGCGGGACTGGCTGCGGCGCTCTTTGCCGTGCATCCGGTGTGCGTGGCGTCGGCGGCCTGGATTTCGCAGCTCAAGAACACGCTCGCGCTGGCGTTCGCGCTGCTGAGCGCATGGGGATGGTTCGAAAGCGCGCGACAACGGGCGAATTGCGAGCCAGTCGCCGAGACGGCTGACGGCATCGCAGGCCGGCGTCGCGCCCGATGGTTGTATGCCGGCTCGGTGGTGGCGTTTGCGCTGGGGCTGGCGAGCAAGACGGCGGTGGTGATGTGGCCGGTGGTGTTGCTGGGCGTTCTGGCCCGGTGGCGCGGCATGCCCAAGCGCGAGGATCTGTGGCGCGCGTTGCCGTTTTTTCTTCTGTCGCTGGTTTTCGGTCTGGTCACGCTCCGGTTGCAAACGTTTCGGATTCTGGCCTCCGAGCCGGTCCAGACCCTGGACTGGCTTTCGCGTCTGGCCGCAGCGGGTCGGGCACTGTGGTTTTATCTGGGCAAATTGCTCGTGCCGGTGGGGCTGGCGGCGGTTTATCCGCAATGGGAGGTAAACGCCCGGTCGGCCCTGGGCTGGCTGCCGCTGCTTGGCTGGTGCGGCCTGTTGGCGGTGGGCGCGAGCCGCACAGGTTGGGCGCGTGCTCTGTGGCCGGGGCTGGGCGGATTCACTGTGCTGCTGCTGCAGGTGTTGGGTTTGGTGGACATGTATTTTCTGGCCGTGGCGCGCGTGTCGGACCACCTGGTTTATCCGGCCTCGGTGTGCGTGCTGGCGCTGGGAGCGGCGGCGGTGCGGGCTTTTGTGCCGGAGCGGCTGTTCGTGCCGGTATCGGCGGTGCTGGTGGCTGTTCTGGCGGTGCTGAGTTTCGAGCGCGCCCGGGTTTTTGCCAGCGATGAA
>CAYXJB010000046.1:0-16986 GCA_964465445.1 uncultured Verrucomicrobiota bacterium
CGTACGTGTCGGCGCTCGAAAAAGATGCCGCCGGCGCGCTATGGGTCGGCACCAGTGGCGACGGGCTGTTCCGTTTTGTGGACGGGCAATTCGAGGAGTTTGGGGCCGCGTCCGGTTTGCCGAGCACGCAGATTTACGCCCTGCACGCGGATGCGGATGGTTCGCTGTGGGTGGGCACGGCGCGCGGCCTGTGCCGGGTCAGGGACGGACGGGTTCGCGCCCTGGGCAGTGGGGGTGGGTTGGTCGAGGAAGCGGTGTTTCAGGTGCAGAGTGACGGGGATGGAAATCTGTGGATCGGTTCGTTGAGTGGCATTGCGCGCGTGCCCAGGGCGGTGCTGCATGATCTGGCCGAGGGCCGTTCCCCGCTGGCCACCGCCGTGCATTACGGCAGGGAGGACGGCTTGCCGGTGTTCCAGTGCCTGCCGCTGAGTCGTTCGCACCAGGCCCGGGCCGGGCCCGGCCGAATCTGGTTTGCCACCAGCCGCGGCCTGGTGCGGCTCGAAACCGGTCCGGTCCGGTGGAATCGAACGCCACCGCCGGTGCGGATCGAGTCGGTGCTGGTGGACAATGTGGCGGTGTCGTTCGAGCAGGGCGTGCGCGTTCCGCCGGGCAGGGAAAGCCTGCGGTTCAACTTCACCGCGCTGAGCCTCACGGCGCCGGGCAAGGTGCAGTTCCGCTACCGGCTCGAAGGATTGGATCGGGACTGGAGCGAGCCGACCAGCAGCCGCACGGTGCGGTATCCGAAGCTCTCGCCGGGCCGGTATCGTTTTCAGGTGGTGGCGTGCAACCACGACGGCGTCTGGAACACCCGCGGCGCCAGTGTTGCGGTGAGCGTGTTGCCGTTCTGGTGGGAAACACTCTGGTTTCGACTCGGTCTGGCATTGGGCGGCGCCGGCGGGTTGCTCGGTTGGTATGCGGCCCGTCGCGCCCGACAGCGGCAGATGGAGCGCTTGCGGGTGCGGATTGCCCGGGATTTGCACGATGAAATCGGCTCCAGCCTCTGGAGCATCACGCTGCTGACGCGCATGCTCGTCAAAGACGGCCAGCTCAGCCCGCAGGCGCGGCAGGACGTGGACGAAATCGCCCGCATCGCCGGCCAGACCGCCAACGCCATCCGCGACATCATCTGGCTGATCAATCCAGCCTTCGACACAATGCACGATCTGGTGCTGCGCACCAAGGATTTCGCCGCGACGGCGTTGCGCGGGGTCGAGTACCGGCTCGACTGCGCCGAGTCGGCGCTGGTCCGCAAACTGCCGCTGGATTTGCGCCAGCATCTGTTCCTCTTTTTCAAGGAAGCGCTCACCAACATCGCCAAACACGCCCGCGCCAGCCGCGTCGAGGTGCACATCCAGTGGCTCGGCAACCACTGGCGCATCGCCATCCGTGACAACGGCATCGGATTCGACCCGGACGCGATCGGGTCGGGTCAGGGACTGCGCAACCTGCGCGCCCGCGCCGCCAAAATGGGCGGCCAGGTGCACATCCGGAGCCGACCCGGTGAGGGCACGACGCTGGTGCTGAGCACCGCCCCGATGACGGGCCGCAGGCTTGCCCGGCTGATCCGCAGGCAACAAGATTGAACCGATGCAAACCGGTGCGCCCGCCAAGGCTCGCGTCTGGCTCATCGAGGATCATCCCGATTCGCGTCGGGTGCTGGCGCGTGTGTTGAATCGCAGCGCCACGATGGAATGTCCTTGCGCCTTTGGCTCGTGCGAGGAGGCGCTCGAGGCGCTGCGTACGCAGCCGGCGCCGGATGTGATTCTTCTGGACGTGGGTCTGCCGGGCATGAGCGGCATCGAGGGCATTCCGCGTCTCAAAGAGCTTTGTCCGCGCGCGCAAATCATCATGCTCACGGTCTTTGACGATCCGGAAAAGGTCTTCAAGGCCATCTGCGCGGGTGCGTCCGGCTACCTGCTCAAGAGCAGCGACGAAGAGGCGATCGCCAGCGCGGTGACCGAGGTGCTCCGGGGCGGCGCGCCGATGAACCCGCGCATCGCGCGCATGGTGCTCGAACAGTTCGCGGCGCAATCGCGACCCGCCCGCGACTACGGACTCTCGGAACGGGAGCGTGAGGTGCTCGAGCTCATGGTCCAGGGCCTGGTCAAAAAGGAAATCGCCGACCGGCTGGGGCTGAGCTATCACACCGTGGACAATCACCTGCGAAACATTTACGCCAAACTCCACGTCAACACGCGCGGCGGCGCGGTGGCCAAGGCGCTCTCCGAGCATCTGGTGCGCTCGCCATGAAACCGGTTGCAACCGCGCCGGCTCTGGCGCTGGGCCTGCTCCTCGCTGCGCTGCTGGGCAGTCTGCCCTCGGCCTGCCGGCGTGAACCGCCCCGGCCGGTGCGCGAGATCACCTCCTTCCACATGGCCGGTTATGACCAGGCCGCCCGGATGCTGGCGGGCGAATTTGAAAAACAAACCGGCATTCGGGTGCGCATCCTCAGCGCCGGCCTGTTCAGTCTGCGCGAGAAAATTCTCACCGAACTGCTCACCGGCGGCCGGCATTACGACGTGCTCCAGGTTGCCTATCAATGGGAAGGTCAGATCGCACCGCATCTGCGTCCGTTGGAGGATGTGGTCGGGCGGTTGGCCCCGGATCTGAACGAGGATTTCATCCCGGCGGTTCGCTCCGTCTGCGGTCAGTGGCAGGGCCGGCTTTACGGCGTGCCGATGGCGTGCGATGTGATCACGCTGCTGTATCGGACCGATGTGTTTGCGGCGCGCTCGTCCGAATTTCAACAGCTCACCGGTCGGCCGCTGACGCCGCCGCGGACCTGGGAGGAATACCTGCAGATCGCCCGGTTTCTAAACTCCGAATCGCTCTACGGGAACGTGCTGATGGGCCGCGAACAGACCTACACGCTCTGGTCGGGCGTGTTTCACGGCCTGGGCGGCGAACTGCTCGACGCGCAGGGCCAGCCGGCGTTCCATTCCCCGATCGGCCTGCGCAGTCTGGAGCTCTTCGCCGCCATGTATCGCTACGCCCCGCCGCATTGCGAGGATCGCTCGGTTCAGGAAGCCGACACGCTCTTTTTGCAGGGTCGCGCGGCAATGTACATGGGCTGGCCCAGCCTGCTGTGGTCGCAACTCAACGACACCAACCGCTGCAAAATCGCCGGGAAAATCGGCGCCACGGTCATCCCCGGCGGCCGGCCCCAGCTCAGCGCCTGGTCGCTGGGTATCAACCCCGCCTGCCGCGATCTGGATGCCGCCACGCGCTGGATTCGCTTTTTTGTGGATCGCCAGAACGCCCGCCGGCTGCTGCTGGTCTTCGGCAAAGGTTCGCCGCGGCTCTCCACCTACGCCGACGCCCAATGCCAGGAGACGATCTTCTACCTCAGGCCGTTGCTCGACGGACTGGCCCGCACGCAACCGCGCCTGCGCATCCCGCCCTCGCAGGAATTGTCCGATTACCTCGATCACGAGCTGATCCAGGCCATTCGCGGCGAGAGCACCCCCCAGGCAGCACTGGATCGGGCCGCAGCGCGCTGGCGCGAGGTGCTCGCCCAGAGCGGTCATCTCGCGCCGGGCGCGCCACGCTGACGTGAACACGTCATTGCGTTGGAGCATCGAAGCGCTAGTTTCGCACCGATGAACCGCATCAATCGTATCCGAACGCCGGTCCACATCCTGGTGGCACACGCGGCCGGATGGAACGGCCCGAGTGTGTCTCGCCGCTGTCGCACGCGCTGATTCAAGCTTTTGACCTGTGAAACCCGCTGTTTCGACCGAACTGTCGCGTCGTTCGTTTCTTCAACGCTCCGCTCTGGCGGCGGCTGCGCCGCTGGCCGGCGGTTTGACGTTCCCGTTCGTGCGGTCTCTCCGCGCCGGCGAAACGGCCCCGAGCGAGAAAATTCGCGTCGGCCTGATCGGCTCCGGCAACATGGGCCGCGGCGATCTGGCGTGTTTTCTCGCCAATCCGGACGTCGAGTGCGTGGTGATTTGCGACGTGGATGACGCGATGATCGCCAAGGGGCTGGAGGTTTGCGCCGCCAAAGACCGCAAGGCGCCCGACACGGTGAAGGACTTTCGCCGGGTGCTGGATCGGGCGGACGTGGACGCGGTGATCGTGGCCACGCCGGATCACTGGCACGCGCTGCCCACGGTGCTGGCGTGTCAGGCCGGCAAGGACGTGTACGTCGAGAAACCGCTGGCCCGCACCATTGACGAGGGCCGCGCCATGCTCACCGCCGCGCAGCGGCACGGACGCATCGTGCAAATGGGCTCCCAGTGGAAGAGCTGCCGGCACATCATCCAGGCAGCCGAATTCGTCAAATCCGGCAAGCTCGGCAAGGTCAGCATGGTCCGAGCCTGGGCGTGGCTGGATTGGCAGCCGCCGCTCCAACCCCAACCCGACGGTCCGCCCCCGGCCGGGGTGGATTACGACCTGTGGTTGGGTCCGGCGCCCAAGCGACCGTTCAACCCGAACCGATGGTTCTGGGACTACGCCGGTGGACTGATGACCGACTGGGGCGTGCACCTGATCAACATGGCGCTGATGGGAATGGAGGTGGTGCCGCCGCGAACGGTTTGTTCCAGCGGCGGCACGTTCGTGCAGGACAACGTCCGCGAAACGCCCGACTCGCAAATCGCCGTCTATGAATTCCCTGGCTTCCTGCTGGAATGGGAGCACAAAAGCGGCATGGGCGTGGGCCTGAACGGGCGCTCCTGGGGCGTGTCCTGGAGCGGAACCGAGGGCACGATCCTGCTCAACGACGCGGGCTGGGAACTGCTCATCGAGAAACGCAAAGCCAGCCTCGAACCCGAGAAACATCCCGGCAGCGGCGACCCGCGGCCGGCTCACATCCGCAACTTCCTCGATTGCGTCAAAAGCCGACGCCAGCCCGTGCTCCATCTCGAGCTCGCGCATCACGTCTCGACGGTGGCGCACCTGGGCAACATCGCCTTCCGCACCGGCCAGAAGCTGGTTTGGGACGCGGCGCAGGAGCGGATCCTGAACCACGCCGGGGCTGATGCGATGGTCGGGAGCGTGTACCGCGCGCCCTGGAAACTGCCCTACGCCCGTAGAACACCCACTCTCGCTCCGGGTTGAGAGTCCGTTCCCGGTCCAACCGCCTTATCGGGCCTTTTGCCGAAGCGTCCCTCGCTCCAAGCGCAAGCTCTCAGAGTCGTGTCAGGTGGCGAACACCCGAAGGCCTTTCAGGCAGGATGATGTGCGCCGTGCAGTTCGGCCGGCGCGTCAGAGTTCCGGGGACGTTTCAGCCAGTTTGATGTAGTCCACGTCGTTCGGATCCCACGGCTGGCTGTGCACGGGGTTGATGGTCGGCTGCGGTCGCTGGCTGGCTGAATCGTCGGCATTGAACTGCGCGTTGAGTTCCTTCAGTCGCGGCCCTTTCCATTTCATGACGATCGCGTGTCCGTCCAGGAACGACATGCCGCAGCCGTTGTCATGGCGGTTGGAGGGCAGATTCCACACCAGACCGATGCCGAGGCGATTGAAGCCGATTGCGCCGTTATCAATGCTGATGTGATTTTCCTCGATGAACACCGAGGTCTGGGACGGATTGCGCACGGCGTCGAGCTTCTGTGCGATTTGCGCCGCGATGCTCGGGGTGCTGTCGCCCAGGTTGCTGCCCAGCCACACCGAAATGGCGTAGCTGCGGTTGTGCGGCACGCGCCCGGTGCTGCCCCAACCCAGCCCCCGCACGTAGGCGCGGCTGGCGGGGCATTTGTAAATGCCCAGCGAGGAGTTGTACGGATACAGCACGCCGCGCTTGGGTTCTTCCTCGTACCCGGCGGTGTATTGCTGCACATTGCCCTGAATCCAGGCCTTGGCCCCGGGACTGGAGGTGCCCGAGACCGAATTGTCCACCGGCCGGTTGTTGTTGTCGGCGGCATACATCTCGTAGCAGACCTGCAGTTGTTTGACGTTGTTGACGCAACTGAAGGTTTGCGCGCGCGCCTTGGCGCGGCCCAGCGCCGGCAGGAGCATCGCCGCAAGAATCGCAATGATCGCAATGACCACCAGCAACTCGATGAGCGTAAAGGCCCCCGCACCGGCGGCGCGCACACCGCCCCGCCCGCGGCCGGGGCCACCGCGCCGGCCCGCCAGCCGGTCCAGCAAGATCTGAGCTGCTCTCATCTCACCGTTATTTGCGCCCATTCGAGCACTCGAAGCAAGGGAGCGCTGCTGACGCAAATGCGTCATGGACGATTTTCGCGCCGGGGCCGCAAACTCGGCCCGTGGGAAAGGCAGAATGATTCAACCATGAAAACCATGTTCGAGTTCACCCCGTTGCGACACCGTTCGACCTCTCGCCTGTGTGCGGCGCTGCTGTTGGTCCTTGCCGTGGGCGGCGCCAGCCGCGCCTGGAGCCAGTCCTACGCCCTTTCGAATCTCTGGAGCGTCGCGGCCGGTTCGCCCTCGCATTCGTTCCTGCAGGACGACGACCGCACGCGCGGGCTGGCCTACAATCCGGTCACCGGCCACGTGCTCGTCGCCAGCCGCACCGGCAGCAACGCCGTCTATGTGCTCGACGGTGCCACCGGCGTGCTGCTCGGCACGTTGCCCTACGACACCAACGTCATCAGCGGCGGCACCTTCCACGTGAACCTGGTCAGCGTGACCGATGACGGCGTCATTTACGTGGGCAACCTGACGACCGACGCGATCGGCTCGGCCGGTCCCTACAAGCTTTATCGCTGGGCCAACGAAACTGCCCCGCCGCAACTGGTCTATTCGGGCGATCCCTCCGCGGCCGACGCGGTCGCGAACAATCGCCGGTTTGGCGACTCGATGACCCTCCGGGGCACCGGCACCGGCACGCAAATCCTCCTGGGAACGCTCGGGCAAAACGCGGCGTTGCTCACCACCGCCGACGGCACCAATTTCACGGCGACCAAGATCACGACCGACGCGGCCTCCGGCGACCTGCGGTACGGGCTGGCCTGGGGCGCGGGCAACACCTTCTGGGCCAAGCAGGCCAGCGGCAATCTCAAGCTCCTCACGCTCAACCTGCCGGGCAACTCGGCTTCGGTGACGCTGTCGGTCAGCGGCGTGGTCGGCGGACCGCTGGGCGTGGACGTCACGCGCAACCTGCTCGCAATCGTTGAAGCCAGCAACACCACCACCTCCGGCCACAAGCTGCGCCTCTACGACATTTCCGACCCCACGCTGCCGGTGCAACTGGACACCACGCGCAGTTTCCCGGCCTCCAACATCAACGGCAACTTCGTCGGAGCCGTCTCGATCCGCAACGGCAAGCTCTTTGCGCTGGAAACCGACAACGGCATCCTGGCTTACAATCTGGCTGAAGTGTACCTGCCGCCGGTTATCGTCACTCCGCCGGCCAGCGTGACGGTTTGGGAGGGCGCCGCGTTCTGGACGTTCAACGTCGTGGTCAGCGGCACCAAGCCGTTCAGCTACCAATGGTTTTCCAACAGCGTGGCGATTCCCGGCGCGACGGCCGCCAGCTACACCCTCTCCAACGTCAGCCTTTCGCACCAGGCCGCCTACAGCGTCGCGGTCAGCAACGCGGTCGGCACGGCCACCAGCAGCGCGGCCGTGTTGACCGTGCAACCGGGCAATCCCTCGCCGGTGGTCACGAATATTTGGAACCTCGCTGCCGGTTCGCGGCCCTACCTCACCGCCAACTACCGCGAATACGGCATCGCCATCAACCCGCTGACCACCAACGTCATCGTCGTCACCCGCCAGAATCCCACCAACATGATCGCCGTGCTGGACATCCAGACCGGCGCGCACAAGCACTACATTGACTACTCGGGTTTGACGCTGGCCGGGGCCAACCCGATGAACAAGGTGGACATCGCCGACGACGGCGTGATCTACGTTTGCAACGTCACCGGCGACACCGCCTCGACGCCGCTGGTCATTCTGGGATTCTCCGACGACAACCCGGTGCCGGCGCTCAAAGGCGTGCTCTTCTCCGGCGATCCGGGCAACGGCCTGACGCCAACCAGCATCGGCTGGGGCGCCAACATCACCGTGCGCGGCAGCGGCCCGAACACGGAGATTCTCCTGGGCGGGGGCAAATACAGCCCCACCCCGCTCAACGCCCGGGCCGTGGCCATCCTCCGACCCGATCCGATCACCGGCATTCTGAGCTCGACCCCGATCATCGTCACCAACGCGCCGGACAACCAGTTCCGCTTCGGGCTGAGCTGGGGACCGGGCACGAACACCTTCTGGGCCAAGGCCGTGGGCAGCCTCATGCTCGTCCAGTTCGATGAAGCCACCCAAACGGGCTGGGTCGTCAAAACCTATCCCACCTCCGGCGCGCGCAGCGTGCCGACCTCGGTCACCGGCATCCGATACGATCCGGCCACGGGCCTGTTGGCGGGCCTGCAGAACGGCAGCCCGCCCACCCCCGTCAGCGTGCCGGTGTACGACGTCACCGACTTGGACGCCGGGCCGCTGTGGGTGGACCAGGAATTGTTCACCAGTTACAACGCCGACATCGAGTACCAGGGCAACGTGGACTTTGCCGCCGGTTATCTGGTGGCGTTGGGCGTCAACAACGGCCTGAAAGCCTTCCGCGTCAACGGCGGCACCCCCAGCCTGCCGGTCATCCTCCAGCATCCCGGCGGCGGCACGTGGTATCGCGGCACCAGCCCCACGCTGACCGTGGTGGCCGACAGCGCCACGCCCTTGAGCTACCAGTGGTACTTCGAGGGCGGGCCCATCGCCGGCGCCACCAACTCGAGTCTGACCATCGCCAACATCCAGACCAACCAGGCCGGCAACTACGTCGCGCGCGTCATCAACTCGGGCGGCTACCGCGACAGCGCCCCGGCGCTCATCACCGTGATCGAAGCGTTGACCAGCGACGTGCTCACCAACCTCTGGACGCTCAGCCCCGGCAGCCGGCCCTACCTGACGACCAACTACCAGCAGTACGGCATGGCCTTCAACCCGGCCCGATCCAACCTGCTGATCGCCAGCTACGATCCGACCACGACCACCGCGACGATCGCGGTTCTGGATGCGCTCACCGGAGCGGAGAAACACCTGCTCGATGTGAGCGTTGTCTCGGGCGGCAATCGCTGGGTCAACAAGATCGGTGTGGCCGACGATGGCGTGGTGTACGCCGCCAATCGCACCACCACCGCCGCGTCCGATCCGCTGAAGATCTATCGCTGGGCCAATGACGACCCGACGACCGTCGCGACCGTGGCCTTCAGCGGCGATCCGTTCCCGACGCTCTATCCCAACGCGATCGCCGGCTACCAGATGGACGTGCGCGGCGCGGGCACGAACACCGAGCTGCTCCTGAGCGCCTACAACACCAACGTCGTCGCCATCCTGACCACCGCCGACGGCACGAACTTCACGACGCACGAAATCCTCGTGCCGGGCGTGCCGCCGCGCTTTGCCCGCATCGGCATCTGCTTCGGCGCCGGCAACACCTTCTGGGCCAAAACCTGGAGGGACGACGGCGGCAAGCTTTACCTGGTCAGCTACGATCTCGGCAGCGGCTCGGCCACGGTGCTGCGCACCTACGACATTGACGTGGTCTCGGCCACCGTCACCACCATCGCCTACAATCACAGCCTCAAACTGCTGGCCGGCATCGCCCGCGACGACCAGAAGAACGTCCAGCTCTACAACGTCGCGAACCTCGACCTGGGCCCGCAGTTGCTCGATCAGGAGTTCTTCCCGACCTACAATCCGAGCATCGAAGCCAACGGCGCGCTGGACTTCGGCGGGAACACCTACCTGTTCGCGTTGAACGAAAACAACGGGATTCTGGCGCTGTTGCTCAATCCCAACTACGCGCCACCGGCCGCCGCCTTCCGCATCCTCAACGTCGCCCGCGGCAACGGCACGCTCACGCTCGAATGGGAGGCGCAGCCCGGGGCCAAATATCAGGTCCAGGCCGCCGCCACCCTCGCCGGCCCGTGGCAAAACCTGGGCGGCGAAATCACCGCCAGCGGCCCGACCGCCTCCTACGTGGACAACATCGCGGGTGTGAACCAGCGCTTCTACCGCGTCCAGGCCAAATAACACCTGGAGCAGTTGGCCTCTGCGCCGCAGCTCTTCGGTCCTCACGGGCCGGCTGCGGCGCAGCGCCGTTTTGCAGCCGGGCGCGGCTCGCCATCATCCGGCAGCGCCACTCGCGCCTCACTGCGCTCGAGCGGACGGCCGTTCCTGCGGTCCACGAAGAGTTGGCGCCGCGCGATCGAAACGGTTAATTGCCGCCGGAATGAAACACGAATTCGTCGCCCGAGTCGCCCGGGGTTGCCTTGCGGCGCTGCTGTTGACCGGCTTGGATGCCAGCCGCGCCGCCGAACACGAAATTCCTCCGGCCTTCGGCCCGTACGTCCGTCCGCGCCCGGAGGATTTCACCGGAAGCCGCAGTTTTCGCTCGAGCGATCGGCTCGTCGGCACCTACTACTTCTACTGGTACGACATCTACACCAAAGCCCACATCATTGACCCGGAGGACGGCACCGATGCGTTGACGACGCATCCGCCCAGCCTGGAGGATTTTTCCTACAAATCGGTGCGCTGGCACAAAACGCAGTTGGCGGACATGGAGGCCGCCGGCATTGACGTGGCGCTGATGGTCTTCTGGGGATCACCGGCCGAACACGCCACCAACACCGCGCTGCACTGGAGTTTCGCCGGTCTGCCGCCGCTGGTGCAGGCGCGCGACGAACTGTTGCGCGAAGGCCGCAACCCGCCCCGCATCGGGCTCTTCTACGACACCAGCACGTTGCAGTGGAATCACTGGCGTTACCACGCCGACCTGACCGCCGAGTACGGAAAACGCTTCTTTTACGTTACGATCCGCGACTTTTTCTCCTGCATCCCGCCCCGGCACTGGGCGATGATCGAGGGCAGGCCCATCGTGTTGCTCTACGCGGCGGCGTTCGCAAAGAAATGGGATCAAACCCTGCTCGATTACGTCAAAGCCGAATTTCCCAAGGACTTTGCCGGGCGCGTGCCCTGGATCGCCCCGCAGGATTCCTGGGGGCTGAAGGGCGACAGCACCTGCGCTTGGGGCGGCGCACTGAAATTCAAAAATCCCGGCATCGGCGAGATCGGCCCCGGCTACGATCACTCCGCGGTGCCGGGCCGCGCCCCGCTGGTCCGCGACCGGGAAAACGGCCGCTTTTACACCCGGAGCTGGCTGCAGTTCCTGCGTCGGCCCTCGAACTTCGTCATGATCGAAACGTGGAACGAATTCCACGAGGGCACCGACATCTGCGAGTCGCGCGAGTATGGCCGTCAATACATCGAGCTGACCCGCAAGTACGCCCAGCTCTTCAAGCAGGGTTGGCGACCGCCGCCCGAGGGCCCGTTCCTCAAAGCCCGGAGCGTCTCGGCCACCGCCGGCCAGCCGCCCAACGAGGGACTGACCCTCGTCACACCCGAAGACGGCCACGCCACGGTCCGGAAGATCAAGGATCGCCCGGCCTGGGTCAGCCGACCCTTCCGCGACGGCTCGACCGCGTACCTGTACTTCCGCGTAGACGACTCGTTCAAGACCAACACCACCATGAACGCGCGGGTCGAGCTGATCTATTGCGACGTGGCGCCGGGACAGCTTCGTGTCGAATTTGACGGCAGCGACCCCGCCGCGCCGTTCGGCGGTACCTACAGCCGCAGCCGCTCGCTCCAACTGGAGGGCGATCGCGAATGGAAGGTCGCCGGGTTCGATCTCGACGCGGCGCGGTTCGCCAACCGGCAGAACGGCGGCGCCGATTTCCGCATCGCCGCAACAGCGTCCGAACTGGTCGTCCAGCGCGTGACGCTCAAACGGCGTTGATGTTTCCACGCCGATGCGACCCCGGTGTTTCGGCGTCGCAATGTCACGCGCCGCAACGCCGCGGCCGGGGTCAAACCGGTTGGTTGACACCGTCGGGCATTTTGGGCTCGCCACGGCTCTGTGGGCGCTTTTTCATCTGCAGGCGAGAGCTTGGCCATGAAATCCCTCCCCGTTTTCCAGTGGATCGCCGGCCTGCCGCTGGCCCTGGCGGCCTGTTCGGTCGTGCGCCCCGAACCGCAACTGCCCCATAGCGAAAGTCCATCGGCCCGCGGCCCGGTGCGCGATCTGGGCGAAGATGCCTGGGGGCTCGTTTCAGTGAGCGTGGCCACCGCGCGCGAGCTGCCCTCGCACAAAGCCGAGCAGGCCACGCAACTGTTGCTGGGCGAAGCGCTCCGCGCCTGGAAACAAAAAGGCAGTTGGTTCCAGATCGAGACCCGCGACGGTTACCGCTGCTGGCTCGAGGGTGGCAGCTTTGTGCGCTGCGGTGCGGCCGAGGTGCGTCGTTGGGAAACCTCGCCGCTCTGGATCGTCACCGCGCTGGAGGAATGTGTGCGCGAAGCGCCCGGGCCCGACGCCCAGCCGCTCAGCGACGTGGTGTTGGGCTGCCGACTCCGGCGGGTGGCCGAGCACGGCGAGTGGCTCGAGGTGGCGTTGCCCGACGGGCGGCGTGGTTTTCTGCCGCGCGCGGCGGCGACCGAGTTCGAGCAGTGGAAGGCCACGCGACGCCCCACCGCCGAGAACATCGAGCGCACGGCCAGGCTGTTTCTCGGCCGTCCGTATCTCTGGGGCGGTAACACCCCGCGCGGACTGGATTGTTCGGGGTTGACCAAACTCGTCTTCGGCCTCAACGGCATCGAACTCAAACGCAACGCCGGTGAACAGGCCCAACAGGGCGTTGAGGTGCCGCTGGACGGGGATTTGAGCCGCCTGCGCAAGGGTGACTTGTTGTTTTTCGGGCGGCGCACCGGCGGGCGGCAACCGGAGCGCATCACGCATGTGGGCATTTATCTGGGCGAGCGGCTTTTCATCCACACCTCGCAACGGGTGCGGATCAACAGCCTCGATCCCAGCTCGCCGTTCTACGATGCGCGGCGCGCGGCTCAGTTGCTCCGGGTGCGCCGCGTCTTGCCGGAAAGCTGAAGCCGCCGCGGCAAACGCGCGCCGACTCGCCGGTCCGTCCGGCGGGCTTGCGATGCTCAGGGTCGGCCTGATGACGCCGCGCGCCCGGAAAATGCCATGTAGTAGAGCAGCGGCACGGTAACCGGTGCGATGAACATCGCCGCCAGACCGCCGGCCATCAGCGAGATCGCCAGTCCCTGGAAAATCGGGTCGAACAAAATCACCGCCGCGCCGACCACCACCGCCAGCGCCGTCAACGCGATCGGCCGAAACCGGATCAGTCCCGCCTCGATCACCGCCTCGGCCAGCGCGTTGCCCTGGGCGAGCCGCATCTCGATGAAATCCACCAGAATGATCGAGTTGCGCACCACGATGCCCGCCCCGGCCATGAATCCGATCATCGAGGTCGCGGTGAAAAACGCCCCCAGCGCCCCGTGCGCCGGAAGAATGCCGACCAGCGAAAACGGAATCACCGTCATCACAATCCAGGGCGTCAGAAACGATCGAAACCAGCCGACCATGAGGATGTAAATGAGGATCAGCACCGCGCCGAAAGCCAGCCCCAGATCGCGGAACACCTCCAGCGTGATCTGCCACTCGCCGTCCCATTTGAGTGCCGGCTCCAGATCGCTGAACGGCAGCGTCGCATTGTAAATTTCGAGCCGCGCCGCCCGGCCGCCGAATTGCCGCGCGTCCAACTGCCGCAGCGCGCGGTTCATTTTGCGGATCGCGTACACGGGGCTTTCGATCGCCCCGGCCACGTCGCCAATCGCGTAGGTCACCGGCAGGAGATTTTTGTGGTAGATGCTCTTGTCGGCCACGGCCGGTTCGATCCGGACCAGCTCCCGCAACGGCACCAGCGGCGCTGGGCCGGAGGCATGCGCCGAACCGGAGGGCGAGGCGGGATGACCCGCCGGCAGACGCAGCGCCAGCAGATCCTCCGGGTTGGAACGGTCGGCCAGCGGCAGTTGCAGGACGATGTTCAGATCCTCTCTTTCGCGCGGCTGATGCACCAGATCCACCGGCACGCCGCCGGCCGCCAGACGTAACGTGGTGGCGATCAGCTCGGCGCTGATGCCGTGCAACGCCGCCTTTTCCTTGTCCACCACGAACCGCGCCTTGGGCTGGTCGGCTTCGATGTACCAGTCCACATCCACAACGCCCTCGGTCTGTTTGAAAATCTCGATCACCCGCTGCGCCAGGGCCAGGCGGACCTCTTCGTCGGGCCCGTAAATCTCGGCCACCAGCGTCTGGAGCACCGGCGGGCCGGGCGGGACCTCGGCCACTGCGACGCGGGCGCCGTATTTGGCCGCGATTGCCGCCACGCGGGCTCGCACGCGCCTGGCGATGTCGTGGCTCTGGGCCTTGCGGAGGTGTTTGTTGACGAGGTTGATCTGCAAATCGGCCACGTGCGCGCCGCGCCGCAGAAAGTAATGTCGCACCAGGCCGTTGAAATTGAACGGCGCGGCGACCCCGGCGTAGATCTGGTAATCGGTCACCTCCGGCTCGGTCCGCACCGCCGCGGCGATCTCGCGCGCCGCCTGCGCGGTGCGCTCCAGCGAGCTGCCCTCGGGCATGTTGAGGATGATCTGGAACTCGCTCTTGTTGTCGAAGGGCAGCATTTTGACCTTCACCCAACCGATCGCCACCGTGGCCAGCGCCGCCAGCAGCAACAACCCCAGCCCGGCCAGAAAAACCATTCGCCACCGTGCCCGGGCGATCAGCGGCGTCATCAGCCGCCGATACCATCGCGCAGACAAACCCTCGGCAGCGTGCGAGTGCTCCGGCGCCCCGCCCGCGGCATGGCTGCGGCGCCATTGCAGGATGCGCACCGCCGCCCAGGGCGTCACGATGAACGAAATCGCCAGCGAGAAAAACATCGCTGCGCTGGAGCCGATCGGAATCGGGCGCATGTACGGCCCCATGAGCCCGCTCACAGACGCCATCGGCAGCACCGCGGCGATCACCGCAAAGGTCGCCAGAATGGTCGGGTTGCCCACCTCGTTGACGGCTTCGACGGCGACCTGGAAGCGATTGCGGTCGCGGTTGGCCGGCAACCGGAAATGCCGCACGATGTTCTCGACCACCACGATCGCGTCATCCACCAGAATGCCGATGCTGAAAATGAGCGCAAAGAGCGTGATGCGATTGAGCGTGAACCCGTAGAGGTAGAAGACCAGCAACGTCAGCGCCAGGGTCGAGGGAATCGCAATGGCCACCACGCCCGCCTCGCGCCAGCCCAGCACCAGCAAAATCAGCGCCGAGACGCTCAACACCGCGATGCCCATGTGCAGGAGCAGTTCGTTGGATTTTTCCTCCGCCGTCAGCCCGTAGTGGCGCGTGACGGTGATTTGCACCTCGGCCGGGATCAGCGTGCCCCGGAGCAGCTCGACTTTTCGGAGCACCCGACGCGCGACGGCGATGGCGTTCGCGCCGGGACGTTTGGCGATGGCCAGCGTGACGGCCGGTTCGTCGCTCGCCGCAGGAGCATTCGAGACAGCCGCACCGGCCGACCGCGCGGCGGCTGCGCCGTACCCGAACAACACGTACTGGCTAGGTTCTTCCGGGCCGTCCACGATCTCGGCCACATCGCGCAGGTAAACCGGTTTGCCCTCGAAAACGCCCACCACCACGCGGCCCACCTCGGCGGCGTCCTTGAGGAAACCGCCGGTCTCGACCAGCACCGTGCGATCCTGGCTGGTGAGTTCGCCGGCGCGGAACTGGCGGTTGGCCTGCTGGAGCATCGCCACCAGCGTCGCGGGACTCAGGTGTCGGGCGGCGAGCCTGGCCGGATCGAACAACACGCGCACCTGTCGCCGCGCTCCGCCGATGATGGTCGTCTCGGCGACCTGGGGCACTTGTTTGACGGCATCGTCCACCTGCGCGACCAGTCGCCGCAGCATGAAATGGTCGTAGCGGGCGCTGTGGAACGTCAGCGCCAGAATCGGCACGTCGTCAATGCTCTTGGGTTTGATCAGCGGAAAGGACACCCCCGGCGGGATGCGATCGAAGTTCGACTGCAGCTTCTGGTTGAGTTTGACCAGACTTCGCTCGACGTCTTCGCCGACCTTGAACCGCACGATGGCCAGGCACTGTCCTTCGCTGGAGGTCGAGTAAACGTATTCGACGCCGGGGATTTCCCAGAGCAGCTTTTCCATGGGGCGGGTGGCGCGCTGCTCGACCTCCCGGGCGCTGAAGCCGGGCATCGCCACCATCACGTCAATCATCGGCACTTTGATCTGCGGCTCTTCCTCCCGGGGCAACAACACCGTGGCAAACACGCCCAGAAGCACCGACGCGATCACGATCAGGGGCGTGAGCTTCGAATCAATCAACGCCCGCGCAATCCTGCCGGCGATTCCCAGATGGACGTTCTGCGTATTCATGGCTCGATGCAAACAGACTGCCGGTTGTGCGATTCCTGGCGGCGGGCGCGCCGCCGTTCGGGCGGCGGAAACGGCGACCGACCGTTGCGCGTCCCGCTCGCCGCCACTCGCCCGTGCGGGCGGTTCACCGGAGCTGCACCGGCTGGCCGTCGGTCAAACCCGACGCGCCCTCGATCACGACCAGCTCGCCGGGCCGCACGCCTGAAACCAGTTCGACCTCCGCGCCGAAGCGTCGGCCTGATTTCACCAACCGCAGGTGCGCCCGGCCTTCGTTGACGACGAACACAATCTCCATCTGACCGCGTTGGACCAGGGCCGAGATCGGCACGCGCGCCGCGTGCGTTTCGCCGATCGGTATGGCCACGCGCCCGAACTGACCCGGCTTCAACCCCGCCGCGTGCGGCAGATCCAGTTTCACAAGAAAGGTGCGGCTGTTGGGATCGGCAGCCGGGGCGATTTCGCTCACCACACCGTCGAGTTCGACCGGCGGGTTGGCGATGCGCACCGGCAGGGTCGCGCCCGGCTGAACGCGGCCCGCAAGCGCTTCGGGCACGTCGGCCTCCAGCCGCAAGGGCTGCAGCTCGTCGAGCTCGATCAACGGTCGGCCCGGCGAGGCCAGATCGCCCACCTCGGCGAGTTTGCGCGAGACCACACCGTCAAAGGGCGCGCGCACTGCGGCGTAAGCGAACATCGTTTCGGCCTCGGCCACCGCGGCCT
>CAYXJB010000047.1:0-9183 GCA_964465445.1 uncultured Verrucomicrobiota bacterium
ACCGGTTTCGCGCTCGTCGTTGAGCAGCGCCCATTGGATCGGGGCCGCGCCGCGGTATTTCGGCAGCAACGACGCATGGACATTCAAACAACCCAGCGGCGGAATCGCCAGCAGCTCCGGCGGCAGAATCCGCCCGAACGCAGCCACCACGATGACATCCGGCCGCAGCGCGCGGATCTGCTCCAGAAATGCCGCGTCCCGAACCGATTCGGGCTGCAGCACCGGCAGGCCGGCCGCCTGCGCGAGCTGCTTGACCGGGGAAGGTTGCAGTTTCAACTCGCGTCCTTTGGGGCGATCCGGCTGCGTGACCACCGCCACCAGCTCGACGCCCGGGGCGCGCCGCAGCGCTTGCAGACACACGGCGGCGAGCTCCGGCGTGCCCATGAAAATCGTCCGCAACGGCGTCACCCGACCAGCCAACTTCAAAGGCCGCGACGGTGAAAGCAAAATTCGCCGCCGCCGGCGGGGCGGCGCTCTTCGCCATTGCCCCGGCCCGCGCCCGGCCTATGTTGAGGACATGAGAGCGCGTTGGATGCCCGGGCTCTGGTGGGTGAGCATCGCGCTGCTGACCGGTTGCCAGCCCGTCGCCTGTCAGCCGGAGCGTTCGGAGACGGATTTTGCCGCTGCGCGCGCCCGCATGGTCCGCGAGCAACTGGCTGCGCCGGGACGCGACATCACCAACGCCCGGGTGCTCGAGGTCATGGGACGGGTGCCGCGTCACGAGTTCGTTCCCGCAGCGCTTCGCGTCCACGCGTACAGCGATCGGCCGCTGCCCATTGGCTACGACCAGACCATCTCCCAGCCGTTCATCGTCGCGTTCATGACCGAGAAGCTCGATCCCAGGCCCACCGACAAGGTGCTCGAAATCGGCACCGGCTCCGGTTACCAGGCCGCCGTGCTCGCCTGCCTAGTCAGCAACGTGTACACGATCGAGATTCTCGAGCCGCTCGCCCGTCGCGCTGAAGCCGATCTGAAGCGACTCGGCTACACCAACGTCTTCGTGCGCGTGGGCGACGGCTACAAGGGCTGGCCCGAAGCCGCGCCGTTCGACGCGATCATCGTCACCTGCGCGCCCGACCACGTGCCGCGGCCGTTGATCGAGCAGCTCAAAGGCGGCGGGCGCATGATCATTCCCGTCGGCCCGCCGGGGCATCAGGAGCTCTACCTGCTTGAAAAGAAAGGCTCGCGCATCGAGCAACGCGCCGTGCTGCCGGTCCGCTTCGTTCCCATGACGGGGGAACGACGCTGAACCCACTTCGCGGCGATGCGACGGGGCGCGCGCGGCAGGGCGTGCCGGGGCCGTGGAGCAATTTGCCACCGAATCCGTCCAACCGATCAACATGATGCAATCCTTGTCGCTGTTGCTGCTGGCAGGCTGGGTGGGGGCGCTGACGCTGGCTGGCGCCCAACAGCCCGTTTCACCAGACCCGTCGGAGCTTCGATCGGAGGCCGAACGCCTTTACGCCGAACAATCCTTCGCCCGGGCTCACGAACTCTACCGTCGGCTCGTCTCGCTCACGAATCTGCCGCCCGACGAGAAGCGTTGGGCCGTGTTCCGGTGGGCCGACACGCTCTGGCGGGCCGAGGCGGCCACTGAAACTGCCGACACGACCCGACTCGATCAGGCGCGCGAACAGTTGGAACGGCTGGTCCGGGACGTGAATCGCCAGGACGAGAAAGACCGCGTCTGGGCCGAGGCGCAGGAATCGCTCGGCGATTTCTGGTGGACGCGGCGCAACCAGCAGAACTGGGGCGCGGCGTGGCCGTATTATCAGCAGGCGCTTGACTGGTGGGCGGGCGCGCGCGACGTCGAACTGGCCCGCGCGCGGTATCTCGCCATCGTGTGGCGCTGCGCGCAGCCGCCGGGGGTGGCGCGTGGTCTGGGCTACGGTTATTGGGGCAACCAGATTCCCGTTCCCGTCCTGAACGACGCGCTCAAGATCGCCCGCTCCGACAACGACCAGGCCCGCGCGCATTATCTCCTCGCCATGGCTATCCGCAATCAGGGCGGTGACTGGCCGCGTCGCGCCCGCGTGCCGGAGCATTTCGAGGGCGCGCTCAAGCTCGGCAAAGCCACCGACTGGTATGACGACGCGCTTTACCACTACGCCGAGTGGATGGCCGGCCAGGGCCGGATCATCCCGCTGGCCGACGGCATCTGGCGCGTCGAGCCGGATTACCCCAAGGCGCTCGAGTTGTTCCGCCGACTGGTCAACGAATTCAGCGAGGGCGAAACCCGTTACTGGCGGCAGGCGCAGCAGCAGATCAAAAACATCACCGAACCACAACTGGGCGTAAGCGTGCCGAACATTTTCCTGCCCGACTCGGAAATCCCATATCACCTGAACTGGCGCAACGTGAAGCAAATCGAGCTGGCGCTCTACGCCACGGACCTGACCCGCGACGTGAACCTCGCGCGCCTGGACGAAAAACGCCGGACGTATTGGCTGACTTCGATTGACCTCGGCAAACTGCAGCGGGTCAGGGCGTGGACGCACGACACCAACGACACTGGCGATTACAAACCGGGCGACACCGCCCTGCGACTCGACGAGAAACTCAAGCCGGGCGCTTACGTTCTGGAGGCCAAAGCGGGCGGCAAGGATGCGCGCGAGTTGATTCTGGTCACCGACGCCGCGCTCGTGCTGAAAACTTCCGGCAAACAGGCGCTGGTTTACTTCTGCAACGCGCTGCACAGCGCGCCCATCCCGAACGCGAAAGTCCGGCTCTGGGAACGCTGGCACGACGGCGACCGGTGGCAGACGCGGGAGCAGACCAAACAAACCGGCGCGGATGGCATCGCCGTATTCGATCTGTCTGATCGGCCCGGTCGTGGCCTGGAGCTGTTCGCCAGCGCCATCGCTGGCGATCGTCAGGCGTTCAGCCCCGGCAACAGCTACTGGCATCGCGGCGAGCCGGAGTCGTGGCGGATCTACGCCTTCACCGACCGGCCCGCCTATCGCCCAAAGGAAACCGTGAACTGGAAATTCATCGCGCGGCGCTACAACGGCTCGGTTTATTCCACGCCGGCCAATGCGACGGTCGAGTTTGAGATCACCGACCCGCGCGGCGCGAAGGTCAAGGCGGACAAGACCACGCTCAACGCCTTCGGCAGCGCCTGGGGCGTGCTCGAACTCACCGAGGCCATGCCGCTGGGCGAATATCGCGTGCAGTTCTGGGACGAAGGCCGCAAGAACGGTATCGGCACCGCGACGCTCTTCCGGCTGGAAGAATACAAGCTGCCCGAGTTCAAGGTCGCCGTGCAGACGCCGGAGGAAGCCGGCAAACGCAAGGCGTTTCGCCTCGGCGAGACGGTCCAGGTCACCATCCAAGCGGATTACTACTTCGGCGGGCCGGTGGCCAACGCGAGCGTCGAGGTGCTCGTGCGGCAGAATCCGCTCTGGCTTACCTGGCGCAAGCCGCGCGATTTCCCGTGGTTTTACGAGGACATGGACAGCGGCCCGGGCCGGTTCGGTCGCTGGTATGGCGGCGGCGGGCAAATCGTGAAACGCGAAACCCTCAAGACCGATGCCACGGGCAGGGCCACGTTGACGTTCGAGACACCCGCCAACGCCAATCAGGACTTCGAGTATCGCATCGAGGCGCGTGTCACCGATGCCAGCCGGCGCGAGATCGTCGGCAACGGCAGCGTGCGCGTCACCCGGCAGCGTTTCTACGTTTATCCCCAAGCCGAGCACAACCTCTACCGCCCGCAGGACAAGGTGCGCGTGGATTTCCGGGCGCTGGACGCCAACGAGCAGCCGGTCATCACCGAGGGCACGGTCAAGGTCACGCGCGATTACTGGTGGGAAATCTGGATCAAGCCCGACGGCACGGAGGTCAAAGGCGACGAACTCAAGGCGCTCCAGACCCGGCACAAAATCTGGCCGCCGCCGCCCGAGCGCCCGGACCAGAAGGATTGGCGGCTCAAATTCCGCGGCTATCAGCATGACGAAATCCTGACCCAGACGCTCAAGACCGACACCAATGGCGTCGCCACCCTGACCTTCAAGCCCGAACGCGAGGGCTACTACCGCGTGGCGTGGGTGGGCGAGGACGACGGAGCGCAGGTTTCCCAACCTGCTGTATCGCCGAATTCCAATTCGGCAGACGGTCCGACTGTTCGTGACGCCAGCGGGTTGGGAAACCCGCGATCCAGAAGACTGGGAAGTCTGCGCTCCGTGCGCGCCGAGACCACCGTCTGGGTGTGCAACAACAAGACCACCGAACTGGGCTACCGCCACGGCGGCGTGGAAATCATTGCCGACAAGGACACCTTCTGCGTCGGCAGCGAAGCGCCCGTGATGCTCGTGGCGAATTCACCCGACTGCTACGTGCTGTTCACCGTCGAGGGCGAGGATTTGTATCACTACCGGCTGGTTCACCTGACGGGCACGGTCAAGCTGCTTGACCTGTTCGTGGGCAAGAAATACGTGCCAAACATTTTCCTCAGCGCCGCCATGGTCGCCGACCGCCAGATTTTCACGGACACGAAGCAGGTCATCGTCCCGCCCACGAAGAACTTCCTGACCGTGGAAGTGAAGCCCGACAAGCCGCAATACCAGCCGCGCGACGAAGGCACGCTCACCGTGACCACAAAGAACGACGAGGGCAACCCAGTGTCCGCCGAGGTTTCGCTCGGGTTGGTGGACGAGTCGGTGTTCTACATCCAGAGCGATTACGCGGGCGACCCGCGGCAGTTCTTCTTTGGCCAGAAGCGCGGCCAGCAGGTCCAGACGCAGGCCACGATGAACCAGAAAAGTTACGTCAAGCTTGTCCCGGGCGACAAGGACGAGTTGATTGACGAACGCGAGAAGGAGCGCCGCTTGAGCCAGGCACGCCAGCAGGAATGGGATTTCTCCGGCGGGAAGGACGGAGATACGTGCTTTGCCGACCGTCTGTCGCTTTCGGAGGAAAGCGCCTACGGCCGGGGTGGCGCAGGTTTAACCCGAGCCCAATCGGCAGGCGCGTTAATGGCGCGCGGCGTCGCCAACGCGCCGCTGCCGGCAGTCACCGCTGCACCGATGAAGTTCGGGGCCGATCTCAAAATGGCCAAAGCCAGGATGGCGGCTGAGATGCCCATGCAGCCGCCCGGCGAAGAACCAGCGGTGCAAGTCCGCACGGATTTTCGCTCGACCGTTCTTTGGCAGCCGGACGTGAAGACCGATGCCAACGGCCGGGCCACGGTAAAGGTGAAGTATCCCGATACGCTCACGGGCTGGAAGGCCACCGCCCGCGCGGTTTCGCTGGCGAACCAGTTCGGCATCGCCGACACGACGACGCGCACGAAGCAGCCGCTCATCGTTCGCCTGCAAGCCCCGCGGTTCTTTGTCGTTGGCGACACGGTCACGATTTCAGCGGTGGTGAACAACAACACGGACGAAGAGTTGAAGGTGGGTGTCTCGCTGAACGTGAATTCAGCGAAGGGCCTGCGCGTGGACATTGCCAACCACGACAAGGTCGGCGTTTACGGCTCAACCGTCAGCGTTCCCGCGAATGGGGAAACTCGCGTGGATTGGCCGGTGACGGTCCTCAGCCCTGGTGCAGCTAAGCTCAGAGTCTTCGCCAGCGCCAACTCGCTTTCCGACGCGATGGAAAAGACCTACCTCGCCCACGAACACGGCATCGAGAAGTTCATTTCCAAGTCCGGCAAGGTGCGCGGCAACGACATCACGGTGAAGCTGGATTTACCCAAGGAGCGCAAGCCCGATTCGACTTCGCTCACGGTGCAGGTCACGCCGAGCCTCGCGGTGACGATGCTCGACGCGTTGCCTTACCTGATTGACTACCCTTACGGCTGCACCGAACAGACCATGAGCCGTTTCCTGCCGGCGGTCATCACGGCGAAAACGTTGCGCGACCTTGGCCTCGATCCCGAGGACGTGATGGGCCGCGTCTTCGGCGGCATCGAGACGAATACCGCCGCTGCCACGCATCCCAAGGGCAAGAAAAACCTGGCCGAACTCGACGCGATGACGAAGGCCGGCTTGGAGCGGCTCTACGACTTTCAGCACGGCGACGGCGGCTGGGGCTGGTGGAAGGAGGGCGACAGCGACCGCTGGATGACGGCCTATGTCGTGTGGGGATTGTCGCTGGCGCGTGACGCCGGCCTCAAGGTCAATGAGGACGCGCTGAACCGCGGCCGGGATTTTCTCGTCAAGAGGCTGGTCGAGGAAGAGGCGAATTTCGACATGCAGGCGTTCATGCTCCACGCGCTGGCGGTTTGTTACGCGCCGTACAAGGACGCGCTGAAGAGCGCGGCGATTGCGAAGGCGGTGGACAACCTTTGGGCCAACCGTGAGCAACTCAACGCCTACACCCGCGCCCTGTTCGCGCTGGCGGCGCATCACCTCGGCCAGACCGACCGCGCGAAGACGCTGATCGAGAACCTGGAAAACGGCGTGAAACGTGACGCGCGACCCGACACCTCGGTGCTCATCGGCGGTCAGCCCGAGAACGCCGGCGCGATGGGCACGGCGCACTGGGGTGAGGACGGCATTTACTGGCGCTGGTCGGACGGCGGCGTAGAGGCAACGGCATTTGCGCTGCGTGCGCTGCTGGCGATTGATCCGAAGAACCAGCTCATCGAGCCGGTCGCGAACTGGCTCATCAAGAACCGGCGCGGCGCGCAGTGGAGCAACACGCGCGACACGGCCATCGTCGTGCTGGCGCTGAACGATTACCTGCGCGTGAGCGGGGAACTGAAGCCGGCACTGGAATACGAGTTGATCCTCAATGGTCACTCCATCGCCCGGAAGAAAGTCTCCGGCGCGGACGTGTTCAACGCCCCTAGCCGGTTCACGATTGATCCAACCGATCTGACGGATCAGCCGGAAATCCGCATCGTACGCCGCGGCGGTAACTCGCCCATCTACTTTGCGGTCGAGGCGAAGTTCTTCAGCCTGGAGGAACCCATCGCTCCGGCGGGCAACGAGATTTTCGTGAAGCGCGAATACTTCAAGCTGGTGGGCCGACCCACGCTGCTCAAGGGATACGTGTATGACCGCGAGCCGTTGCGCGACGGCGAAAGCGTGAAGAGGGGCGAGCGGGTGGAAACCGTGCTCACCATCGAGGCCAAGAACCACTACGAGTATCTGGTGTTCGAGGACCTCAAACCGGCGGGGTTCGAGGCGGTGGAGGTGCGCAGCGGCCAGGCGCTGTTTGCGCGCGAGCTCAAGAGCGGCGCGGTGGAACGCCCGGACCGATCCCACGGATCAGACGAATCTTACACCGGCCGCACGCGCTGGGTGTATCAGGAGCTGCGCGATCGCAAGGTGGCGTTGTTTCTCGACAAGCTGCCGCAGGGCGTCTGGGAGATTCGTTACGAGCTGCGCGCCGAAGTGCCGGGCGAATTTCACGCGCTGCCGGTGCTGGGTCACGCGATGTACGTGCCCGAGATCCGCTGCAACGGAGCGGAGCTGCGCCTGAGCGTTCAGGACGCGCTCTGAGACGGGCGGCCGGGTGCGCGCCGGCCCGGAGCGATTCGCCGGTTCACCCGCCGCGCAGGATTTCGTCCAGCGCGCGGCAATGGATCTTGAACGCTTTGTGGCCAAAGCAAACGAGCAGCACCTTTTTGACGGTTCGATTCCGCTCCAGGAACGCCTTGGCCTCGCGCACGGCGATGCGTGCGGCTCGTTCCATGGGAAAACCGTACGCACCGGTGCTGATCGAGGGGAAGGCGATCGTGCGGATGCCGTATTGCTCGGCCAGAGCGAAACAGCTCCGATAACAGCTCGCCAGCAATTCGTCTTCACCGTAACCGCCGCCGCGCCAGATCGGGCCGACGGTGTGGATCACCCAACGGGCGGGCAGGCGGTAGCCTTTGGTGATTTTGGCCTGGCCGGTCGGGCAGCCGCCCAGTTTGCTGCATTCTTCCTTGAGTTCCGGTCCGGCAGCGCGATGGATCGCTCCGTCCACGCCCCCGCCGCCCAGGAGCGTTTCGTTGGCGGCGTTGACGATCGCGTCCACGGCCTGTTGGGTGATGTCACCTTCGACGACCCGGAGGCGCCCGGCCAGATTGGTTGCACTCATGGCATCGGACATGGTGCGCCGCGGGCCCCGCGACGGCAAGCCCACGCTTTGCCTCGGGGTCGCGGAGCGATTAAGCTCGACGCAATGACGCATGAGGAATGTCTGATCCTGGATTTTCTGCGGGCGAATGCGCAGAGCGCGTTTCCGCGCAAGGAAATCGCGCGCCGGGCCGTCAAACGCACGATCTACGAGGCCAATCCGCATTGGGTGGACATTCCGCTGCAGGCGCTGGTGGCCAAGGGCTTTGTCGAAGTGGACGAGAGCGGTTTTTACCGGATCAAGAAGTCCGAGTATTTGAAATGAGCGCGACGCGCCCCGCCGCGGCGCTCAGGGCGCGCGAAGCTGGTAGAAGCGATGCGGGTAATTGGTCGCCTCCGTGTCCACGAACCGATACCAGCCCGGCGCCACGGCGGCCGCGGCGTCCAGGGGCGTCCAGTCCTCCAGATTCGTGGAAGCATACACCCGCAGGCCGTAGGGCGTGACGTTGGTGTACTGGAAGTGGAACGCGCCTCCGTCGAGCATCTGCACATCCGTCAGCAACGTCAGCACCGGTGCGGCCGCCGGCGTGACGTCGGCCCAGGATCGGCCCACGCGCAATTCATCCCACTGCATCGCCGCCGGCACACTGGTGACGGTGTTTTGGCGGATGTTGAATCGGTCAATCGAAAGTCCATCGGACCCGGCGCTGGTGGCGACGTAGCCGGTTGCGGGCGGGTCGGGCAATCCGAACGCTGCCGGGTCGGGATTGATCCAGAGCGTTGCCGTGTTGGGCGTGACGGTGAAGTCGTATTTGCCGACGACGAAGATCGTCTCACCGGCAAGATGCGGTGTGGGATCGAAGCTGGTGGTCCCGCTTTTGCGCACGCCGATCAGGAAGCTGGTGGGGCTGTTGGATTTGACGACGACCTGATGGCGGAAGCTGGTGTTGTCCGGGGCGACGAGCATGCAAATGGGCGTTTCGGCGCCGTTCCACGAGCCGTAGCCGAGGTTGTTGATGCGAAACAGGATCGAGTACCAGACCTCGCCGGCGGTGAAGTTCGTGCCCAGAAGTCGTCGCACGCCCAGGCCGGCGCCGCCGTTGGTCGCACTGTTTCCAACGGGCGCGGCCAGGCCGGGATAGGAGAGATTGCCGCTGACGACGCTCAGGTCATT
>CAYXJB010000047.1:9239-16983 GCA_964465445.1 uncultured Verrucomicrobiota bacterium
CTGACCGGGCCGCCGAGGTTCGAGTAATTGAACGGCTCGTACAGCACCAGTGCTCCGGGCGCGGCGGGCGGGACCGGATTGGTGAGGGCGAAGCGGTAGGCGTGCACTTCGAAGGGCGCGAACCAGTCGCTGAACGCGCCGCCGACGGCTGTGACCGAGCGCGGCGCCTCGAAGAGCAGCTCGCCGAAGCCGGCCGAGAGAGGCAGGCCGGTGAAAGTCACGTTGGTGGTCGGGCCGCCCCGCGAGCAGGCGATGATGTACAGGTACGGCGGCGACTCACGAACGCAGAATTCGATGTTGGTCGAGCCCGAAACGTGGATGGGCAGCGTGGACTCGGGCGCGACCAGTGCCGGGGCCAGGGGACTGTACACGCCCAGTTGCTGCACCAGTCGCCGGAGCACTTCTTCCCAGTAGGTCCAGTTCCAACCGTGGGGCGCATCGCGCGAGTTGAGTGCCGCGGCGATGTTCCCGCCGAAAAACATCAGCCCGCGCGCGCCGTGGATGATCGCCTGGTACGCCATGAACCGCGCCTCGGGGAAGGTGGGGAAACGCAGCGTTTTGCCCGGCTGCGTGACGCCGCTCCAGGCGATTTGTTCGATCATCCAGAAGGATTTCTGGCCGCCGCCGACCTCGTTAAGGAAGTCGGCAAAGTCCCCGACCATGCTGATTTCCTTGTTGAGATTGGTCGAATGCATGCCGGGCGGATAGCCGATCGGATAAATGTCCAGCGCCAGGATGTCGGCGGCGTCGTTGTAGGGTTGGAGTTCGGCCACCGTGCCGCGCGGGGCGTGGGTTTGGACGACCGGATGATTGGGGTCTTCCTGGCGGATGACGTCGTAGCCGCGCTTGAGGTCGGCGGCCGAGGTGCCGCTCCAGAAGGCCTCGTCCTTGTTTTTCCAGAGGCCGACGGCGGGATGGTTTTTGAACCGGTTGACCAGACTGCGCAGTTTGGTTTCGGTGGCCGTGTCACCGGCGGCAAACGCCGACACCTCGCGCAGATTGACCCAGCAAAACATGCCCTGCTCGGCGGCCCAATCCAGCGCGTCCTGCTGATAGGCAATGAGCGCGTCGTTCCAATCGCTGGTCTGGGCGATGCGGAACAGCAGCGCGCCGGCCTCGCGAAATTCCTGCAGGGCGTCCTTGCCCCAGGGGGTTGTGCTGCGATTGGGCGGCCCGGGCGAAAAGCCGATGGGGAAGACCTTCTGGCCGTTGATGACCAGCACGCGGTCGGCGTTGATCGTGACGACCGAACCGGTCTGGGCGCGGGCGAGCGGCCCCGACCCGGCCAGGCCAAACGCGAGCAGGGCCGAGCCGAACCAAAGACCGAAGCGAGAGGCTTCGGGTCGAGTTGAAGAGGCGGTGCTCATGGAAACGCTGTTGCTTCAGGGAAAGAATCTGGCGCGGTAAAACCGCTGGGGCAGTCCCAGGGGACGATCCGTGAAAAAGAATTCGCCGCTCGGAGCGCTGCTGGTGGCGGTTTCGAGCCAGGAGCGAAGATCGTCGCTGAGTTGCAACGCAAACAGCCCTGGATCGCCCCGGCCCTGCAGGCGCACGCGCCCGTCGGGCAACCGCCCGATCGAATCAATTCGGACCGATGCAGCCGGGGGAGTCACGTCAGCCCAACGGGTGCCGATCCGCAGCTCGTCGGCGAGCATCGCGGCCGGCTCGATCGTATCGCTGCGCTGGAACAGGACGAAACTGTAGATCTGGTTGGCGGTGATGTCCGATCCGCCGGTTGCCTCCAGCGTGGGCGGGGGCAGATTGCTGGCGCCGAAATGGATGGCGGCCGGGTTGATCCACAGCCGGGCGACGTCGTCGGTGCTGATGGTGGGGCTGCCGAAGATGTAGCTGCCGACCAAAAAGAGCGTTTCGCCGGGCGCGAAGACGGTCGAATCCCAAACCCAGTCGGTCGAGGTCGAGGAGCTTTTCGAAAGGCCAATGTTGAAGCCGCCGCTGTTGGTGCGGATGTAGAGGCGGGTGGCCACCACGGTGGGCTGGGTGCCCTGGGAGCCCATCGAGTTGTTGAATCCGGCGATGAAACCGCCGCTGGCCGACGCACCGGTCAGGTCCTCGACGCGCAGCGCCAGCGAGTAAAACACCGTGCCCTGGGTGAAGGGCGAGGGGAAGGAGAGGCGCACGCTTTTGCCCAGGCCGCCGAAGCGGATGCACTGGCCCGAGGCGGCGGCCAGGCCCGGCACGGCCAGGTTGCCGGCTTGCACGGTGATGTACGGTCCGGGGGTGTTGGTGCCCACGTCCGACCACAGGAGCGAATTGGGCGAGATCTGGCCGCCGAGATTGCTCTGGGGTGCGTAGGCGAAGGGTTCGTGGAAGGGCGGCTCCTGGACGATGACCAGGCTGGCCGGGGCGCTGGTGACGCTGCCCTGGGCGTTGGTGACGATGACATCGTAGCTGGCGGTGTCGCTCAGCAGCGCCGGGGAGAGAATCAGCCAGTCGGTGGCGCTGCCGACCACGTTGGCGCCCTCGGTGAGGTTGGTGCCGTTGCGCCGCCATTGATAACGCAGCCCGCCGCCGGTGGCCACGACGCTGAAGGAAGCAGCGGTACCGGCGCGGTTGGTGCGGCTCTGGGGTTGGAGCAGGATCGCCGGGGTGCCCAGCGGTTCGAGCAGCGCCGGTTGGCTCAGAACCGAACCGTAGGCGTTGCTGATCAGGACGCTGTAGGCGCCAAAGTCGCCGCTCTGGACGTTGCTGATGAACAGCGTCGCGGTGTTGGCGCCGGAAATCCGACCGCTATTGGTCAGGGGCGCGCCATCTTTGTGCCACTGGAAGCTCAACGGAGGTGTTCCGAGGGCCTCGACGCTGAAGCCGGCGTTGGCGCCGGGCAGCGCGGCCTGGTCCTGCGGTTGACGGGTGATCTGTGGCGGGGAAAGCACGGTGAGTCGGGCCACGGCACTGGTGACGCTGCCGAAGGCGTTGGTGACAACCACGGTGTAATCGCCCGCGTCGGTCACCTGGACGTTGGTCCGGCTGTACACGTTGGTGGTGGCGCCGGGAATGTTCAGGCCGTTGAAGCGCCACTGGTAGGCCAGCGGCGGCGTACCCGAGGCGGTGACGCTGAAGGTCGCGGTGCTGCCGATTGGATTGGTGCGGCTTTGCGGCTGGCTCAGGATCAGCGGCGGGCTCAGAACCGGCACGCCCACAAACGGCGCGCCGGTGGCGATCTTGAACAGCACCGCGTCGCCGCCGTTGAGTCGCAGGGTCAACTGACGTCGGGTATTGACCACCGGCAGGACCTGGGTTTGGGCGACGCCGGTGAGCGGATCGAGCAGCTCGACGGCGCTGAAGGTGTTGAGGAAGTTGAGCTTGATTTCCTGGGCGCAATCGGCCGCGGTGCCGTTGGTGTCGGTCAGCCCGTTGACGACCATGAAATAAATCTGGTTGGTGTACTCGGGGCCGTCGGCACTCTCGTCGAGGAGTTTGAACCACGCCAGGATGACGTCGCCGGGCTGAGCGTTGTTGCGCGTGCCGATGTTGGTCACCACCCAGCCGCGCAGCCAGGGATCGTTGCGGTCGGCCACCCAGTCGGTGAACGGGTTGGAGCCGTCGGGTCCGGCGTAAAAGTTGATGGGGATGGGATTGAGAGCGCCCGAGGCGTTGCGTCCGCGAATGAACATGACGCTGGTGGTCCATTGAGTGGTGGCCTCGTCAACGGGTTTGAGCCACACCAGCGCCCTGCCGAGGTTGCGGGCGCGCAGGTTGGCCTCGGCCTTGTCGGCCAGCAGCGGGCGCGGATTGCTGTCGCCGCCGGGGGAATTGAACAGCGACGAGGCGCCGGTGTTGTAGGTGAAGTCAATGAGCACTTTTGCGTTGAACGCCAGCGCGCCGGAGTGGTTCAGACGCAGTTCAGAGGGCGAGGGATCGCGATAGACATTGTAGCTGCCGTATTCCTCGACGGCGTGAAAGGTCTGGATGTAGGCGGCAAAGGGGATGTTGAAGGCGCGGGCGATGTCGCGGTATTTGCGACATTCGCTGTACCAACCGGTGGGCGGGCCGCCGATGGGCGCGCCGATGTGGTTGGACCGGGACGGGTCGTAGAGCGCGCGCCAGGGATAGGTATCGAAGCCGATCATGTCCGGCTGTGCGCGGGCGATGAAGTCCATGAGGTTGGCTTCGGTGACCTGGCCGCCGTAGTTGTTCATGTAGAGGATGGTGTTGGGCCAGTTGGAGCGGATGGCGGTGAACCAGTTGACGGCGCGATCGCGAACGGCCGGGTCGTTGAGATTCCACTCGTCGCCCAGTTGCAGCATCACCAACTGGCTCAGGTAGGGCGCTTCGCCGCTCAGGGGCGGCATTTTGGTCTCGTCAAAGACCCAGCGTCCCCACGGAAATCCGGGTGGCGCGCCCATCGCCGAGGGATCGGAATCCCAGAGCCACATGATCGCCGTGTAGTTGGCGTTGGTATAGGTGCTCAGGTGGAAAACGTCGTCCCGGGTCACCATCCCGAGCAGTTGCAAACCCCGATTGATGAGGATCTGATGCGCCTTGCCGAGTTGTCCGTGCGCCGGCTCGGGCCGAAACGCCACGGTCGCGGTCAATGCCGCCACCAACCATCCCGCCAGCCGAATTGGTTTCATCCGGTCGTGGAAACTTAAAGCCAGAAAGGTGTTCTGGCAGGCGGATTCTGCATGGCCGTTGCCAAAGCACGCCCCGGCGATCGCGGTTAACGAAATGCAGACACGGGATCAACCTCGCCGGCCGCGGCCTTGGAGAAAGCGTTTCAGCCTTTGTACGCAGAGCCGGCGGAAGTCATCCGCCCGGGTCGGCGAGCCCAAATGCACTCCAGCCGGATGTGCGAGGGCTCGGGATTCGATGCTCGTCGGAGTTCGAGCGCTTCGGTCGGATGAATCGGAGAACCGGTTCGGCGAGTTTCGTTCGGTCCCTGAGCGACAGACGGACGCGGCGCATGACGATCCTCCGGCCGGAGGGCGAGGCGCCTCCGGCCGGGGAACGGCGTGAATCAGGTCGCGCCCAGGAGCGGATTTTCGGAGGTGGCAGCCGATTCGGCCTGGGGTTCTTCCTGGGGCAGTTCGACCAGGGGTTTGATGCGGACCCTGCGGTGCAGCTCGAAGCCGGTGCCGGCCGGGATGATGTGGCCCATGATGACGTTTTCCTTGAAGCCGCGCAGGTAGTCGACTTTCGAGCGCGTGGCCGCGTCGGTGAGCACGCGGGTGGTGTCCTGGAAGCTGGCGGCGCTGAGGAAGCTGTCGGTCTCGAGCGACGCCTTGGTGATACCCAGCAGCACCGGTTGGGCTTCGGCGGGTTTGCCCCCCTTCTTTTCGACGCGGGCGTTTTCCTCTTCGAATTCGAGTTTGTCCACCTGTTCGCCCCAGAGGAAGTTGGTGTCGCCCGGTTCGGTGATGCGGACTTTGCGGAGCATCTGCCGGACGATGATCTCGATGTGCTTGTCGTTGATGGTGACGCCCTGGAGGCGGTAAACCTCCTGGACCTCGTTGAGCAGGTGTTCCTGCAGCTCCTGCGGACCGCAGATGTCGAGGATTTCGTGCGGGTCAATCGGGCCTTCGGTGAGTTGCTGGCCCTTTTTGACGAAATCGCCCTTGAACACGATGACGTGTTTGCCGATGGGGATGAGGTGTTGTTCCTCGACGCCGGTCTGGGGGTCTTTGACGATGATGGTGCGTTTGCCGCGCACGGCCTGGCCGAACTCGACGATGCCGTCAATCTTGGAGATTTCGGCGGCGTCCTTGGGTCGGCGGGCTTCGAACAGCTCGGCGACCCGGGGCAGACCGCCGGTGATGTCCTTGGTCTTGGCGGTTTTGCGCGGGGTTTTGGCCAGGAGCGTGCCGGGCACGATGCGGTCGCCCTCGTTGACGACGATGTGAGCGCCGGAGGGGATGGCGTAGCTGGCGACCGGCTCGCCGTTGTTGTCGGTGATGATGATTTGCGGGTGGACGTCTTCTTTGTGTTCGATGATGACCATCGCCTCCTGCTCGGTGGTCTCATCAATTTCGCGCTTCACGGTGAGGCCCTCGATGATGTCGTGGAATTTCACGCGCCCGGCCTTTTCCGAGAGGATGGGCACGTTGTAGGGGTCCCACTGCACGAAGGTTTCGCCTTTTTTGACGCGTCCGCCGTTGGGCACGGAGATGACCGCGCCGATGACGACCGGGTGGTTTTCGAGTTCGCGGCCGTCCTCGCCCAGAACCGAGACCGAACCGTTTTTGTTCAGGACGATGCAGTTGCCGTCCTCCAGCTCGACGATGCGCAGGTCGTTGTACTGGACGATGCCGTCGTGTTTGGCCTTGATTTGCGGGATTTTGAAGACCTGCGCGGCGGTGCCGCCGATGTGGAAGGTGCGCATGGTCAACTGCGTGCCGGGCTCGCCGATGGACTGGGCGGCGATGATGCCGACGGCTTCGCCGAGCTTGACCATCGAACCGGTGGCGAGGTTGCGTCCGTAGCATTTGACGCAGACGCCGTGTTTGCTTTCGCAGGTGAGGACGGAGCGGATTTTGACCCGCTCGATGCCGGCCATTTCGATGGCGCGGGCCTTGTCCTCGTCAATCTCCTCGTCGGCGCGGACGAGGATTTCCCTGGGGTTGGAGGGATTGACGATGTCGTCGCAGGCGAGTCGGCCGATGATGCGTTCGCTGAGTTTGACGACTTCGTCTTCGCCCTCGTAGATGGCCTGCACCCAGATGCCGTTGGTGGTGCCGCAGTCTTCTTCGCGGACGATGACGTCCTGGGCGACGTCCACCAGTTTGCGGGTGAGGTAGCCGGAATCGGCGGTTTTGAGGGCGGTGTCGGCAAGGCCTTTGCGTGCGCCGTGGGTGGAGATGAAGTATTCGAGCACGGTAAGGCCCTCGCGGAAGTTCGAGAGGATGGGTTTTTCGATGATGTCGCCGCTGGGTTTGGCCATGAGGCCGCGGACGCCGGCGAGCTGGCGGACCTGTTGTTTGTTGCCGCGGGCGCCGGAATCCACCATGAGGTAAACGGGGTTGTATTCGCGCTTGCCCTGGTTGTGTTCGAGGGTTTGGAACATGACGTTGGCGATCTGGTCGGTGGCGTGCGTCCAGATGTCCACGATCTTGTTGTAGCGTTCGCCGGAGGTAATCAGGCCGCGGCGGTGCTGTTTTTCGACCTCTTTGATCTGGCGCAGTGCGGCCTGGATGACCTCGTCCTTTTCCCTGGGGATGATCATGTCGTCAATGCCGATGGAGATGCCGGCCTTGGTGGCCTCGCGGAAGCCCAGCTCCTTGAGCTTGTCGAGCATGGCGACGGTTTTTTGGTGGCCGCAGACCTTGTAGCAGCGCCAGATCAGGTCGCCGAGCTGGTTCTTGCCCACCGGCCGGTTGTAGAAGCCCAGTTCTTCGGGCCAGACTTCGCTGAAGATGACGCGCCCGACGGTGGTGACGATGACCTTGCTGTTGGGGTCGCCGAATTCGGTTTTGCGTCCGTAATCGGGGTTGGCCAATCGGACGCGGTCGTGGGTTTTGAGATCGCCCTCGTCATAGGCGAAGAGTACCTCGGTCTTGGAGCCGAACAGCCGCAGCGAGCGCGGGTCGGCCGGTGGCGGGGTGCGCGGCTCGGCGGTGAGGTAATAGCAGCCCAGGGTGATGTCCTGGGTGGGGGTGATGATGGGCCGGCCGCTGGAGGGGCTGAAGATGTTGTTGGGTGCCATCATCAGCAGGCGCGCTTCGAGCTGGGCCTCGACCGAGAGCGGCACGTGCACGGCCATCTGGTCGCCGTCGAAGTCGGCGTTGTAGGC
>CAYXJB010000048.1:0-10918 GCA_964465445.1 uncultured Verrucomicrobiota bacterium
CTTCGTAGGCCGCGACCGCCTCGGCAAACCGCCCCTGCTCGTAGAGCCGGTTGGCCGCCTCGAAACGCGCCGCCAGATCCTCCGCGCGCAAGGCCGACGCCAGCGCCAGCAGGCTCAACGTTGCCGCCACACTCCGCACCATGCCGCGCCAACCGTTCATGCGTTCCATTCCCGCAACGCCCGCAGCGCCGATTCGACCTTCGGCACCAGCGCATTCAACTCGACCTCCGACCGCACCGGCGCGTAACGCGCCAGGTTCGCGGCTTGAAACAGTTCATGCAGCGTCGCCACCGCCGCCGGCGGCAGCCCGCGCGGTCGCAACTGTTCTTCGATCACCGCTTCGGTGATCGCCGAGGCCGGACAATCCAGCCGCTCGCCGATCTGCTCCTGCAACAGCCGCGTCAGCGTGCCAAAAAACGCCTCCGCATCCCCCGCAGCGGCCTGCCGTCGCAACGCGGCCAGGCCTTCCCGCACCGCACGCGCCACCTGGCGCTGCCGGCGCAAGCGCGGATTGCTCGCCCACTGCTCGACGCGTTTGCGCCAGAGCACCGCCGCCACCAACGCCAGCACCGGCACGCCCTGCGCCGCCACGAACCACTGCTGCCACAACAACGGCGGCGACACCGCTACCAGCACACCGGGCCGCGGCTTGATCGGCACGATGTCGGGCGCCGCCGCCTCGGCCGGCGCACCTGCACCGGCGGGCCCGACCGGTTGCGGCAGCGGGCTGGCCGGACGCACCACCAGCGGCGTGGCCGGATGCTTCAAGGTGCGATACGCCCGCGCGTCCGGATCGAAGAACGCGAACGTCAACTCGGGCAGCTCCGAAATGCCGGCCTCCTGCGGCGTGATCACCTGTTCGAAGGTTTTGGCGCCCTGCAACCCCAGCGCGTCGGTGTAATCCACGTTCACCGTGGGCGGATAGGTTTTGAAACGTTTCCAGGCTGGTTGCTCCGGCAGGGTGAGCGCCTCCAGTGCGCCGCGACCGGTCAGGCGCACCCGCACCGTGATCGGGTCGCCGGCCGCCACGTTGGTGGGCCCGACCGACACGTCCATGCTGAAATTGCCGATCGCGCCATTGAAACCCGGCGGCACGTTCTCGCCCGGCAGCGGCAGGACCTGCACCGTCTGGGCATCGGCCACCAGCGTCACCTCCTTTTGCTCGCCGCCAAACAGACCAAACCCGAACTGTTCCAGGAACGGATCGCGCCGGCGTCCGGCAGCCAGCTCGACGGTAACGCGTGCGGTGATCGGCCCGATGGTTCGCGCGCCGGTTTTGACCGGCGTCAGCGCCAGTTGGATCGGGACCAGCGTGTAGAGCGCGTTGCCCACGTGCACCCGCCGGCGTGCCCCGGGCGCATTTTTGCCCACCGAAAATCCATCCGCCGGCAGCGCCGTGAGCTGGAAGTTGCCGAACTGCTGCACGTCCTGGCGCAGGCACAGTTGCAGCTCCGCCACCACCGGCTCGCCCAGGTACACTTCGGCCTTGGGCAGCACCAGTCGCAAAAACGCCGGCTGCGAGCCGTCCTGCAAAGCCTGCAGCGACGGCGCCGAGGGCGGATTGACCCGCAGCCGCACCAGAGCGGATCGGAAAGTTTGTCCGCCCACGCTCACCGTGATGGCCGGGATCGTGAATTCCCCGGTGCGTTGGGGCGTGACGCGAAAATTGAAACTGACCGTCGAGCTGGTCCGTCCGTTGATGAAACTGAAACTGCTCGACGGGCCGATGTACTCGATCCGCAACCCCGGCACGTCGGGCAACGGCGGCAGCCCGCCCGGCGAGGCATCCTCGAACACCAGCGAAAGCGACGCCTCCTCGCCGAGCATGATCGTGTCCCGATCCAGCGTCACCGTGAACGAGGCCCCGAAGGCCGAGATCACCGCCGCCAAAAACGCCACCGCCGCAAAGCGTCCCGCCCGCCGCGCACGGCGTTCCAATCTCGATCCGAGAACGTTGCTCCGGTCCAGGTGCATGCAGGTGCGTTGCGACGCAATTTGTTACGGTCGCTGTATGGACAAATCCAGCACCGAACGCGTTCGGAAGGACCGCTGGCCGCGCCTTTCCAGCCGCGGGACCTTCGCGATCGCGGCGGTGCGGTGGTCCAAACGACACGGTTTTGCACACCGCGCCGCCGCAAGCGCGGGCGGTCGCTCAGGGTCGAATCTCGATCGTGTCGCCCGGTTCCAAAGGCAGGTCTTCGCCTCGCAACAGGCGTTGCGGATCTACGAACACGCGTTCCCGCTGCCGCACGATGTAAATGGCCCGCGGATCGTGCGGCCAGGTGTAATCGGCCGCCACGATTGCCTCGGCCAGGGTCAGTCCCTCGACCCATTGGACCTCCGGAAATCGCACCGGGCCGAGCACGCGAATGTGCACGCGGCGCGCCTCGGTCACTTCATCGAACGCCGCCCGTTGACCCGCTGCAAACGCCGCCGCTGCGACGCGAGCCTGCGTCCGGGAACGCGAGGCACAACCGCACAGCCATCCGCCGAGCATCGTGGCCGCCAACAGCGCCGCAGCGATGCGAATCCCCGTCCGGGCGAACGGCGGCACCACCGGCGCGCACTGGGTTATGCCGCCGGAGCTTTCGAACCACATCGTTTCGCGTTCAGGCCTCATGCGGACCGGTGTTCCGCAACTGGTTGACGCAATGCGGTATGGCCGCCGCCACTGCGCGCAGGCATTCGACCGCGCCGTCGGGATTGCCCGGCAAACAGACGACCAGCGCGTGGTCCACAATCACCGCCAGGGAACGCGACAGCAACGCGTGCGGCGTGCGCTGCAGGGAAGCGGCGCGCATCGCCTCGCCAAAACCCGGCAGTTCGCGCCGGGCGATTTCGCGCACCGCCTCGGGTGTCACATCCCGCGTGGCCACGCCCGTGCCGCCGCTGGTCAACACCAGCTCACAGCCCTGGGCCACCTGCTGACGAATGGCGTGCTGGATCTCGCGTTTCTCGTCGGGCACGACCGATTCGACCGCCACGCGCCAGCCGTAACCGGCCACCGCCTGTTTGAGAGCCGGACCGCTGCGATCGGCGTACTGGCCGCGGGCCGCGCGATCCGAAATGGTCACCAAACCGACCTGGATTTGCATGGTGAAGGGGCGTTGGAGTTCAGCTTTTCGGATTGGGGTGTTTGAGCTTGGAAACCAGTCGAATGTTGCCGATGCGCATGGACTTGTCCACGGCCTTGCACATGTCGTAGAGCGTCAGCGCGGCCACGGCCACTGCCGCGAGGGCTTCCATTTCGACGCCGGTTCGGGCTGCCACGCGCGCCGTGGCGGTGATGCGGATGCGGTCGCGCGATTTGGGGATGGTGAAATCCACCTCGCAATAGCTCAGAGGCAGCGGATGGCAAAGCGGGATGAGCTCGGCGGTTTTTTTGGCCGCCTGGATGCCGGCCAGGCGCGCGGCCGCCAGCGCATCGCCCTTGGGCAGCGCGCGCCGTTGCAACAGCCGCAGCGTGGCCGGCGCGAGCCGGATTTCGCCACAGGCGGTGGCCTCGCGGAATTCAACGGGCTTGGCGGACACATCCACCATGCGGGCGCGTCCGGCCGCATCCAGATGAGTGAGCGATCGGGGTCTGGCCATGTTCAGCGGGCGCGTCCGGCCTGTACGTCGGCGATCCATCCGGCCACCACGGCGCGGATCTGTTCGGCGGCGTTCAGACGCGGTTTGACATGTTTGAGGTTGAACCAGGGCAACATGCCCAGCAGATCGGGCGTGACCAGGATTTGTCCGTCGCAGTCGGGCCCGGAACCGATGCCGATGGTGGGCACGGGCACGCGGCGGGTGATCTCGGCCGCCACCGGCGCGGTGACCAGTTCCAGCACGATGGCAAACGCACCGGCTGCGGCCAGTGCCTCGGCATCGGCCAGCAACGCCTCGCGCTCGGACTCGGTTTTGCCTTTGACGCGGTAGCCGCCCTCTTCGTGGACCTGCTGGGGCAACATGCCCAGATGACCGCAAAAAGGAATGCCCGCCTCCACAATCGCCCGCACCTGCGGCAGGATGCGCCGACCGCCCTCGGCTTTGACCGCTTCGGCCCCGGCGGCCAGCAGCCGACGCGCGTTGGCCAGGGCCTGCTCGGGCGTTTCGTAACTGCGATAGGGCATGTCGGCCACCAGCAAGGCTTGCGGCCGGGCGCGCGCCGCGGCGCGAACATGATGTTCCATCTCGGCCATCGTCACGTGCGTGGTGTCGGGATAACCCAGCACCACCATGCCCAGCGAATCGCCCACCAGAATGAACGGCACGCCGGCCTGATCGAGCAGGCGCGTCATCGGGAAATCGTACGCCGTGAGCGCGGCGATGCGCTGGCCGCGCGCCTTCATGGCGCGGATCGTCTCGGGAGTGATCTTGCCCGGGTTCATGGGCGGCAGGACGCAGCAGAGCCCCAACCGGCGATTCGGAGCGTGTTCATCGCTGGAAACTGGCCAGCAGCTCGTCGCGACTGGCCGTGGCGGTGCCGATTTTGCCCACGACAATGCCCGCGGCGTGATTCGAGAGAATGGCCGCTTCCAACGGCGAGGCGCCGGCCGCAATCGCCAGCGTAAACGTGGCAATGACCGTGTCGCCCGCGCCCGAGACGTCGAAGACTTCCTTGGCCACGGTGGGAATGTGCACCGGCCGGCTGCCGTGCCGGCACAACAACATGCCCTGCTCGCCGAGCGTGATCAGCAGCAGCGCCGGTCGCAACTGGCTCAGCAACCGCTCGGCTGCGCGCAGCAGATTGGCATCCGCCAGCGGATTGGCATGACGGGTTTCGTCGGGCAAGCCCGCCAGCTCGAACGCCTCCTTGCGGTTGGGCGTCAGCAGTGAGAGTCCCCCGAGCTGCAACGCGTGCAGCGGCTTGGGATCCAGACTCAACCACACGCCCCGGGCGCGGCACAGCGCCCGCAACCGGTCCAGCAGCGGCTGGGTGACGACGCCCTTGCCGTAATCGCAGACGATCACCGCCGCAGCGCGCGGTAGCTGGCGCTCCAGCGCCCCGAGCAACCGCCGCGTCAAGGGCCAGCTCAGCCCGTCGCGCGATTCCCGATCAATCCGCACCACCTGCTGGGTGTGCGCCACGATGCGCGTTTTGACGCTGGTCGGGCGCGAAGGGCAGTGCAACAGACCGCGGCAACCGACCCGATACTGGCGCAAGAGCCGCTGCAGTTGCGCCGCCGCCGAATCCCGGCCGACCGCGCCGAAGAGTTCCGCCTGCGCCTCCAGCGCGGTGAGGTTTCGGGCCACGTTGGCCGCGCCGCCGGGCATGAAACTCTCGCGCGTGAATTCGACCACCGGCACCGGCGCTTCGGGCGAAATGCGCGCGACGTTGCCCCAGATGAACTGGTCGAGCATCACATCGCCCACCACCAACACCCGCGTCCGGGCGGCGGCATCCAGGATTTGGCGCACGCGCCGCTGCGAAAGTCTCTGGTTCATGCCGCCCGGGAGATTAAACCCCACAGCCCCGCCGCCCAACTCGAAAAGCTTCCTCCCGCACGCGCACGGCGCGCTTGCCCCGGCCCGGCTGCTCTGTCAAGCTGCCCGCCGTATGGATCAGAGCAGCCCATCCGCTTCCGGTGTTCCGCTATCGCTGCCGCCGGTCATCAGCCCTCCGCCGGCGCGCCCGACACGCAAAGGGCGTGGGTGGATGATCGTGGCGATCGTGCTCTTTGTGCTGCTGGGCATCAGCGTGCTGCTGAACATCGGCTCGCTGTTCAGCCAGTTGGGGCGAATGGGCGGGCTGCCCATTGCCCGATCCGGCGGGCCGCGTCTGGAGGAAGTGGTGCTGGAGGACAACGGCGCGTCGGCCAAGTTCGCCGTGATCCGCATCGAAGGGCTCATCAGCCACATGATCGAGCGCGGGGGCTTCAACATGGTCGAGATCCTCCAGGCCCAGTTCAAACGCGCCGCCCGGGACCCGAAGGTCCGCGCCGTGCTTTTGCGGGTGGACTCGCCCGGCGGCGAGGTGCTGGCTTCCGACGAAATCGCCCGGACGATCCGCGAGTTCCAGGAGGAAACCGACAAGCCCGTCATCGCCAGCCTCCAGAGCCTGGGTGCGTCCGGCGGCTATTACGTCGCCTCGCCCTGCCGCTGGATCGTCGCCAACGAATTGACCATCACCGGCAGCATCGGCGTGATTCTGTCCACCTGGAACTACCGCGGGTTGATGAACAAGGTCGGCATCCGCCCCTTCACGTTCAAAAGCGGCCGGTTCAAAGACATGCTCAGCGGCTCGCGCGAGCCGGATGAAATCACCGCCGAAGAAAAGGAAATGGTCCAGCGGTTGGTGGATGAGGTTTACGCCCGGTTCAAGCAGGTCGTCGAGGAAGGCCGGCGCGCCGCCCGAAAGGAATCTCCCGACGAAAGCCGCCCGCTGGCGCCCAACTGGGTCGAGTACGCCGACGGGCGCGTGCTTTCGGGCCGGGAGGCCTACGAGCTGGGGTTTGTGGACGAGCTGGGTGACTTCCAGGCCGCCGTGCGCCGTGCCGAGCGCCTGGCCGATGTCTCCAAGGCCAACCTGATCGAGTACCGTCAGCGGGTGGATTTCGCCGAGCTGTTCGGATTGTTCGGGCAATCGGAATCGCGTGTGGTGAAGATCGAGCTGGGACTGGAACCGCCCAAACTCGAAGCCGGCCGCCTCTATTTCCTGCCGCCAACCTACGTGCAATAACGTGAAGGGCGTGACCGTCATCACGCACCCGCTCGTTCAACACAACCTGACCCGACTGCGGGATGCGCGCACCCAGCCGCAGGAATTCCGTCGCGTGCTGGGCGAGGTGGCGGCGCTGATGTTGTACGAGGCCACCCGTTCCTTTGCCGTGCGCCGCACCACCGTCCGCACGCCGCTGGGGCGCGCCGCCGGGCAGCGCCTGCAACGCGAGGTGCTCCTGGTGCCGGTGCTCCGCGCCGGGCTGGGCATGCTCGATTCAATCCTGCAACTGATCCCCAACGCCCGGGTGGGTTTTATCGGACTCAAACGCGAGGAAACCACGCTGCGCGCAGTGCCCTACCACAAAAGCCTGCCCCGCCGACTGGAACGCTTCGAGGTGATTCTGATTGACCCGATGCTGGCCACCGGCGGCAGCGCCGTGGCGGCGATGGACTTTTTGAGCGAACGCGGTGCTCGACGCGTGCGCCTGGTCAACCTCATCGCCGCTCCCGAAGGCATCCGACACGTGCACAAACACTATCCGGACCTGCCGATCTTCACCGCGGCGATTGACCGCGGGCTGGACCACCGCGGGTTCATCGTGCCGGGCTTGGGCGATGCCGGCGACCGACTTTTCGGTGTCTGAACCGCACCATGAAACGGCCCGAACCGCTGCTGATGGTGGCCGACAGCGAGCACGACGCTGACATGCTCTACGCCACCGGATTGTTCGTGCCCGACCCGTTCACCTATCTGCGCCGGGGAGGACGCGCGACGCTGTTGATGAGCGATCTGGAGCTGGATCGGGCGCGGCGGCTGGTCCGGCATGCCCGGGTGCTGCCGCTCAGCGCCTTTCAACAGCGGCTGCAACGCACCGGACTCAAGCGGCCCGGCCTGGCGCACGTCATCCGCGCGTTCTTGCGGCAATGGCGCTTGCGGCGGGTCGTCGTGCCCCGGCAGTTCCCGCTGGGCCTGGCGCGCGAGCTCGAGGCTCTGGGCGTGCGGGTGCAGCCGGCTCGCGGTCCGGTCTTCCCGCAGCGGGAACAGAAATCGCCCCGGGAAGTCAAAAAAATCAGCGCCGCACTGCTGATGGCCGAAGTGGGCATGGCCGAGGCCATCCAGGTGTTGCACGCCTCCCGGATCGGCCGGGACGGCCGACTGCTGTATCAGGGCGCACCGCTGACCTCCGAAAAACTCCGGGGCGTGATTGATTGCGCGGTGCTGCGCGCCAACGGCCTGCCCGCTCACACGATTGTCGCCGGCGGACGCCAGGCGTGCGACCCGCATGAGCCCGGCCACGGCCCGCTGCGCGCGCACGAGCCGATCATCATTGACATTTTCCCCCGCTCCCAGCGCACCGGCTATTTCGGCGACATCACCCGCACGGTGGTGCGCGGACGTGCCTCCGAAGCCGTGCGCCGACTTTACGACACGGTCCGCCGCGCGCAGGAACGGGCTTTTGAACGCATTCGCGCCGGCGTCAAAGCCGCGCATGTCCACCGCGCGGTGCAGGAATTCTTCGAGCGCGAAGGCTATCCCACCCGCCGACGCGACAATCACATGGAAGGCTTCTTCCACGGCACCGGCCACGGACTGGGACTCGAGATCCACGAAGCGCCCCGTCTGAGCCTCAACAGCACCGACACGCTCAAGCCCGGTCACGTGGTGACCGTCGAACCGGGCCTGTACTATCCGGAGCTGGGCGGCGTGCGGATCGAGGACGTGGTGCTGGTCGGCGAACGCGGCGCGCGGAATCTGACGCGATTCGAGAAGGTGCTGGAGGTCTGAGGCGGCGGCCCATTGGCCGGGCGACCGGCCGCAGCCCCGGCTTTGCTTGCGCGCCGCGCGTTGTTCGACGGCCCGCTAGTTGGCGTCGCGATTGAGCGGCTGGTCCACAATGAAGGCCTCGGGAAAATCGGCTGCGTGCTGGCCGCCGCGGCTGCGCAGCCGTTTGTTGGCCGAGTTGCCCAGGGGCGGATTGAGCGGGATTTGCAGCCCGCCCAATTCTTCCATCAGCGCATAGAGACGTTCTTCCATCTGACGGGCGATCTGCGTGTGCCGCCCGTCGTAGAGCAGGTTGCGCGATTCGTCCGGATCGGCCTGCAAATCGTACAGCTCGTCGGCGTCCCAGAGCCCGTAATAGGTGATGTATTTGTAGCGGTCGCCCCGCAGGGCAAAAACCGTGGGCGACTGCGGAAAATTCTTTTCCCAGTAGTACACGTACAGGAACTCCTTGCGCCAGGGGATGGATTTGCCCTGCGCCAGGGGCAGGAAACTCTCCCCGTCCATGTGCGGCGGTTTGGCCAGCCCCATCGCCTCCAGAATGGTCGGGGCGATGTCAATGTTGGCGACCATCTGGGTGACGACCGTGCCGCCCTTGAACAGGCTCGGGCATTGCATCAGCAGCGGCACGCGAATCGAGGGCTCGTAGGCGACGCGTTTGTCAATGAGACCGTGCTCGCCGAACAGGAAACCGTTGTCGCCCATGTAGATCACCAGCGTGTCGTCGTAAACGCCCATCTTCTTCAACTGCTCCAGCACCCGGCCGACGCTCTCGTCCACGGCGCAGAGCGTCTCGCAGTAGCGCTTGTAGTAGCGTTCGATGTCCAGATCGCTGTGATAGGGAAAATCCACCCCGTGCCAGGAATTGCGCTGGTCGCGCACCCAGCGCGGCGCGTTGTCCGCCGCCCCGGGCGGATGCGTTTCGGTGCGCGGTCGCCGAAACGGCAGGTGGGCGAACCGACCGGCGTGCCGCGGCGCGGGCACGAAATTCGAATGAACCGCCTTGTGCGACAGATACAGGAAAAACGGTTTTCGGTCCGGCTGCTGTTTGGCCAGCCACTCGACGGCGTAATCGGTCAGTTCATCGGTGATGTAGCCTTTTTGCTTCACGCGCTGGCCGTTGACGTTGAGGGTGTAATCGGGCGAGGGGGGCAAATAATGGCCCTGACCGCGAAAACTCACCCAGAAATCGAACCCCGGCTGCGGCGCATCGGACGCCCCGCCCATGTGCCATTTGCCGATGAACGCCGTCGCATAGCCGGCCTTCTGCAAGTACTGCGGAAAGTAAATCGTGCCCGGCGGCACGGGCCGGTTGTTGTCAATGACCCGATGCCGAAATGTGTACAGCCCCGTCAGAATCGAAGCGCGACTGGGCGAACAGAGCGAGGTGCTCACGAATGCGTTCCTCAGGTACACGCCGTTGGTCGCAATCGAATCGAGCACCGGCGTCTGCGCGAACTGGTGTCCCAGAAAACTCATCGCGTCGTAGCGATGATCGTCGGTGAGGATGAACACGACGTTGCGCGGCCGCGCATTCGGCAGCCGCTCCGGCACGATCTCCCGGGGCACGGGAACCACCGCGGCGCACGCCAGCGCCGGCACCGCGGCCCACACAACCGCAAAGCACAGTTTCATGACACGAACCTAGATTTGACCGACGCGCTCCGAAAGCGAGGAATTCGATCCGGGCGACAATTTGTCGGCCGTGAGGCCCGGCGCCGCGATTGCCAAGCCAAACGGCCTGTCGCACACTGGGCGCGGATGAACAAGCGGTTCTTCATCACCACGGCCATTGATTATGTCAACGGCCAGCCGCATCTGGGTCACGCGTACGAAAAAATCCTCGCCGATGTCATCGCACGCGCCCGGCGGAGTCTGGGCCGGGAGGTGTTTTTCCTCACCGGGGTGGACGAACACGGCCAGAAGGTCCAACAGGCCGCCCAGGCGCACGGGCTGGCGCCGCAGGACTATTGCGACGAACTGGCGGCCCAATGGCGCGCTTTCGTGCAAAAACTCGGCATCTCGAACGACGATTTTGTCCGCACCACCGAACCGCGCCATCAGGCCGTCGTCCAGGCCGTGCTCAACAAACTCCACGCGCAGGGCGATCTGTACAAAGCCCCTTACCGCGGCTGGTATTCCTGGAAAGAGGAAACGTTTCTGACCGACAAGGACCGCGAGCCCGACGGCTCGTGGCATCCGCGCTGGGGCGAGGTGCGCGAGCTGGTCGAGGACAACTGGTACTTCCGCATGTCGCCCCATCAAAACTGGCTCATCGAATACATCGAAACGCACCCGGATTTTGTCCGGCCCGAATCGCGCCGCAACGAGGTGCTGGGCTTCCTCAAGACCCGACCGCTCGAGGACCTGTGCATCAGCCGCCCGGCGGCCCGACTCAGTTGGGGGATTCCGATCCCGTTCGATCCGGACTACGTCTGCTACGTCTGGTTCGACGCGCTCATGAATTACTTCAGCATCCCGTGCGCCCACGGT
>CAYXJB010000048.1:10928-16658 GCA_964465445.1 uncultured Verrucomicrobiota bacterium
TGGCCCGCCGACATCCATGTCATCGGCAAAGACATCGTTCGATTTCACGCCATTTACTGGCCGATCATGCTGCATGCAACGGGCGTGCCCCTGCCCGGCCAGATCCTCGTGCATGGCTGGTGGCAAAAGGACAACGCTCCAATGAGCAAAACCACCGGTAACGTCGTTGACCCGCTGGAGGTGATCGAAGCCTGGGGCGCCGATGCCCTGCGATACTACGTGGTGCGCGAGCTGGATGTGGGCGCGGACGGCAACTGGACCGACGCCGGGTTCAAAGCGCGTTACACCGCCGAATTGGCGAACGAACTGGGCAACCTCGTCAACCGCTCGCTCTCGATGCTCCACCGCTACCGCGGCGGGATCGTGCCCGCGCGCTCCGAGGAACTCGCCGCCGAGGCCCGGCAGGTCGCCGCCAAGACGCGCACATTGCTGGAGCAAAACCAGCTTCAGGCGGCGTTGTTGACAATCTGGTCGCTCGTTACCCGGGCCAATCAGTACGTGGACCAGACCGCTCCGTTCAAACTGGCCAAAGACCCGGCCCAGGCACACCGGCTCGACGCCGTGCTCTACACGCTGGCCGAAACCTGTCGCGTGCTTGCGGTGTTGCTGTGGCCGTTCCTGCCACGAACCGCATCGCGAATCTACTCGCAACTGGCCCTGGACGGTGAACCGAACCGGTTTGAAGCGTCGGACTGGGGCGGCCTGGCGCCCGGACATCGCATCGGCCAACCCTCACCGTTGTTCCCCCGAAAAGACGCGCCATAACGGGTGTGAACTGGAGCGACCAGTCGTCGGAACGCTTGACGCGCCGTATTCTCTGGGGCCTGGTGGCCGGCCTGCTCGGCGGTCTGGGCGCGCGCGCACTGCTGGCCGTCCGACCGGACTGGACGCCTGCAGCCAACTGGCTGTGCACCCAGGCGCTCGATCCCTTCGGACAGATTTTCCTGCGCCTGCTGTTCTTTGTCATCGTGCCGCTCATTTTCGCCTCGCTGGCGCTGGGCGTCCTGCAACTGGGTCGGCTCGGACGCCTCGGACCGCTGGCATGCCGGACGTTTCTGCTCTTTGGCCTGAACATGACGGTGGCGGTGTGGCTCGGTCTGGCGTTGATGAACGTCCTGCGACCGGGCGATGCTGTAACCGCCGAGACCCGCAGCCAATTGCTCGCCCAGTTCGCCGCTTCAGCGGAGAATCTCCAAGCCCGTGCCAACGAGCCGGCCGCGTTGAGTTTCGCCCGCCTGGTCGAGATGTTCCTCCCGCGCAATCTGCTGGCCGCGGTCGTCGGCCCGGATCCCGGACGCATCGGTGACATCCTCCCGCTGATTCTTTTCGCCCTCCTGGTGGGCGCGGCCGGTACGGAGTTGCAGCCGGAACAGCGACAACGACTCGGCCAGGCGCTCGAACTCACCACGCTGCTCATGACCCGGTTGGTGCGGTTCGCTTTGCAGTTGGCGCCCTGGGCGGTCGCGGCGTTGCTGCTGAGCACGGTCCTGAAACTTGGTGCGGAGTTTCTGCTGGCGCTGGGAAAATTCGTGGCCGGCGCGCTCGCCGTCATGGCCCTTCACCTGTTCGGCAGCCTCTCGCTGATGCTCAAAGGATTCGCCCGGCGCTCGCCGCGTCAGTTCTTTCGCGCCATCCGCACCGTCATGGTCACAGCGTTCTCGACCAGCTCCAGCAGCGCCACGCTGCCGGCGAGCTTGCAAACCGCGCGCGAAACCCTGGGTGTCTCGGCCAGCACCGCTGGCTTTGTCCTGCCTCTGGGCGCAACAATGAATATGAGCGGCACCGCACTCTACGAAGGTTGCGTCGTGTTGTTTGTCGCCCAGGTGTACAGCATCGAGTTGAACGTGGTGCAACAACTGACGTTGCTGGTGCTGGCCGTGCTGGCTGCGGTCGCCGTGGCGAGCGTGCCGGGCGGCTCACTGCCGCTGATCGTGGGTCTGCTTTCCCAGTTCAGTCTCCCGCCCGAAGGCATCGCGCTGGTGCTGGGTGTGGACCGGTTGCTGGACATGGCCCGGACCGTTCTGAATGTCAGCGCCGACCTGGTCACGGCGTGCATTGTGGACGAGCGGCTCGCCTGCCCGCCGACCGGCCCGGGCCAACCGCTTCCGGACTCATGAAACCGCCCGCCACAACTCCCTTGACTCCGGGCACGCTCTATCTGGTCGCCACGCCCATCGGCAACCTTGAAGACATCACCTTGCGCGCATTGCGGGTGCTGAGGGATTGCGACGTGATCGCCGCTGAAGATACGCGCCACACTGCCCGACTTCTGAACCACTTCGGCATCGCCAAACCGCTGCTCAGTTGCTTCAAGTTCAACGAGGCCAGGCGCGCTCAGGACATTCTCGAACGGCTGCGAAGAGGCGAAACCGTCGCGCTGGTTTCAGACGCCGGCAGCCCCGGCATCAGCGATCCGGGCGAACGCATCGTTCGCGCCGTCGTCGCGGCCGGACTGCGCGTTGAACCTGTGCCCGGCCCTTGCGCGCTCGTGGCAGCGCTGACGGCAAGCGGCCTGCCCACCGACGAATTCCACTTCGTCGGTTTTCTACCCCGCAAGTCGGGTCAGCGTCGCGCCCGACTCCAGACGCTCAGCCAAATCCCCGGTACGCTCATCCTTTACGAGTCGCCCTACCGGATCGAGCGCCTGCTCACCGAGCTGAGCCAACTGATGCCCGACCGACAGATCGCCCTTGCGCGCGAGTTGACAAAGAAATTCGAGGAATTCCTGCGCGGCAGCGCTGCGGAGCTGCTCCAGCGCCTCCGCCAGCGCCGCCTCAAAGGCGAATGCGTCGTAGTGCTGGGCCCGCCGACCGAGACCGTTCGCTCCGCGGCTTAGCTCTTGGCGGCTTTGGCGGCTTTCTGCGCCCGGTAACGCGCCCAGCGCGCCTTGGCCGCTTCAGAAATGCGCTTGCGAGCAGCGGCACTCAACCGACGCTTCGGCTTGGCAACGGCCGGCACCGCCTTGCCGCCCAGCAGAGCGTTCAGCTTGGCCTGCTGCCGTTCAATGTCGCGCTTGATCTCGATGGCTTTCTCAAGAACTTCCGTTGGTATCTGCAGTAGGTCTTTCATGTGGCAGCAATCTAGCGCGCGCCCCCGGTCAGGTAAACTGTTTTTTTGTCATCTCAGCCACTTTTACTGCGCCCCTACCCCGGTTTTGAGAGTTTCCAAAGCTCGCACCTTGCGGTAGATTTGGGACGATGTTGCTGGTCATAGACAATTACGACTCTTTCACTTACAACCTGGTCCAGTACCTGGGCGAAATGAACGTGCCCATGCGCGTGGTGCGCAACGACCAGATCTCGCTCGAACAGGTCGCTGCGCTGCAGCCCGACCGGTTGCTGATCTCGCCCGGGCCCTGTTCGCCCCGTGAATCGGGCCTCTCCAACGACATCATCCGCGAATTCGGACCGCGAATCCCCACCCTGGGCGTCTGCCTGGGCCATCAATGCATCGGGCATGTCTTCGGCGGAAACGTTGTTGTGAACTATCGCCTCATGCACGGCAAAACCTCGCTCGTCAAACACAACGGACGCGACCTGTTCGAAGGCATTCCCAATCCATTCCGCGCCACTCGATACCATTCGCTGGTGATCCAGCGCGAATCTCTGCCCGAGTGCCTGGAAATTACGGCCGAAACCGAGGAAGGCGAAATCATGGGCGTGCGACACAAACAATTCCCCATCTGGGGCGTGCAATTCCATCCGGAGAGCATCCTCACCGAGCACGGTCGCGCACTGCTGCAAAACTTTCTCAAGCTGAAATAATCCCCATCTGGCTCTCAGCTGCACCATCCGCAGCCAACCCAAACCGCCCATGCCATTCGTTGCGACTCGTAATGCCCGCGGTTAATTTTGCCCCCGGCCAACTACTAGGGCGCGCCCGGTCAACCCTTCCAAGAATCCCTCTCAAACCGAATCGAGTCTTGCCCATTAGCTTTTCTTGTTTTTCTGCGCCCTCCGAGTCTCGCTGCCACCACGCGCCGCCAATCCAAAGGGCAGCATTGCCATCTCGCCCGCGCGCGAACGCAAAGCCGAAGTCCACCCACTTCAACCGTCCGTCGGCCCGGAATTCTGCTCAGGAGCTGAAGCCATTGGTGGAGGTGTAATTGGAGCGTTTGACGCACGCCCGGCCACCCACCCAGGTGATGAGGTTGGTGATCTGGTCCGCGGCGTTGTAACGGAACTCGACCAGGCGATTCTCCGGATCGGTCACGCTGATGGTTCTGCCCAGCGCATCGCGCCCGTAGGTGGTGACCCGATTGAGCCGGTCGCGCGTCCAGTCCAGCCCGCAGCAGGAATACTCGAAGTGGTTGCTCGTCCCGTCGGGGAACACAATATCCCGCAGGCGGTTGAGCTCGTCGTAGAAATAGCGCAGGACAAAGCCCGAGGCGTGGTTGGTGACGGCAGCCACGTGACCGACCACGTCATAGCCGGTCGACTTGCTCGAGCCGTCGGGGTTAGATGGAGCGGATCTGGCGTCCGTCGCTGTCATTCATTTTGGGAACCTCTCATTCTCCCAAATAACATCATACTCCGCCTTCCGACGCGCGGACTCCTCATCTTGTCCCTTGCGCCTGTATTCTTTGGTCCGGCTCTTCAAGTCATCCCGATCAAATGCGGGTTGAATAAAGCAATCCCACGGATCGAAACTTGAAGCGACGCTTGCACGGCCCGAAACAAAAAGGGAGGCAGCTATAAGCAACGGCGCGAAAGTGACTTGAGGAATTTTGCCACGCATAGCGGTCACTCATTATGCTAACGGTGCGATTCGGAATGCTCCGGTGCGCCGAATGTTTTAAATCCCGCCAACACGTACTTTTTGATATCCTCGGGCAGACTTGAAAAGTCCTTGGGCAAAAACTGAGCAAATTCATCAAACAAGGCCTTATCGGGCGGTTCGACGTTGCTCGCAGTCGCGATTACTACACCGACGATTTCAAGTCTTCGATGAGTCTTTGTCGGCTGCGCTTGCACATATTTGGCGAGCCGGGGCGCAAGTGTCCGCACATTTTCGAAGTCATGCGCTGCAAAATAGCTTGCTGCCAACATCCGTATGGCATCGTCATCTCCTAGCGCATCAGCGCGCCCGAACTGCTCAATTGCTTCGTTCCATTGTTTCAGTGCGAAACATGCATTCCCCAAAGCAACGAACCCTTTTGGGTCCGTTGGTGCATAAGCGCTATATTTTTGGAATAGCAACTTTGCCTTTTCGAATTGCCCTTCGTCGAAATAACACCTGCCTACCACCCACAGATCTTTACCCTTGAAGTCATCCGGCTGTCTTTCGTAATATCGAATTAGTTCAGGGCGGCCCTTCTTGACCATTGCGCCAACATTCTTATCCCCGGCGTCATGCGCACAAGAAACGCCAAAGAACAATGCTCCAACTGCCAACCACTCAAGAATCGGGAGAAGAGACTTGCGCATATTCACCACTTGCATTCAAATTTAATCCCCCCTCCAGTTACCCCACCGCCTCCCTTCTCTGATTGAATTCAACCGCCGATCTTGCACTTCTTCGATTTCGTAATGGGTATCATGGGACACTCAATCTTGTTTCCTTCGGTCCAGTTGTAGGCGATATATGCGGCCAACGCACACACCGTTGCGCCCGGCTGGTTCTTGATCCATTGGTCAATCTCCGCTTTGTGTTTGTTATACACATCCATTGCGCACTCCTCTAGGAATTTCTTGATCGCATCTTTACCTTCTTTTCCACGCGGTTCAGAAG
>CAYXJB010000049.1:0-674 GCA_964465445.1 uncultured Verrucomicrobiota bacterium
CGCCACTACGCCTCGGCCAGCCAGGGCAACTACGACCTCTACGTTGTCTTCGTCGAGCGCAGCCTGCAACTGCTCCAGCCCCGCGGCCAGCTCGCCTTCATCCTCCCGCACAAATTCTTCAACGCCCAATACGGCGAGCCGCTGCGCGAACTGCTCGCCAGGGGCAAGCACCTCCGCCACGTCGTCCACTTTGGCGACCAGCAGATTTTCCCCGGCGCGACCAACTACGTCTGCCTGCTATTCCTGGCCAAGGCCGGCGCGGACGCCTGCCGCTGGGTGCGGGCCGACAACCTGCCCGACTGGCTGGCCACACTGCGCGCGCCCGAAACCAACCTGCCCGCCGCCCGCCTCACCGCCGCCGAATGGAACTTCGCCGTCGGCCCGGCCTGCGGCCTGTTCGACAAACTCCAGCGGATGCCGGTGAAGTTGGGGCAGCTCGCCGAACGTATTTCTCAGGGAATCCGAACCAGCGCCAACGAAGTCTATGTGCTGGATGTTGTGGGAGAGCGAACCGGCCTCGTCACTGCATTTTCAAGACGGTTGGGGAAAGAAGTTGTTCTCGAACGCAAGGCTCTTTCCCGTTTTCTTGCGGGTCGAAAAATCAAGGCCTTTTCGATCCAACCATCTGGCAAGGTCGTCCTGATCCCTTATGAGTTACGCGGCGGGAAGTCCGT
>CAYXJB010000049.1:727-2157 GCA_964465445.1 uncultured Verrucomicrobiota bacterium
TTTTAAAACACGCTCTTAGAGGCACGGGAGAACGGCAGGATGCGCGGTGTTGGATGGTATGGCTTCATCTATCCCAAGAACCTCGAAGTGATGGGAAGCCCGAAGCTGCTCGTTCCCGACATCGCCGACCGCACCGCGTTCGCCTACGACGAGAAAGGCGAGTTTGCTTTCACGAGTGGCTACGGCATCACCTTCAAGCCCGACGTGAAGGAATCGCCGAAATACCTGCTTGGCCTTCTGAACAGCCGGCTATTGGACTGGTTTTGGAAGCGGGTGAGCACGCCGCTCCGCGGCGGTTTCTATCGCTACTTCACGCAGTTCATCGAACAACTCCCCATCCGCCCGATCGACTTCGGCTCGGCGTCGGAGCGGGCGGAGCATGACGCGCTGGTGGCGTTGGTGGAGCGCATCCTGGCCGCCAAGCGCGCCGACCCGGCGGCCGACACCACGGCGCTGGAGCGGGAGATTGACCAGCGCGTCTATCGCCTCTACGGCCTGACCCCGGACGAAATCAAGCTGGTGGAGGAGGGCACGAAATGAAAACGCGTCGGCGCGCGGCGTTCACGCCGGGTCATAGGCCGAATCGCGAAAGACATCGGATAATTCCAAACGCGCTGCGGCGTCCCGCCTTGAAGCGGTATGGATGCCGCGCTCCGATTGCTCTCGTCCAGCGCCGTCGGCGCGGCATCGTTGTAGAAACCCGGGCCGATCAATTCGCCAGCTCCGTAGGAGCGGCATATTTCGCCCCTGACGGGGCTTGGAATTTGTGTGGGTTTGGGTTCTACAAAGATATCGCTCCTGACGGAGCTTGGGTGGAGCGCGTCCTGGCCGCCAAACGGGCCGACCCGACGGCGGACACCCCGGCGCTGGAGCGGGAGATTGACCAGCGCGTCTATCGCCTCTACCTGCCTGCGCCGCGCTGCGGTAGTTCGGCGCGGCAGGCAGGCGGCCTGACGCCGGACGAAATCAAGCGGGTGAAGGAAAACGTCCGCAAATGAGCACACGCGCCCAGAACGAAAAGAAGTTCGGCCAATGGGATGAACTGCCCGGCGGCGGACGGCGTTACCGGCTGGACGTGCCGGGCGCGGCGCGGCAAGCCGGCAAGGTGGGGCAGACTATCAGTCTGCCCGCCCCAGCGACCACCGGTCGCCCGTCCGGACGGCGGAGCAAGCCCGAACTGTCCGGCCGGAGTCCTGATCCGCAGTTGGGCCTGATGAAGGCGTATTTCGAGCAATGGCTCAACGGGCTTGTCTATGAGTTGTTCTTCCCCGGCGAACTGCACGCCCGCAAGCTGACGCTCTTTGCCGAAACCGCGCGCCTCGCCCCACCCGACCTCCGCGCCGTGCCCGAAGCCCAAAAATTCGCCCGCCTGCAGGAACTCTTCGCCCAAGCCCACGAGGGCAGCGCCCCCCTCCGCGCCATGCTCTGCG
>CAYXJB010000049.1:2167-16439 GCA_964465445.1 uncultured Verrucomicrobiota bacterium
ATCTCCCCTCCCTGGACGTCGTCCGCATCATCGAAGAGGCCGGCACATCCGGCGCAAGGCCGGCCGCAAGGGAAGCGGAAACATGAGCCCCGCCGGACGGAACACAGCTTCGACACCCGCAGTCGTGCGTGCTACAAACGCGGCGCTGACGAAGCCAAAAGCGTGTGAGACAATGACGCCATGCCAGTAACCGGACAATGGACAAATCCCGATGTGCTGCGTTGGGCGCGCGAACGGCTCAACCTGTCCGTTGATCAGGTGGTGGCCGAGTCGAAGAAACTCGCGACACGCCATTTTGCCGCCGTTTCGGAACAAGAGCTGACCGCGTGGGAAGCGGGGACAGCCGAGCCGGAGTTGGCACATCTGGAAACGCTGGCGGAAATCTACGCCTGCCCGGTCGGCTGGTTCTTTCTGGAATCGCGACCCGACGAGCGCCTGCCCGTCAGCTTTCGCGGACTGGCGAAGCCGCCTGAGCGGCTCGAGTCGCTTTCGCAACGCACACTGCGCCGGTTCATGGAACTGGCGCAGTGGACGGTTGAGTCGCTGCGCAGGAATGAGCAGCCGTGGCAGGTGGCGATTCGCCCCGCGCAGGTTGCGCCGAGGGCTGTTCATGCGGAGCAACTCGCCGAGGAATATCGGCAACGGTTCGGGTGGACGGCGGAACAACGCCGTCAGTTTGCCGGCAAACCACGCGAGGCGTTCAAGTGGTGGCGACGCGCCATTGAATCGCAGGGCGTGTTCTGCTTCGAGATGCCGCTCGACCCGAAAGAGACCCGGGGTGCGGCACTGTGGCTGGAAGGGTATCCGTTCATTCTGGTCAATCACCGGGACATTGAGGCGGCAGCGGGACGCATTTTCACGCTGCTACACGAATTCGCGCACCTGATCAGCGCCAAAGACGGAGTCGTCTGCGATTTCCACGGGGCGCACCACGGCCAAAACCCCGAACCATTCGCCAATCGGTTCGCCGCGCGCATACTGGTGACACCCGAGGAATTGCGCCAGCGCCTGCACGAGCTGGGCGAGTGGCGACACCGGAGCGACTGGCCGGATTCACTGCTGGACCAACTCCGTCGTCCCTTCTGCGCCAGCCGGGACGTCGTGACGATTCTGCTTCAGGAACTTCAGTTTGCCCCGGCAGATTTTTACGACCGCAAGCGGCGGGAATGGGAAAGCCGAAAACCCTGGGGGCGTGGCGGCAAACGTCCGACGCTGAATGAACAGAAACTTCAAGAGGTCGGCTACTCGCTGGCCAAAGTCTTGGCGCGCTCGGCGTCAGGCCCGTCCTTCTCGTTGTAACCGGTCGTTCATTTTGGCCCCCGGGGCCGGCAGTAGGTTGGGTTATTTATTGGTGGGGACAGCTGGGGTCGAGATGGGCGGGTTGGTGTCATTAGCGCGGCTTAAATTAGTTGGCGGCGTGAGGACGTAAGAGGAGAGCCAGGCCGCCGCGGATCGGCAGCCGCAGGGTCGGACCCAGACGCCAAAGTTTTCAGCCACCCACAGTTTGAAAGGTTCACTGCCTGGGGGGCCGACCAGGCGAGGTCGGCCCGATTACGCTTTACATCGCCAAGCAACGGAATGGCCCGACGGGAGACGTGCCCCTGGTTTTCCGCCGTTCCTGCACCCGATTCGAGCCGGCCGCCCCAGTCAGCGACGCGGAAGCGCCTCGCAGATATTAGTCCCACTAGAACTACTGGCCCCAAAACCACCGCCAAACCCCCAACCCAAAAAATCACCCTCGCTAATCCAACCGAGCCTCAAAGCCCGCCGACTGGTCGTTCGCTCCGGCTCCAGGTCAAAATGACCCAACCTTTGTCGTAACCTTCGCGTTTTCAAGCCTTTTCGCAGCTTATCCAGGGGAGCCAAAACGAACGACCTTTCTCAACCCGGACCTGCCGTCGCCAGCCGGTGATGCCGTGGGCACGCAGCAATTTCGCCAGCGCCAGCTCCGTGTCGCGGTTGCCCCGCGAACGGATCTGCGCCATCACCGCCGACCGCTTCCGTTTGGTGAACACGTCAGGCATTTGTTCTCAACGCAAAAGCGCGGATTCGCAAAGCGATGAGACGGAACAGACGAAGCCGCCTTCCTTCGCGCCCCGGCGGCTTGGCGGGTGGTGTTAATCTGTTCGCCGCTGGCCTTCCGAGATGAACTCCACGACCTCCGCTAGATGATCTTTTAATTCCCATCAACCACGGATGAGCATAAATGGACGCGGATTCAACTCGCCTTTTCGCGAAAGCGGTCAAACTCCTTCGGCAACAATGCGAGCAATTCATCTCCGGTCATCCCGTAAAGGTAGAACGTCAAGTCAAGCTGGTTGAGCAACGCGGCCAAGCGACGCGCCGAACCTCTGACACTCGAAGCCGCTCCCCGTTTGAACGATTTCTTCGCATTGTCGTAGTAGAGGCGCGTGGCCAATTCAACGACGCCGCGGTTCGTGACGAGCTCCTTCCGCGAAGCAAGCTGCTCGGCAATTTCACCCGGTTTGGGCAACGGATTGCAGAGCATTGCCATGGCTCGTTCAGGGTTATCGCGATGCGCCCGCACGATGAGGAACGGGCCAAGGAGCAAGTGCCGGTAAAACCGTTGGTAATTGTCCAGCACTGGCACAATCCGCGCCTCATCCTGCACATCGCGATTGCCATTTCCATCCGCAGGGCAGACCGCGTCGAAGTAAAATAGCGTGAGCCACGTCCACAGCCCCCGATCCCGCTCCGGAGACGGAATGCGGGCCCGCTCTACCAATTCGTTCAGAAAAAGCCCTGCCTCCAACCGCGTTTCAAACCCGCGCTGCGGCACTTCAATTCCACCCGGAATTTCTTCCATAAAAGCCGGATCTTCGAGGAGCTCCATGGGCGGCGGCAGATTCGGCTGACGTGCCAGACGCGCGCGATATGCCGCAAACTGGGCGATGCCATCGGAGTTGAAACGACGCAGTTTCATCTCTGATCCTCCACTTCTCTGTCCCAGACCGCCCGCAATTGCATGCGGCGCGCAAACGCAGCCACCGCTTCGTGAATCCACGCCTCCCGATCGAGTTTCTCTTCTGCCGACGGCAAAGGAGGGAGTCCACCAAGATTCTGTGCAAAACGAATCCAATCCGATCGCCAGTCCGAGTCCTCGTCATCCTCAGACCATTCGTCCTCAACTAGCACCTTCCAAAGAATGCGGCGAAGAACCTCGGGATAGACCAGCGCGATGAAATACGGCGAGCGTGCAACGTGTCTCCAACTGGGCAGCGCGTCTCGGTTCACCAGCAACTTCGGCGGCTCGTCTTCGAGATCAAGCCGCCACAACTCCTGATCCAGCGCATCGGGCACGGGTTCGAGCAGAGGCCGGCGGCGATCGTTGGCCTCGCCGGCTTTTACCGGCCGGATTCCGTCCACTTCGCCCACCAGTTTGCGACTTTCTTGGCCCGGCGGCAGCGCGACGCGCACGCGGAACAACACGCCATCAGGCACGTCGAACTCGGTGAGCCGCCGGTTGGCTGGCACGCTCATCGCGGAAATGGTGCCCCAAGACCACTGCATCCATAGATTCTGCCGGTGGGCCTCAACCCACACCTCTGCGTTGTGCGGAAACTTGTAGTTCCCAAGCCGGAGGTCCGCATCAAACTCCCAGGCATCACCGCTGGGCCACACCACCACGGAAACGTCCATGCGTAAGATGTTGCGACGCCCGGTGTAGTTAAACGTCCGTTTCATGCTCTCCTTTCACCTCGATGGCACGCACGACCAGGTCGCGCCGATTGTCAAAACCAGACACGCCAAACAGGAAATCCGGCCTTCGGATTTCTAAGTCCAGCGTGTTGCCTTCTTGCCGGGTTACGATCACCCCGACGGGCTTCGGCTCTAGCCGGAGCGGGTGCCGTATGAAGACAAAGTCGTCAGGCGCCCAGCGCTTGATGGCGTTGCCCCGCCGCACAGCATACCCCGCCTCGATGCGCAGCTTGGCTGGAAGCGACGGGAACGGGGTGTTGCCCGGCTTGAGCAAAAAGCCGGCTTTGACCGACTCCAAGATGAAAGGCTTTGGCTTCGGTGGCGGCGGCGGGACGGTTTGGATTGGCGAAAGTTTTGGCGCTCCCGGCTCGGGTTTCTTCTTCCGCTCGACGGGCCCTTCGTCCGCCGGCAGGTAGAAAATGTCCAGCAAGAGGTTGGGATCACCTTTGGTCTCTGCAGCGTGCAGCCGCTGCACAATCTCGAAAACACTCCGACTGACGAACTTGATTGTGTCCGGACCGTAAAAGTATCGGTTGTGAAACTTGGGGGAGTCCTTCTGCCATTGCGTGTGGTTGACACCCTCCGCATCCCCCAGCAACCCTGCCAGAGGTGGGTCATCTACGACAACCAACGAGCGCGTTCCGGAAATCTGCGGCGAACGAACGTCGCTAATCACGATATCGTCGTGAAGGAAAACTGGCCGATGACCCGAACCTCGGCAGGTGGTCAGATAAACCGTGAAGTGCGACATCTGTTCCACACCGCCACTGAACTTTGGGCGCACCCGAACCGGAATCTTGATCGAAACTCGCTGGTCCCTCTCCAATCGCGAGCGGATTTCTTGCAGCTTGGCTTCCGGAAGCAATTGCTCACCGATTTGTGCCCACTGTGGTTTCGTGGCAGCAGCTTCCGGAAGGTTTATGCGTTCCTCGGGCTTTGCGAATGCTGCCCAAGCCGCAAGCTCGATCACCGCCGCTTCGCTTGGAGGTAGCATTTCGCGGTGAGCAGCGAGCGTTTCGGCGTTGATGCGCCAAGTCGCGGTCGGCGATTCCGGTTCGACAACCAGCTCGCCGAGTAAAATTGGCCAGAAGAAACTCCTGACGATTCCGCGGCGGATGTCATCGGTGTTGACGCGTTCATCCACAGCGGGCACGACAACTGAGAGTCCGGTTTGGTCTTTTCGTCGCAGGCCAAATGCGGCGGCGAACGAGTCAATGAATTCTCCTGCGGTCACCGGCTGAACTGGATCGTCGTCCCGTTCGCGGCAACCGAACCACGCGTCCGGCTGGAAATCCTTGCCACCAACCGAATGGGTGCGAACGACCGCCGAGCCCATAAGAACCCTCTTCGGAGTGTCCGCCCTGACCGTAAGACCGAACATCGCGTGCAGTTGGCTTGCAGTCTGAAAGACCTGCTTTCCAATGCCCCACCGGCCAAGGCTGTCGCCGGTCTTTGCGGAGCATCCTTCAGCTCGAAAGAAACTGAAGAAGGCATTGTCTGCGGCGCGTTCAATTCGGTATTCACTGACATCGCCGGTTAGCCCGCGCGTTCCAAAGTCTTCAATGACCACGCACCCACCTTCGGCCAAGAAAGGTTCAATACTCGCTACACCCAGACCTCGGGCAAAGTTTTCGCGGACGTCAGCAAAATGGCTTGCCATGAATTCCCGCGCTTCTCGTGAGAGCTGTGGCTGGAGGGCGATTCTCACTCGAACTTCGCGAAAACCAGCGCCGTCGCGTTGCGCGGCATCAAGGCAGTTTTGCAGCGCCACGCGAACGAGCGCTTCACTCAAATTTTCCAAGCTCTCAGCGGTAAAAAAGGCGTCATTGGCTGAGTCGCGCATTCGGTCGCATGCCCTTCGTGTGTTGAAATGCCATTTTGGTGTCATCGTTGCAACCTCCCATCAATGGAAACCCTGGACGGATGCAAAAAGATCACGCTCCAATCCTGCTCGCTGGGCGGCCACGCAGTAGAAGTCTTCGTCTGCGATTTCGCCGGCCCGAAAGCGACGCCATGCTTCACGTCCAACGTTCGACAATGCCACCGGCCAGCCGCTGCGGACGTAGCGCGTGGCGAGCAGTTGTTCGTAGCCCGGCAGCGCGAGCTGGTCGGGGCCAACGACTTCCAGGTCTTCGCCATGGTCCAGGGCATTGTCCGGATGCAGGCCGGGAAAGAGAAACAGCAGCGCGTGCCAGCCGCGCAATAACTCCTCCGCGGGCAGCGCCCGTAGTTGGCGGCGGCGGCGCGCGATGGTGGCAGCCAGATTTCGAACGCGGCGCGTTTCCACACAGGATGTGTTGAATGGCAACGGGCCGCATGCAGGTTACTCGCTTCCAAGAATGCGCGCACCTGCTCTCCAACGGCCTCAGCGACCAGGGGCGGCACGGCATTGCCGACAAGGCGGAACTGGTGCGTCCGCGCGACGGGAAACTGAAACCAGTCGGGAAAACTTTGCACGCGCGCAGTCTCGCGCGGTGTCAGGGAGCGGTTTTGCGTTGGGTGGATGAACATTAGCCCGTCCCTGGCCAGGTGCGCGACGATCGTCGAGCAGAGGCGTTCGCGGTGCTGGCGGGTGTAGCGGTCGTGAAACACGCTGCGGTTGTACGGAAATTCCATCGGCTCGCCCCGCGCGATGGCCTTGGCGGCGGTTTCGCCCTCGCGCAGGCGGGCAAAGTCGCGCAGGTCACGCTCGGAGTGCGGCCGGGCGCGGTGCGCGGTGAGCCGGGTGGCGCGGTGGATTTCAAGGACGCGCTCGAGGTAGTGCCGGGCGGTGGTTCCGCGTTGGGCGAGAAATTCCTCGCGACGCGGCAGGTCGTAGTCGCGTTCCTCCTCACCCTCGCCGGCGGCGACGGGCGGGAGGTCGCCGATGGCGTCCCAAAGCGTCGGCATGCCGAGGTCGCGAACGCGTTCTGCTGGCTCAAGCCCCCGCTGGGGAAATAGCCGGGCACGTCGTTGCGCACGCCTATGATGAGCTGGCGGCGGCGTTTCTGCGGCACGCCCAGCTTCCAAGATTCCTCAAGCTGCGCGTGGACGCGGTAGCCGCGTCGGCGGGCCTCGGCTTGGACAAGGGTGAAGAATTTGCCTTTGGCTGCGCTCCGGATGCCGGGGACGTTCTCCATCACGAAGACCTTTGGGCGGAAGAAGGACACGTAGTCGAGAAACGGGCGAAAGAGATAGCGGCGTTTGTCGCGGCGCACGCGCCAGCCGTGATTGGCGGCATCCACCTGACGCACGGTGCTGAAGCCCTGGCACGGAAGGCCGCCTACAATCACGTCCACCTGATTCAGATGCAGTTTGGCCGCGAGTTGGTCGGGCGTGAAGCGGGTGAGGTCTTTGCGCAGCGCGACCACGCCGGGGGATATTCACTTTGTAGGTTTGGATGGCCTCCTCATTAGAATCAATCGCGGCGAGGATCTGAAAGCCGGCGCGCCGCATGCCGAGGCTGAAGCCCCCGCACCCACAAAACAGGTCCAGGCAGGTGAAAGGCTGCCGTACACCGGTTCGCGCAGCGGCTTCCGAGAGAGGAGTCGCCTCGCGACCGGGCGGAGCGGGTTTGCGGGACGCAGGAGTCGAGTTCAAAGATCGCCGGTAAGCCATCAGTCCACTCCCTCCAACAGTTTGGCGGTGGGGATACCCAGGGCCCGGGCGAGCCTGACGACGTTCTTGATTGCCCGGATTGCGCAGGCCGCGCTCGATGCCGCTGATGTAGGTCTGGTCGAGGTCGGCCCTCTCGGCCAGCCGCTCCTGGGTGAGATTTTTGGTTTCGCGCCAGCGCCGCAGGCTCAGGCCGAAGGCCGCGAGGATCGGATCGCGCTTTGGCATGACCTATAGTCCATGCCGAACGAGGCGGGAAGTCTATGGACGATGAGTTCTAATCTTATATCGCCAGCCGGCCCGGCAGCGTCGGACGCGGTGCTTCAGTGCCTTTGCGGCGGGGACAGCTGCCAAACTTCAGCAATGGCCGTCGCTTGGTGCGAGTGGTCGAATAGGACGGCTGCACCCCTCGGATAGCCGACGCCCGCCCGGGAAGAACCCAGCCGCAAACTCGAAAACAGTATTGCCCGCAGGTCCGCCGGCCCCGGCGGGATCAACCGCCAATCCGGCGCCGGGTCGGGCGGGCGGCTTTTTGTCCGCACAACCGCTGGCCGTTTTGCCTTGAAACCTTTGCGCCGGAAGTGGCGTCTTTATGGGCGATGCTCAAGCCCCTGTCCGAACAGCGCTGGAATTTCGCCGCGGCGGCGCACCTGCTCAATCGCGCCGGCTTTGGCGGCCCGCCGGCCCAGATTCAACAGTTGCTGGACCTGGGCACGGACCGCGCCGTCGCTCACCTGCTCGACTACGAGAAGATCCCCGATCCGACGCCCAATCCGGTCTGGGCGCGGCCCGATCCGGATCGCCGGGCGCGGTTCGAGGCGTATCGAAAGGCCAGCCCCGAGCAGCGTCAGCAGATGTTGCGCGAGGAGCGGCGCATCCAGCGGGAGCGGCTGATCGAGTTGCGCGGCTGGTGGTTGCAGCGCATGGCCAGCGGACCGCGGCCCTTCCAGGAAAAAATGGTCCTGTTCTGGCACGGCCATTTTGCCACCAGCGTCGAAAAAGTGCGCGATTCGTATTTGATGTGGCGGCAGAACGAGCTGTTCCGCCGGCTCGCCACGGGCAACTGGCTGCAACTGCTCGTCGAGGTGGCGCGCGATCCGGCCATGCTCATCTGGCTCGATCAGGCCCAGAGCCGCAAGCAGCATCCCAACGAGAATTTCGCCCGCGAGTTGATGGAACTCTTCGCGCTGGGCGAGGGGCATTACACCGAGAAGGACGTGACCGAGGCGGCGCGGGCGCTGACGGGTTGGAGTTACGATCGGTTCGAACAGAAATTCGTTGAACGTCCGGCGTTGCACGATGACGGCATCAAGACGGTGTTGGGCAAGACCGGCAACCTCAACGGCTACGATGTGGTGCAGCAGATCGTGGCACAACCGCAGGCGGCGCGCTTCATCACCGGCAAACTGTGGCGGTTCTTTGCCGGTCAACCGCCCTCGCCGCAGCTCAACGAGGCACTGGCGGCGGTCTTCCGCCGGCACGGCAACCAGTTCAAGCCCCTGCTGCGGGTGATGTTCCGCAGCGAGGAGTTTTACGACCCGGCGCTGATTCGCGCGCAGGTCAAAAGCCCCGTCGAATGGCTCGTCGGCACGGTGCGGATGCTGGAGATGGAGCTGCCGCCGGCGCCGGTTTGCACGGCGATGTTGCGTCAACTGGGGCAGGAGTTGTTCGCTCCGCCCAACGTCAAGGGCTGGGACGGCGGCCTGAGCTGGATCACGACCAACACGTTGCTGGCGCGCTACAATCTGGCCGCGGCGCTGGTGTTGGGCGACTGGTCGGCGCTGGGCGGCGTGGGCCCGCGGGACAATCCACAGGCCGCCCGGCGGATCGAGACCCGACTGCGCCAGCTCCGAACCGGCGGGCCGGATGTGAACCGGCTCTTTACCGAGGCGGAGCGGCGGGACAAGGACGCGTTGATCGCCGCGCTTGAAAAGCGCCTGCTCCAGAGCGAACTGAAGGAAAAGCAGAAGGCCGCCCTCCGTCAGTATCTGGATTCGCAGGGTGAGCTGGACGAGGGCGACGTGCTGGGGGCGATCCGGCTGGTGATGAGCACGCCCGAGTATCAACTGACATGAACTTTTTGGCCCATCGAATTCTGGCGGCGCCGCACGGGCGGCGCATCGAGTTCCCGAACCCGCGAGTCACCCCACATCCCGACCGTTATGAAACCTGAACTGACGCTCAAGACCCGACGCGAGTTCCTTCGCACCACCGTGCTCGGCAGTGCGCTGTCGTGGACGGTGCCAACGTTTCTGGCGAAAACCTTTTTCTCGATCCAGGCCGAGGCGGCGGACAAGGCCACGCAAATCGTCACCGGCAGGGACGGCCGCATTTTGGTCGTGTTGCAACTGGCCGGTGGCAACGACGGGCTGAACACCGTCGTGCCATTTGCGGATGATTTTTATCACAAGGCGCGCCCGCGGCTGGCGATTCTGGGCAAGGATGCGCTGCGGCTGAACGATCAGGTTGGGTTGCATCCGGCGCTCAAGGGGCTCAAGGCGCTGTACGATGCCGGTCACCTGGGCGTGGTGCAGGGCGTGGGCTACCCCAATCCCAACCGTTCGCATTTCCGTTCGACCGAGATCTGGCAGACCGCCAGCGATGCCAACCGGTTCGAGTCCACCGGCTGGCTGGGCCGGTATTTTGACAACACCTGCTCGGGGTGCGATCCGGCGGTGGCCGTGGCGCTGAGCAGTCAGATGCCCCAGGCCTTCGCCGCCAAACATCCCAAGGGCATCTGTTTCACCAACCCGCAAAACTATCGCTTCGTCAAAGCCGACCGCCCCGGGCCGGGCGAGCTGGACATGACCGAGGAATCCTGGCGCAAGCTCAACGAACCCGACGCGATGGACGCGAGCAACGCCGGCGGTTCGATCGCGATGCTCAGCGGCGCGGTCACGCATCAGGGCACGCCGCTGGAATTCATCGAACGCACCGCGCTGGATGCGCAACTGACCTCCGAGCAAATCCGTTCGATCGCGGCCCGGGGCCAGAACCAGGCGAGCTATCCGGGCACGCAACTGGCCGCCTCGCTCAAACTCGTCGCCCGGCTCATTGCCGGAGGCATGCCCACGCGGATTTACTACGTCTCGCAGGGCGGTTACGACACGCACACCAACCAGGCCGCCACCCACGAACGCCTGCTCGGGGAACTGGGCGACGCGCTCAAGGCGTTTGTGGACGATCTCAAGGCGCAGGGCAATCTGGAGCGGGTGTTGCTGATGACCTTCAGCGAATTCGGTCGCCGTCTGGCCGAAAACGCCAGCGGCGGAACCGACCACGGCGCGGCGGCGCCGCTTTTCATCGTGGGGCAGCGCATCCGGGCCGGCTTGCTGGGGCGCGCGCCGAGTCTGGCGCCGGGCGACCTGTTCAACGGCGATCCGAAGTTCACGGTGGACTTTCGGAGTGTGTACGCCGCGGTGCTGGAGCAGTGGTTGGGCACACCCAGTGCACCGATTCTGGGGCGCTCGTTTGCGCGGGTGCAGATCCTGTGAGTCGCCCGGCTGTGGCGGGCGGCCCTCGGCGCGCCGGTTTTCGGCGTTGAATCGGCGGGCGGTTTGTGCGTTGCTGTGAGGGCAGGTCTATGCGCATTTTGGCCCTCGACCCCGGCAGCAAACGCATTGGCGTGGCGATTTCGGATGAAACCCGCACGCTGGCCACCCCGCTGGAATTCATCCCGGCCGAGCCGTTCGCCGCGTTCCTGACGCGCCTCAAAACGATCATTCGCGAAAAGGAGGTCGGCCTGATTCTGGTGGGCCTGCCGCGAAACATGGATGGCAGTCTGGGCCCGGCGGCGATGCAGGCGCAGCAGTTTGTGGCCGTGCTCAAGGACGCCCTGACCGTGCCGATCCAGACGGTGGACGAACGGCTCTCGACGGTGCAGGCGCAGCGGCTCTTGCGCGCGGCGGGCCGAAAGGCACGCCGACAGAAAGACCGGATTGATCAAAGCGCCGCCGCCGTGCTGCTGCAGAGCTATCTCGACACGCTGGGCGGATGAGCAGCACGGTCGCGGACGGCCCCTGCCCGATGCATCGCGCCGATGTCCCAATGCCCGAGCCGCAGACCCGGTCGCGTTCGCCGACGCGATTCGACCGGCCGGTGAAACTCAAACTGTTGATCGCCTACGACGGCACGGCCTACCAGGGCTGGCAGGCGCAGAAAATTGGCACCGGCGTGCAGGAAAAAGTCGAGGCCGCGCTGGCCGCGATTTTTCCCGATGCGCCGCGTGTGCACGCGTGCAGCCGGACCGACACCGGTGTGCATGCGCTGGGTTTGGTGGCGCATGTCGAGCTGCCGGCGGGCGCGCGTCGGCTCACCGGCAACAAGCTGGTACTGGCGCTCAATGCCCGGCTGCCGGAGGACATTCGGGTGCTGGCGGCCACACGCGCGCCGGCCGGTTTCCACGCCCGCTTCAGCGCCACCGCCAAGCAATATCGCTATTTCGTCTGGAATCATCCCGCCATGAATCCGCTGCTGCGTCGCACGGCCTGGCACGTGCCGCGTCGGCTGGATCTGGCGGCGATGCGGGCGGCGGCGCGGCTGTTGGTGGGGCGACACGATTTTCGCTCCTTCAGCGCCAACCCGGGTTACGAACGCGGCAACACCGTGCGCACGCTCACCCGATGCGACATTCGCAAATCCGGTCCGCTGCTCACTTTCCGGATCGAAGGGGACGGCTTTCTTTACAAGATGTGCCGCACGATCGTCGGCACGCTGGTGCAGGTGGGTCTGGGGCGGTTCACGCCCGAGGCGGTTCGAACCATGCTCCAGCGACGGGACCGGCGTGTGGCGGGCATCACGGCACCGGCGCACGGTCTGGTGCTCTGGAAAGTGTCGTATCGGGGTCGGGCGGCGCCGAGGGCCTCGAGCGACGCGCCGGTTGAAGGATGAGAACTTGCGATCCGGTGAACGTCGGCGTTGGAACGCATGCACATTGTGCTGGTCGAACCTGAAATCCCGCCCAACACGGGCAACGTGGCGCGCTTGTGCGCCGCCACGCGCAGCACGCTGCACCTGATCGAACCGTTGGGCTTCCGGCTCGACGACGCGCAGTTGCGGCGCGCCGGCATGGATTACTGGGAGCATGTCCGCTGGCATCGGTGGCCGGACTGGCGCACGTTCCGGGCCGCGCTGCCGGCCGGGGCACGGCTGTGGTTCATCGAAACCGGCGGACCGCGCCGCTACACCGAGGTGCGGTACGAGCCGGAAGATTACCTGGTGTTCGGGCGGGAGACGGCCGGGCTGCCGCGCCCGATTCTGGAGGCGCATGCCGATCGCTGGCTGCGCATCCCGTTGTTTCATCCGCAGGCGCGCTCGTTGAATCTGTCCAACTGCGTTGCGCTGGTGCTCTTCGAGGCGTTGCGCCAGCAGGGCTTTGCCGCCGAGATTTGAATCCCGGACCGGATTTCGCGTGCCAAAACCCGCCAAAGTCCGTAGCACTGAGCGCATGAAAATTCGCTTCATGCGCGAGGCCATCCGCATCTCGCGCCGGATGATGCGCCGCAATCACGGCGGCCCGTTCGGCGCGGTCATCGTGCGGGCCGGTAGGATCATCGCCCGTGGCTGGAACCAGGTCACCTCGGTCAACGATCCGACCGCGCACGCCGAGTTGGTGGCCATCCGCAAGGCCTGCGCCCGGTTGCGGCGCTTCGAGCTGAGCGATTGCGAGATCTACACCAGTTGCGAGCCCTGTCCGATGTGCCTGGCGGCCATTTACTGGGCGCGGCTGGCACGGGTCTATTACGCCAACACCCGGCGCGATGCGGCGCGGATCGGCTTCGACGACGAGCGGATTTATCGCGAATTGAAGCGTCCGATCCGGCGGCGTCGCCTGCCGATGGAACAGTTGCTCCGGGACGAGGCGGCGCGCGTGTTCGCCGAGTGGGAGCGCAAGCCCGACAAGACCCCGTACTGAACGGGCCGGCGCGCGCCGTGCGGATGCTTGCGGTGCGGCGGCCCGAACCTATACTCGCCCGGACTGAATTATGAGCGCATTACCTGTTCGCGTGGCGGTCACCGGGGCGGCGGGCCAGATCGGATATTCGCTGCTGTTTCGCATCGCAGCCGGCGAGATGTTCGGCCCCCAGCAGCCGGTGATCCTGCACCTCATCGAAGTGGACGTAGCGGAAATTCTTCAGAAGCTGGAGGGCACGATCATGGAGCTGGAGGACTGTGCCTTTCCGCTGCTCAAAGGGATCAACGCCACGGCGGATCTCAACGCCGGCTTCAAGGACGTCAACTGGTGTCTACTGGTCGGCGCTGCTCCGCGCAAAGCCGGCATGGAACGCAAAGACCTGCTCGGGGCCAACGGGCGGATCTTCGTGGGCCAGGGCCGGGCCATCGAGAAAAACGCCGCTGCCGACGTGCGCGTGCTGGTGGTGGGCAATCCCTGCAACACCAACGCGCTGATCTGCATGCGCAACGCCCCGGGCGTGCCCCGGGAGCGGTTCTTCGCCATGACGCGGCTGGATGAAAACCGCGCCCGCGCCCAACTGGCCAAAAAAGCCAGCGTCGAGGTTTCGGCCGTCACCAACCTGGCGGTCTGGGGCAATCACAGCCCCACGATGTTCCCGGACTTTTACAACGCGCGGATTGGCAAACGGCCCGTGCCGGAGGTCATCCGCCACGTCGAATGGCTCGAGAAAGATTTTCTGACCACCGTGCAGCAGCGCGGCGCGGCGGTGATCAAAGCCCGCGGCGCTTCCAGCGCCGCCAGCGCCGCCAACGCCGTCATTGACACCGTCCGTTCGCTGATCACGCCCACGCCGGCCGATGACTGGCACAGCGTGGCGGTCTGTTCGGATGGCAGTTACGGGTGCGAGGCGGGTCTGATTTCGTCCTTCCCGGTGCGCAGCGACGGTCGGCGCTGGGAAATCGTCCAGGGCCTGCCGCTGAACGAGTTCGCCCGGAACAAAATCGCCATCTCGATCAACGAACTCAAGGAAGAGCGCGCCATGGT
>CAYXJB010000050.1:0-16375 GCA_964465445.1 uncultured Verrucomicrobiota bacterium
CGGCGCGTTGTTTGGTCGGCAGCTTGAGCAACAGCTCCTGCACCCGCTGCATCCGCGCCTCAGCCTCCGGGTTCGAGTCGCCCGATCCGGCCTCGCAGGCCAGGCGCCGGCCGTAGGCCTCCAGCGCGCGCTGGCGACGGCCCTCGCGCTGCCGCCAGTTCAGGCAGGCGTGGATGGCGATGCGACAGAGCCAGGTGGAAAATTTCGCCTCCTGACGAAAGCGGGGCAGTTGTTCCCAGGCCCGCACAAACGTCTCCTGGGCCAGGTCCTCGGCTTCCTGGAGCGAACCGGTCATTCGCCAAAGCAGCGCGTGAATCATGTGTTGATGTCGCCGCACGAGCGATTCAAACGCCCTCGGATCGCCGCGTTGACTCTCGCACACCAGGGCTGCATCGGGGTCGCCCATGCAATCGGTTTTCATCCGATTAGACCAGCGGGCAGGCAAAATCCATGGAACCGTTTGCTGCGGGATTTCGAGCGGCAGACTGGCGATCTTCCGCTGCACGGGCCTAACGGTGACAAAACCCGGGCGAGTTGCGAACCGGAATTTTCTCCGGGCACGCCGGCGCTGACCCACGGGGCGCGACCGAAATAGCGCCGCCCACACGCTCGCGCGCCGTTCCCATTTTCACGCCCAGGCGGTGTAAAAACTGGACACCGGGCCACGCGCTCCGGGACTCGGGCCGAGCGATTCGCCTCCGCCGCCACGCCACGGAACGCCGTCAGCCAGCGCAACCGGGCGCACCCCGGGGGCGACGGGCGTGCAGCCCGGCAGCCCGACGGACCGCTGGCATCAAACTTGTTTCCTCCCAGCCGGTTTCAACATGACAACCATGACCCTGGACGAAGCCACAGGTTTGATTCGAACCTGCCTGGAGCAGATGAACGCGCGGTATCGGCGCACGCTTTTCGATGAATGGGCGGTGGTGAGCCTGCGCGAGCGGGGCGGTCGGGTGCTGGCCTACCAGGGCCCGCGCCGCGAGGATTTCCAGAAACATTTTCTGCGCGATCTGGATGCGCTGCGCCAGCAGATCGCCAGCCGACAATTCGGCGTGGGCGATTTCGAGTTCGCCCGCTACGGCGTGGGCACGAAATTCGAGGCGTTTCTGGTGCTGGGCGAGGGCCTGTACCTGATCTGCAACAACACCGGCGCTTCGATGGAAGACATCAGCCGCGATCCGCACTGGCTGGGCGCTCAAATCCCGTTTGTGGAGCTGAGCGACCGGGTGCGCGCCAATCCACTGGCCGGCGCCGCTTGATCGCCGGTGACGCCGACCCGCACGACCCGGCGGGAACGCCGGCTTCCGCATCCAAGCCCATCGGTCGCTCGGCAGTGGTGCGCACCCGGCGACGAGGGCAATTGAGCGTCAACGACCCAGGCTGGTTCGCACGAACCACGCGTAGGCGAGCACCAGCACCAGGCCCATCCACCGTGGCAATCCGCCCAACGTCAGCACGCAGAACAGGTGCAGCAGCGTCGCCCCCGCCAGCACGATCACGCCGGTTTGAAACAATCCCGGCACCAGCAGCGGCTGATGCAGCGCGTAAATGCCCACGCACAAGGGAATGCACACATGCCCGTCGCCGATCTGCGAGGCGTAGGTGACCTCCGGTCGGCCGCGCCCGGCGTAATAGAACGCCAACAGGCCGTTGGGCAGCACCATCAACCAGCCGCTGAGCCAGCCCAGATGCTGCGCGCTCAAGAACCGGCCCGAGGGCTGGCGTTCCAGCCAGTTGATCAGCCAGTCGGTGCTCGCATACACGGCCCAGGCGCCGAAGGCCAGCAGGAGCGCCTCCAGCGCAAGTCCCCAGCCCGGCGAGCGATTCTGCTGCACGTTGGTCTTGAGCACGTCGAATACGTGCACGCACTGCCAGAACACAAACAGCCCCACCAACACCAACCCGTCGGAAAAATCCAGCCGACCGTCCCGGCCCAGCGCCCAGACCGCACCCGAGAAAAACAACGCCGCCACCAACGTAAAGAGCAACGCCAGCCGATGCAGCTCGCGCGTTCGGGCGGCATTTTTGGATTTGGATTTGCCGGCTGCGCGCAACCGAATCCCCCACAACAGGGCCGGCACGCCCAACAGCAGCGTCAGGTTGGTCACGTTGTTGACTAGGGCGTTGGTCATGACCTCCCCGCCCGGACCGTGCCGCCGCGCCAGAAGGAACGTGAACACCAGATTGCCCAGCCCCGAACAGTAGGGCATCACCAGCGTGCCCAGAACCGTGCCCTCGAAACCCCGCGCGCTCATCGCCTCCAGCCGCCAGAGCATCAGCACCGACCCGAGCACAAACAGCGCGCCGAACCACCACGGCGCCGCACTGCCCTGGCTCTCGATCCATTGCAACACTGCTCGAACCGGATTCAACGCGCCGCAGTTAACCAGCCGCTCGCTCGCCTGGCAAACGCCCCGCCGCAAAATCGGCCTGTTCACCGATTCAACATCGCCCCGAACCCGAACCGCACCCCGGGTCGGACGGTTATTGGCAAAACTCAGGGCTGCCGCGGCGGTGTCGCGTCGGCCGAGGCCGCGGCCGGTCCCATCCCCAGGCGCGCCAGCACCTCGGCGGCCGAGAGGCCGCGGATTCGGACCACCTTGTGACGCGAGGTGTGACCGCGGACCAGTTCGATGGCGCTGCGGGAACAATCGAACGTCTCGGCCAGCAAGCGCAGCAATGCCTGGTTGGCTGCCGCATCCACCGGCGGTGCGCTCACCCGGATGCGCAACTCCCCGCCCAGCGGCTCGCCGATCGCGTTGTGCGATGCCCGCGGCCGCACCCGGACGAACAGGCACACACCGTCGCTCTGCGCACGCAAAAAAGGGGGCAACGCCGGCGAACTCATCTCAGGGGCGGTGAATTTATCGCCGTGCAATCCCGCTGACAACCGCACACACTCCGGACAATGAGCGCACGACGGATCTCGGGTTTGCCTCTGTGCGGAATTGTCTGCGGGCTGGCCGCGGCGCTGATCGCCGGCTGCGCGATGGACCGCTACAAGCCGCCGGTCAGCTCGCCGCCACGCGAGATTTTGCCCGCCGCAGCGCCCGCCCGGCCTGCAACCGAGTCGGAATTGCTTCGGCGCGCCGCCGCGCAACCGGTGACACCGCCCGAGGGCCAGGGCTGGGAATCGCTCTTCGACGGGCGCACGCTCCGGGGCTGGCGCGTGGTGGATTTTGTCGGCGCCGGCCGGGTCGAGGTCGCCCGGGGGTTGATCGTGTTGGGCGCCGGCGATCCGTTCACGGGCATCGTCTGCACCAATCCGCTGCCGCGCCGCAATTACGAGATCGCGCTGGAGGCGATGCGTCTGAGCGGATCGGATTTCTTCTGCGGGTTGACGTTTCCGGTGGGCGAGTCGTATTGCAGCCTGATCGTTGGCGGCTGGGGCGGCTCGGTCGTGGGCCTTTCGAACGTGGACGGCATGGATGCCTCCGAGAACGAGACCACGCAGTTCATTGATTTCCAGACCGGCCGCTGGTATCGCATCCGACTGCGCGTGACCGAGCACAAAATCGAGGCCTGGATCGAACAGAAAAAGGTCGTCAACCTCACCACCACGGGCCGGAAAATCTCGCTCCGATTCGGCGACATTGAAAAATGCGTGCCGCTGGGGCTGGCCTCGTGGATGACCGGGGCGGCGTTTCGACAGATCCATCTGCGACCGATCGCCCAACCCGATTCGCCCGCGGATTGATCGCGCCCGGCCGGACCGCCCCGCCGCGCTCAGGCCGAACCGGTGAGTTCTTTCAGGTCGGCGCGCACGCTCTGGTAGCTGGTGTTGTAGGCCAGCACGGCCGGATCGGGTTCCACGCCCCAGCGTTCGCACGCGGCCCGATACAGATCCGGCCACCAGTTGCGATGTTGGGTCAGACCGCGGGCGCGCCAGGTCTCCCAGTTCATGAGCACCCGCGACCAGCATTCATCCCCGTAGCGCACCGCGCGGGCCGCGTCGCCGATCTGGCTCACATACCAGTCGCGTCCGATGCGCGCATGGAGCACTTCATCGGCCCAGTCGTAATCCTGAAAGAGCGCAGCCAGGGGATGATTGGCCGCCAGGCCGACCTCCCATTCGAAGCGTTTGCCGGTTTTGGGCATCAGACCCTGTTCGATGAAGTACAGCACGGCGTGGCGCTCGATGGGCTTGAGCTGGGTGTTGAGGGCCAGCGACCAGGTGTGGTTGATCATCACCTTGCTGGGCCAGTCAATGCCCAGTTGGTTGAATCCCACCTCGCCCATCATGGCGTGGCGCGCCTCGTCCCAGAGCTGGCGGGTCATGTCCCGGTAATATTCCCAGGGTTTGTCGAGCGTTTCGATGATGATGCTCGCCATCATCTCGGGCACGTCAATCTCGCGCAACCGCTTGTAAAAGAGCATCAGCACCTTGGCCTGCGGCGGGAATTTCTCGTCGTACAAAAACACCTCGGCATTGACGCCCATGTTGTACGGGTCCGGAAACCGCTCGTCGCGACGCGGCACCGGATCGTAACGGTAGGGTTGACGCGAGTGTTGCCGGGCCACCGGCACGTCCGCGGCAGGCTCGGCGCCGTCCAACCCGCCGGCCGCTGCCAGGCACGCGTCCAAAAGCTGCAGCCAGCCGGCGTGCCGGTCGCGCACCGGACGGTCGGCCAGCGCCGCCAGCGCCCGATCCCCAAAGGCAATCATGTCCTCGACCTCCAACAGGGCAAACCGGCAGACCCGAACCGAGGGCGCGTCGGCGAGTGGATTGGTCTGTTGCTGATGCCGTTGGAGCGCGGCTTTGAGCGCCGGCAAGGCCTTCTCATAAAGGCCCAACAGCAGTTCCTCGGTCGTCGGCGCGCAGAGGATCTCGTCGAAAAGAATCTCCAGGTTCGCGTCCGGCACGATCTCCAGACCCAGCGGCGGCTCGCGCATTTCGCCGACGCGTTTGCGCAGGGCGGCGACATGTTCGGCGCAGTAATGCGCATGGAGGCTGAAGGCCATCTTGAGCTCGTAGATCGGTTCAGCGGTGAGCCGGGCGACGAAAATCTGGTGCAACCGTTTGAAGGCGTAATGATACCGCTTGAGGCGGCGCACACATTCCTCGACCGACAGGCCGGGTTTCTTCGCCTCGGGCATCGAACAAAGACCCGCGAGCGGGGGCAAATTGCGATAGGAAGCCGTCGTGTTCATGGCAGCCATGCGTTCAGCGCAAGTTTACCTCTCCTGGCAGGTAACTCGACAAAAAATTAGCGCCCCGGTTCGGACCGGGGCGCCGCCACTTCTACCGACATACGACCGGGAATCGGAGGATGCCGGAGGAAAACCTGCCGTTGGGCCTACACCCGCCGCCGAAGCAACTTCGACGCTGCAAGGCCCAGCAGCAGCAAGCTCGCCGCTGCCGGCTCAGGCACAGGGGAGCTGGTGAACAACCACTCCGAAGGCGGAGTCGGTGCCGGTCCACCACCGAAGGCCTGCATACCCGAGCCATTGTCAATTTCGGTGAAGACATCGAAGAAGCTGTCGACGGGGAACTCGGTGCTCGCGGGGTCCGCGATCGCCGTTGCGGTGATTCGTGCCACAAACGTCTCCCCGGCGGGAATCGCAAACGGAAACACGTTGTAGGCCAAAGCTTTGAATTGGCCCGTCGCCGCATTGATGAGGATACCCCAACCGCCGGGCATCGGCGTCGCAGCACCGCCCAGGTTGTCCTGCAAGGCCAACGCATTGTAAGTGGTTGGCCCGGACCGCTCGACCGCCAGAATCAGACCCGGAACTTCCACCACGCCAATGTTTGGACCACTCAATTCGACGCGCAACGCCAACGACGCCAAATCCTGCACCAGCGGCACGGTCCCGGCCATCGCGATATACACCCCGAACCCGCCCGCCGCCGTCCCAACGGGATCAGTAAATGTCGCATCCCAAGTCAGAATTTGATAGGACGCGCTCACGCCGCCCGGGATGCCACCATCGGCCAACTGGAAACCGAACTGGGGCCCGTAAATGACGGCCGTGCCCGCCCCGAACGGCCCGTTCGCGTTACCTCCCCCGACCTGCGTGTTGTACAGGTAGGTTGGCGGGCCCCACGGGCCGGAGTTCACAAACGACGTGTTGTTGGGAAAGCTGAGGTCGGCCGTCAGGCCAGTTCCCAAGTTTATGAGAATGTCATTCCGCCCGTTGAACGCGTTCGCCAAGTAAAGCGGCGCCCCGGGATTAACGGGCGCCCCAAGCGGAGCGACACCAAACGCAATCGCGCCACCGCCGGTCGCGAAGGGCCCGTCCGGCCCACCGGTGTGCTGAAACACAGGGAACGCGACTGCGGGAAGAATCGCTCCCGCCCACAACGCGAGCAGATGCCCGGCGGCCCTCAAAACGCGCGCCACCACAAGAGAGGCATTGGCAACGACAAGACAATCCCGGCGATTGCCGCTACCGTTGGGAGTAAGGCGAACTGTTTTCATATCCAATCATTTCGGGTTTCAGGGTTTCAAACTCGTCACACTCTTATGCAAGATTTGGTCTCTGGTCAAGCAATTTCGGAACAAGCTCTTCACTTTTTAGCGCCCTTAATCCCGCGAGCCTCTGGAGAAATTTCATCTAAAAGACACCGCAACCATCCAAGACTCCAGAGCCGAGACTTTGCGCCGACCTCAAAACGAGCTACCAGGGCACCGACCCAGCAACGTGCACTCTCCTCTCCAATGCCGCCAAAGTTCCGCACACGGGCAAACCCGCGTGGTGGGAGCAATGAGGCTGGGAAACCAGATCCGAATCAAGCCGTCAGACGCGCACTTCGAGGGAAAAGCCGCGCCCCGGATCGAACGGGTCCGGATCACAGGTCGCTGTCTCGGGTGCGGTGCTGCCGGACCGCTCAGATTGGAGGCGACGAAACCGGACCGACGCCTTCTTTCGGCGTCACCCCGGTCCGCATGCGATCCGATCGCACCAAGCCGGCGCTGACCAGCAGCAAGAGCAGGTTGAACATGCCGAGGGTTTGCAGCACCACCTCCAACCGTCCGGGAAACCAGTTGAGCACCTGCACCAGCGCGAAGCCGTACGCGACCGCCAGCAACAACGCCGGTACGACGATGCCAAAGCGATTTCGCGCCAGCAGGTCGTTGACCAGCACGTTGGCCAGTGCCAGCGGAATTATTGCGCCCGCGTACCAAGGGAGCAGCCGCATCACCCCAACCACATCCCCGGACTTGTACACCAGTTTCACCACCCAGGGCCCGCACAGCCACAGGACCAGCGCGCCGCAAATCGTTAGCAGCCCCGTGCCCAGGGCCACGATGCCCAGCAGTCCGGTTTTTTCCGAACGCACGTGCCCACGCACCAGCTTGGGAAACATCACCGCCGCGAGCGGCAACACCGCCCAGAGCAACGCCCGCGAAAGCGTGCCTGCCGCCACGTAGGGTTTCATCTCTTCGCCGCTGAAAAACGCCTTCGCCAACACCGTATCGGCCGTGAACAGGAACTGGCACGCCCCGAATCCCAGCATCAACGGAATCACCTGCCCCAGCGACGCCCGCACGTCGAACGGCTCGGGCCGGTTCGCCCACAAATCACGCGTCCGCCACACCGCAATGGCCGCCATCAGTCCGCCGCCCAGCAGCGCGCCGGCAATCATCCCGTTGGCACCACATCCAAACCCCAGCACCAGCACCGCCGCCGCCGTGATTCGTCCCAACCCTCCCAGAATCATTGCCCAGCCCATCCCCAAAAAATCCTGTTTCCCCTGCTGCAAGCCCAGGAACATCGGCGACAACAACCCCACCAGTACCGCCCCCAGCGCGATCCACAACCCTGCCAGGGGCAATTGCCAGCGCGCCAGGATCGCCGACTGCATCAGCAGCACGCCCAGCGCCCCGGCCACCCACGCCAGCACCAGCACGCCAAACACCAACCGCACCATCCCGGCCAGTTGCCCTTGCCGATGCAGCGCCAGCGCCTGCGCCGCCTGATGTGCAAAGACCATCTGCAGCGGCAACGTCGGCACACAGGCCGTGATCATCAGCAGCGTGCCGAAGTTGCCGTACTCGGCGTCGGGAATCCCCTTGTTGAGAAAATGAACCGCCCAGGAAAAAACCCCCGCGGCGATGTTGGCGCTCATCAGCCAGCCGCTCTGCCGGAAAAACGTCCGGCGCGAATGCCCCTGCTCCTCAGGGGCCGCTTGATCTGCCGTCACCGACATGGCCGCTGACGATACGCTCCGAGCCGCCCGGGCAAAAGCGTTTTCAAGAGGGCCCCACACCGCCTGAATCTTCGCCGACCTCGAAAGCCTCAGCCCGCTGCGTTCGTTGTGTGTTGGCGAAGAACAGCATCTCTGCCACCCCGCGGCGAGACCGGCCGATTTGCACCCGCGCGCCGGGTGATGCCCGCGTGCTGGTCGGCATGAATTCCGGCGTGTTTTGGTTCGACTCGAGGCGTCGCTGGCCGGAGAATGCTCGTATGGGCTTGCCGCCGGATTACCACATGCACACGCCGCTGTGCCGCCACGCCACCGGCGAACCGGGCGAGTTTGCCCGGCGCGCTCTCGAGCTGGGCTTCGGCGAAATCGGCTTTTCCGACCACGCGCCACTGCCGCGGGACGATTTCGACGACTGGCGCATGCGGGCCGATCAGCTCGATGAATACGTCGCGCAGGTCCGGGCGGCGCGTGAGCGCTTCCCGCAACTGACCATCCGGCTGGCGCTGGAGGTGGATTATCTGCCCGGCCAGGAGGATTGGATTCGCCAACTCGCCGCGCGACATCCCTGGGATTATCTGATCGGTTCGGTCCATTACGTCTCGGACAACTGGGCGGTGGATCATCCCCAGCAACTCGACCGGTGGCAGCGGCACGATCCGTTCGAGGTTTGGACGCTCTACTTCGAGCGGTTGACGCGCGCGGCCGAGACCGGCCTGTTCGACATCATCGGCCACGCCGATCTGCCCAAAAAATTCGGTCACCGGCCCGCGCAGGACTGCACGCCGCTGTATCGGACGTTTCTGGCCGCGGCCAAACGCCACGGTTGCGCGCTGGAACTGAACACCGCCGGGCTGCGAAAAGATTGCCGCGAGATTTATCCCGGCCCGGCGCTGTTGCGACTGGCCTTCGAGCAGGGCGTGCCGATCACCTTCGGCTCGGACGCCCACGCGCCGCAGGAACTGGGTCTGCATTTTGACGAAGCGATTCGACTGGCCCGCGGCATCGGCTACACCGAGAGCCTCCGATTTGAGGGCCGACGCGCCCGGGCCGTGCCGCTGGACTGAGCCGCTCGCGCGGTGCCGAACCGCGCCGGGGCCGGGACTTGTCATCGGCCGTCGAGGGTTTAAGATTGTGGTATGAAAAACGATGTAGTGCCGGTCCAGATTCGCGGAATTTTGCCGGCCAACAGCGGGTGCGCCCTGTTCATCGGCAACGACGAAAAGGTGTTCGTCATCAACGTGGACCCGCAGATGGGGATGGTCATCAACATGTTTCTGCGGGAGCAACCCAAGGAACGCCCCCTCACTCACGACCTGATCAACAACATCTTCAAGGGCTTCGGTATCACCGTCGAGCGGGTCATCATCACCGAACTGCGCAACGCCACCTATTACGCCCGGCTGTTCCTCCAGCAGCAAAACGAGCTGGGCCGCAAAATCGTCGAGCTCGACGCACGCCCCAGCGACTGCCTGGCGCTGGCCACCGCCCACAAAAAACCCATCTTCGTCACCCGCTCGCTCTTCGATCAGGTCGAGGACATGAGCGAGGTCCTCGACAAAATCAACGAGAGCGACGAGGAAAACGAATAATCCATGCCCGCGTCCGTTCCTGCGGCCGCCCGGCCGCTGGCGCTCATCTGCGGCGACGACGACCTGTCCGTCAAGAAACGCGCCCGCAGTCTTTTTGAACAGTGGACGCGTCAGGCCGGCAGCTACGACCACGAGATCATTGACGGCGCCGCGGCCAACACGACCGAGGCGCTGGCCGCGCTGGCCAAACTCCGCGAGGCGCTTCAGACCCTGCCGTTCTTCGGCACCACCAAGGTCATCTGGTTGCGCAACTGCACGTTCCTGGGCGAGGAGCGCACCGCCCAGGGGCGCGAGCTCGCCGAAGCACTCGGATGCCTGGCCCAGGAACTCAAGACGCTGGACTGGTCGAACGTGCGCCTGCTGGTGAGCGCCGGCAAGGTGGACAAGCGCCGCAGCTTCTACAAAACCCTCGAAACCCTCGGCAGCATCGAACACCACGACCTGCCCTCGCTCCGGGACGAGGACTGGCCCGAGGCCATGAGAACCCGGGCGTTGCAAACCTTCAAAAAGTTGGGACATCAGATCGCTCCCGACGCGTTGAATGAACTCATTGAGCGTGTCGGCCCCAACCCGCATCAACTCGACAACGAAATCGAAAAACTTACGCTCTACGTCGGCGAGCGAACGCAGATCGGCCTCGAGGATGTGACCACGATCTGCTCGCGCAATCCGCTCACGCGCGCCTTTGCCCTGGGCGATGCGCTGGGCGAACGCGATCTGGCCGGCGCGCTTCGGCATTTGGGCGAGGAGATCGCCGCAATGTCATCGGACCGCGAAAAATCCGAGATCGGACTGCTTTACGGACTCATTGCCAAGGTGCGGTTGCTGTTGCTGGCCAGGGAACTGGTGCGCGCCGGCTGGGTGAGCCCCGAGATGCCGTATGCGCGCTTCAAGGCCGCCCTGGAACGCATTCCGCCGGAGCAGTTGCCCGACGATCCCAAATACAACCCCTGCGCCCAGCATCCCTGGCCGTTGTATCGCGCCCTGAGCCAGAGTTGCCACTACACCGCCGATGAACTGGTTCGCGCGCTCGAAATCCTGCTCCAGTGCAATCGCGACCTGGTCTCGCGCCAGTTGGACGAGGCGCTGCTGCTCCAGCATGCGCTGGTCCGGATCATCGGCACCACACCGCGACCGCAACCCCGGCACGACCGCGCATTGGCGCCGGCTGCGGCCGCGCGCTAAACCCGCCCCCGCCGGCCATGGAAAAGACTGATTCTGCATCCGCCCGATTGCTGGTGCTCACCGGTCAGCGCTTTGCGTGCATCAAGATCATCGGCCGCGCCACGCTGCACTCGAGCCTGGAGTTTCGGACGCTGCTGAGCGAGCTGCTCGGACGCGGTTACGTGTGCTTTGTGTTCGACCTCTCCGAATGCACGCTGATGGACAGCACGTTTCTGGGAATTCTTGCCGGCTTCGGGCTGAAACTGCGCCGGGACGGCTCCTGCGCGGCGGAAGTGACGCTGCTCAATCCCAACGAGCGCGTGCTCGAGCTGCTGGAGAACCTCGGCCTCACGGAGTTGTTCCGGGTGGCGCAGGGCAACTTCACCCCGCCCGAACCGCTCGAAACCCGAACCGCCCCGTCCGGCAGCGCTGCCTCGCGCGAGGAATTGGCCAGGGCCTGCCTCGAAGCCCACGAAATGCTCATGTCGCTCAAACCCGAAAACATCCAGCGCTTCAAGGACGTCACCCGGTTTCTGGCCGAAGAACTCGGGCGCAAGGGTCAAAGCTGATCGAGTCCCGGTTCGCCCCGCACTGGTTCAGTTTCCGGCGCCGCCAATCTGCCGCCGGAGTGGGGCGGGCCGGGGCGAGGATCTGTCCCGTTCATCGAGGCACTCGCGCACCGCCTGCACGAGATGGCCCGGATGAAACGGTTTCTGGATGTAACGCAGGCCGCGTTCCTCCAGATGTTCCTGGCCCAGCGCATCGGCGCTGTAGCCGCTGGTGAAGATCACTTTCAGGCCGGGCGACTCCGCGCAAAGTCGCTCGGCCAGCTCGCGCCCGTTTAACGAGTCGGGCATCACCACGTCGGTCAGCAACAGCGCGATCTCCTGGCGATGCTGCTGCCACAGCTCCAGCGCGCGTGGCCCGTTCTCGGCCTCCAGCACCCGATAGCCGTGTTGGGACAACAGTTCCCGTACCAGCTCCCGCACCGCCGGCTCGTCCTCGACCACCAGGATGGTCTCCCGACCGCGTGCGGGCTTTTGCGCCTGCGCCGGGTCGGCCTCGGTCTCCACCCGGCCTTCGGCCTGGGGCAGATAAATTCGGAACGTGCTGCCGCGACCCAACTGGCTTTCGACCTCGATCCAGCCGTCGTGTTGCTGGACGATGCCGTAAACGGTGGCCAGCCCCAGACCCGTGCCCTTGCCGACCTCCTTGGTCGTGAAGAACGGCTCGAAGATGCGCGGCAGAATCTCCGGCGCGATCCCGCAACCGGTGTCGCTCACCGACAGGCAGATGAACCATCCGGCCGGACGCGCCGGCTTGCCCGGCAGCGGCGGCGGCGTGAGGTGTTCGCGCGAAAGCCGGATGCTCAACCGCCCGCCCCGCGGCATGGCGTCGCGTGCATTGACCGCCAGATTCAACAGCACCTGCTCAATCATCGCCGCATCGGCCCGGACCACCGCCCGCGGCCGCAACGGCACCGCTTCCAGCGCAATGTCCTCGCCCAGCAGCCGACCCAACATCCGGCTCAGATTCGCCACCACTTCGTTCAAGTCCACCAGCTTGGGCTGGATCATCTGCCGGCGGCTGAAGGTGAGCAGTTGCCGCGTCAGCGCTGCGGCGCGTTCGGAGGCCTGCACGATCTGGCGCGCCGAGCGCGCCGCCGCCTCCGACAAACTGCCCCCGGCCAGCAGCAACGAGGCATGGCCCTGGATGATCGTCAGAATGTTGTTGAAGTCATGCGCCACGCCGCTGGCCAGTTGCCCGATGGCCTGCATCTTTTGCGACTGGCGCAACTGTTCCTCCAGCCGGCGCTCGCCCGTCACATCGCGGTACACGCTCAATTGCAGCGGCGCCTGGCCGGGCAGCTCCACAAACGAGACGCTTTCCTTGACCACGAGCGATTTGCCGTCGGGCAAAAGCAGCAGCCGCTCCTGCGCCTGCGCCCGCTGACGCTGCGCGAAGGCGCGACGGTATTTCTCGAGCTCCGCCTCGGCTTCGGCCGCGCCCGCGCCGCCGCACACCACCGTCAGCAACTGACCCTCCAGACGGCTGCGCTCGATGCCCACCAGCCGACAGTAGGCTTCGTTGACCGCCACAATCCGGCCCTGCTCGTCGCTCAGGCGCATGCCGTCCACCGCGTTTTCCCAAACCGCCCGAAAGATCACCTCGGAGCGACGCAGCGACGCCTCGGCTTGCTTGCGTTCGGTGATGTCGCGCACGTGCATCAGCACCGCCGGCTGGTTGCGGTACTCGATCATCACCGCGCGAATGCTCACCGGAACGAGGCGACCGTCGGCGGTTCGGGCCTGGCCCTCGACCCGCGTCAACTCTCCCGAGAGCACCCGCTGGATGTCGCGCCCGGTGTGGTTGACGCGCTGGGGCGGCACCAGCTCGATGACGTTTTGCGCCAGCAGTTGCTCGCGGCTCATCCGGTGCAGCCGACAGGCGCACTTGTTTGCATCCATGACGCGACCAGCAGCGTCTGCGACGATGATCGCATCGGGCGAGTTTTCGAAGAGCGCCCGGAACTGCGCTTCGCGTTGCTGCAGCGCGGCGACGGCGCGCATCCGTTCGAGCGCTTCGCCGCAGTGATCGGCCAGCATCTGGAGCGTCTCCAAATCCTCGGGACTGTAGGCGTGCGGCATGTAGCTCTGGACCGAGAGAATGCCCACCGGCTCGGAGCGGCTGCGCAACGGAACGTACAACAGCGCCGCCGAGCGCCGGGCCCGGTCGCCAAACGGATGGGTCGCCGGCTCGGTGGAGGATTCCTCCCGAATCAAACGCCGCGGCCCGTGCTGCAAAACCTCTTGTGCGATCGGACTGACCGGATGCGGCGCACCGCCGGGGTTGATGACGACGCGCCGGCCCTCGATCGTGTCCACGTTCAAGAGCGGGATCATGCGCTGCCGGTCGGGCGTCAGCAGGTCCAGCACAAACGCATCCCAGTGGAAGAGTTCCTCGGCAGCGTCGCGGATCAGCTCGGCGGCCTGGAGCGGATCGCTCGCCGTGTTGAGTTTGCGCCCCAGCTCAGCCAGCACGCGCAACTGCGTTTCGGCCCGCTTGCGCGCGGTGATGTCGCGCGAGTTGACCACCGCTGCGTTGACATCCGGATCGGCCAGCCGGTTCTGCCCGACCGATTCCAGATGCACCCACGTGCCGTTGCGATGGCGGATGCGGAATTCGACCCGGACGGTCTGTTCCGCATGCGCCAGTCCGTACTCGAACGCCGCACGGACTCGGGGCAGATCATCCGGATGACACAGCGCGAAGGCCGACTGGCCGAGCAGTTCCTGCGGGTCATAGCCCAGCACCTGCTTGACCGAGGGGCTGTTGAACTTGAACACGCCCCGCTCGTCGAGCAGCGAAATGATGTCGAGCGCATTCTCGGTCAACGCGCGGAAGTAACGCTCCCGCCGGACCAATTCCGTCTCGGCCTTGCGACGGCGTTCGCGTTCGCGGGCTTCTTCGACGGCGCGGCGCACGGCCGGCACGAGCCGTTCGGGGGCGTGCTTGAGGACGTAATCGGTGGCACCAGCCCGCAGGGTTTCGATGGCCGTCTGTTCGCCCGCGGTACCGGAAATCAGCAGAAACGGTGCGCCGGGCGCGAGCAACCGGACCGTCTCGAGCGCCTCGGCGCCGCTGATCCCCGGCAGCGTGTAGTCGGCCAGGATCAGATCGAAGCGCTCCTCGGCCAGCGCGCGTCGGAACGCCTCGCCATCGGTGGCCAGGCGGATTTCGGCCCGGATGCCCTCCTGCGCCAGGAGGTCGCGAACCAGTTGGGCATAGTCCGCTTCGTCCTCCAGGTGCAAAATGCGCAACGGTTCACTCATGGTCTTCCGGTTCGGATGAACGAACGCCCCTTGAAAATCAGCAGGCCCGATGCCAGCCGCAGCCATCCAAACCCCTCGGCCAGGGCCGCTTCTGGCATGAACGACTCAACGCTCGAAAACCGCGGCCGGCTCGGGCAAAACACGGCGGATTTCCCCCAGCCGATAACCCCAACCCGACCCCGAAACACTGCTCCAATCAATTCGCCCTGCCCGTCGCTCGTACAGTCCCGGATGCACCGCCGCCTCGGGACCGGACGCATCGGGATAAAATTGCACGGCATTGGTTTCCACTCCCTGAATCGTGCCCACGTGCGCCGCCAGGAGCACATGCGGAATCATCGCTAGCATCGGATTGGTCAGGTCCTGGACCATCAGACTCATCCGGTGAGCCCTGGCCCAGCAGGCCGACAACAGCGCGCCGGTCTGGGTTTTGCAGGTCTTGAGCGCCACGCCCGAGCAGCCCAGTTGGCGACCGCGGCGCACCGCGCGCCAGTCGTGCGCGCTTTCATCCAGAAACAGCGGTTTGCGCGCCGCCAGCGCACCAACCTCCAGCGGCCAGGCTTCCAGATCGTACGGGAACGGTTGTTCGACGTAGAGGATCATGGCCAGCGTCTCGGGCGATTCGACCTGCAATCGGTCCAGGACCTCGTGGACGTAAGCCGGCTCGCGCACCGTGCAGTTGAAGTCGGCCGAAAGCCATTGCACGCCCAGCGGCCGGCTCAGGCTCGCCACCCGCACCAAACGCGCGCAATCCCAGCGCACGTCGTCTCCCCGAAGCTTCACTTTGAGGCAACGCAATCCGTCCCGCCGCACCCAGTCGGTCAGCGTCACCGGATAGCCATCCTGCGGCTCGTCGCCCCGCAGATCGGAGGGCTCCAACGCGTCCAGCGCGCCGACCAGATGCCAGGCGAGCAATTGCCGTGGAGGCTCCGGGAGCAAAAAATCTGTCGGATAACGCTTGTGAAACGCAAGCTGCGCGTCGGCATCCGGTTCGAGGAACGCCGAGAGGTCGCGATTCATCCAGTCGGCGGTGTAGGTGGCATACGTCGGCACGCCATGCAGGCAACCGTAGGCATCGTGCACCGCGAGATCGAACGGCGCGCAGCACAACAACGCCGCCAGCCGGGGCATCGGCTCGCAACCGGCGCGTTCCTGCGCATTGAATTCCGCAAGCATCGCCTGCAACGGCCCGCTCAGGAAATCATGCCCGAGCTCGATCGGATGACCGCAGAATTCCCCTTGCGCCCAACGCCGGAGCAGCTTGCGGCAGAACGACTCCAACGCCCTCTGTCGCTCCTCGTACGACAGCGCGCTGGGCCAGACCCATTGCACGCTCAAGGGTGTTTCGCCCCAGCCATCGGCCCGCCGACCGCGGCGATCCACCACGCTCAAACGCACCCGGGCACAGGTGATCTGGGTGAGTACTTCGGTACCGAACTTCAACGGCACCCGGGTGCGGATCGGCAAAAAGTACAGCGCGCCGCCGCTCACGCGCACATCGCTCAGTCGCCCCATCGGCGCGATTTAGCCCCAAGCTCAGAGCCGTCGCAAGCCGGGCCGAGCCGGTAAACTCCGCGCGCCGAATCCCGCACCAGCACCTCCGCCCCTGGATGGGAATCTTGCGCCGGATGCGCAAG
>CAYXJB010000051.1:0-10675 GCA_964465445.1 uncultured Verrucomicrobiota bacterium
CGAGCACGACGAACGAAATCGCGAATACCGCCAGCGCGATGCGCCAGGTGACCGGGCGGTAGCGGATCGACTTCACCGGCGAGCGGTCCAGCCACGGCAGCACCACCGCCGTCGCCCGCAGCATCGTCCCCGGCAACGGCAACTGATACGCCGCCACCGCGCTGTAGAAATCGAGCGGATTGGCGATCTTCGAGAGCGCCGCCCAAACCAGCAGCACGCCCAAAATCCATCGCACCAGTTTTCTCATCGCGCTCGCTCGCTTCAACGGCCCGGCCCGGCCGCGGTCTTTGCTTCAGTCAGCCGCCACTCCACGATCCCACCCGGCATCTCGCGCACATCCACAAAACCCAGGTCGTTTCGGAGCTTTTGCGCCAGTTGCTCCGACAGGTCGCAATCCAGCCCGCCGCAATACACGACGATCGGTGTGCTCTGCGGATATTTCATCGCAAACGCCACGAACTCCTCCGGCGGCGCGTTCGCCGGCAACGACACCGCTCCGGGAATGTGCTCGGCCTCGAAAGCCGTCCGCGCCCGCGCATCCACCAGCACAATCCGACCCGATTCGAGCAACGGCTTGACCTCCGCCCAACGCAGTCCCGGACGCGCCGCCACCGTCCCGGGCGAGGCAGGGTTCGTCCCGACACTCGATGCAGCTTCGGGCGATTCGTTCGAAGCAGGCGCAGAGACCGGCTGAGGCAAACGGACCGGGGCCGAAACGGCGCCGCGTTCGGCACCGGAGGCGGGCCCGCCCGGGCGCTCGCGGCCCGGACCTGGCGCGCGCACTCCCAGCGGGCTGGTCCGATTGTAGATCCAGCCCAGCGCCACGGCGGCCAGCAGGATCGCCAGCATCTGCCGCAACACGACCCCGCCGCGTCGAGCCGCTACGGATCGGTTGGCCGCGCCCATGCGCATCGGTCCAAAAACTACGCGACCCACGGGCCGGGCGCGAGGCTGAATCAGCGCAGATTCGTCTGCGGGCGGACACAGCCGCGGCGTCGCGACCGGGCCGAAAGCGTCGTTGCGTTCCCGGCGCCGACCTGAACAATGCCCGGAGCGATGAACCTGCGTCAGTCGCGTCTGCGGGAGCTGGACTACTCGGTGGTGCAGCAGTGCATGCATTGCGGCCTGTGTCTGCCCACCTGCCCGACCTACGACGCCACCAAAATCGAGCGCAACAGCCCCCGCGGGCGCATCGCCCTGATGCGCGCCATTGCCGACGGACAACTGGAGGTCACGCCTCTTTTTGGCGAGGAGATGTATTTCTGCCTGGGCTGTCTGGCGTGCATGACGGCGTGTCCGGCCGGAGTCAACTACGCCGAACTGTTCGAGCACGCGCGGGCGGCCGTCGAGGAGGAGCGCGTTCTGGACGGGCCGTTCCGGCGACTGATTCGGGCGTTGACGCTGCGGTGGCTGTTCATGGACCTGAGCCGGCTGTTGGTGGCCGGGCGCGCGTTGCGGCTGTATCAGGAGCTGGGCTTGCAAACGTTGCTGCGGCGCAGCGGCCTGCTCGCCTGGCTGCCGCGCCGCCTGCGCGAGCTCGAGGCCATGACTCCCGAGATTCCGCCCGCTTTCTCGGCCGAACTGATCCCGCCCTTGATCCCGGCCCGTGGCGCACGTCGCTTCCGCGTGGCGGTTCTGACCGGATGCGCCCAGGATTTGATTTTCAGTCCGATCAATCGCGACACCGTCGAGGTGCTGGCCGAGAACGGCTGCGAGGTCGTCACGCCCCCGGCCCAGCACTGTTGCGGCTCGCTGCACGCGCACAATGGCGAGTTGCACCTGGCGGCGGAGCTGGCCCGGCGCAATCTCGATCAGTTCCCGCCCGAGCAGTTCGATGCAATCATCAGCAACGCCGGCGGATGCGGCTCGCATCTGAAGCATTACGGGCGACTGCTGGCCGACGATCCGCGCTACAGCGAGCGCGCGCGCCAGTGGGATCGCAAGGTGCGGGACATTCACGAATGGCTGGTCGAGATCGGGTTGCGCCCGCCGCGCCGCACCACCGCCGCAGCGCCCCGCGTCGTCACCTACCATGAATCCTGCCATCTGTCCCACGGGCAGCGCGTCGTCACCCAGCCGCGACAGATTTTGCAGCAGATTCCGGATCTGACATTGGTCGAGCTGCCCGAGGCCAACTGGTGTTGCGGCAGCGCGGGCATTTACAACCTCACCCAGCCGGAGATGGCCCGCCGCCTTCTGGAACGCAAACTCGCCCACATCCGTTCGACCGGCGCGCAGATCGTCGCCACCGGCAACGCCGGCTGTCTGTTGCAACTGATTCTGGGCGTGCGCCAGGCCGGCTTGCCCGTGCGCGTGGTGCATCCGGTCAGCTTGCTCGCCGAGGCATATCGGGCCGAGAAAACTTGAATTCGCACCCCCGGCCCGCCAGCCTCGCGCCGATGCGTTCGTTTCAGGAAATGGTGGACTGGCTCACGAATCCGGGCGTCATTGCCGTGCTGCGGCTCGGCGCGCGCGAACAGGTCCTGCCCACGGCGCAGGCGCTGCTCGAAGGCGGCGTTCGGGCGATCGAAGTGGCTCTAACCACGCCGGATGCCATCGCGGCAATCGAGGAGTTGAGCGACCGGCTGGGCGATCGAGCGCTGGTGGGGGCGGGCACGGTCATCACGCCCACCCAATGCCGCACGGCGCTGGCGGTCGGGGCGCGTTTTATCGTCAGCCCGATCTGCCGGCCGGAGCTGGCGCTCATTGTGCACGCCGCCGGGGGCATCATGATCATGGGCGCCTATTCGCCCACCGAAGCACAGCTCGCCCACGAAGCCGAAGCCGATTACGTGAAGCTTTTTCCGGCAGAAACGCTGGGCGTCGAGTACATCAAAGCCCTGCGCGCGCCGCTGCCGCACTTGAAGATCATTCCCACCGGCGGAGTGGACCTGAACAACATCGCCGCCTTTTTGGAGGCCGGCTGTCCGGCGGTGGGCGTTGGCTCGGCGCTGGTTCCGCGCAAACTCGTCGAAGCCGGCGACTGGACGGGGCTGACCCAGCGCGCGGCCGCCTTTGTTCACGCGGCGCAAAACGCGCGTCGGCCCGCTGCGGATTGAACTCCGAAATCCCCCTGCCGCCGCACACGGGTCGGTTGTGCCGTCGGCAGGCGGCTTGCGCCCCGGCGTTGCGGATCGCCGTCCGCAGCCCGGCCGAATCGCAGCTCAAAAACCTAAATGAGCACAGTGCTGCGGCGTCTGTGTGGATGCCGGATCGCGCAGGCTGGTTGCTCGACGGGCGGCGGTCCGGCGCAGGCGCATGAAACAACGCACGTTCGCATTCGGACTGGGGCTCGGGGTGCTGGTTCAGCTTCAAACCGCAGCGGTCCCTCAACAGGATTTTCTGCCGCCCGCACCGCCGGGCACGCGCTGGAAATTGATCTGGCACGACGAATTCGAGGGCGAACAGCTCGACTCCAAAAAATGGAATCGTCTCGGTGATTGGAAACGGCGGGACGGGTACTGGACGCAGGCCGACGCGTTTTTGAGCGGACGCGGCAGTCTGATTCTACGCACCACCCGCCGGGGCGAGCGCTACACCTGCGGTGCGGTCAGCACCCAGGGCAAGTTCGAGCGCGCGTTCGGCTACTTCGAAGCGCGCTGTCGCATGCCCCGATCGCCCGGGCACTGGTCGGCGTTCTGGCTGATGTGTTCGGGCGTCAGCGCGGTGGGCAACGAAGGGCGGGACGGCACAGAAATTGACATCATCGAGATGCCCTGGCGAGACGGGCGGCTGACGGTGAATCTGCATTGGGACGGCTACGGCGAGCATCACAAATCCGCCGGTCACCGGTTCCGTTTGCCGGAGGCGACCGAGGGTTTTCACACCTACGGCCTGCTGTGGCTGCCGCAGCAGTACGTGTTTTACGTGGACGGGCGCGAAGTCTGGCGCAGCCGCGCCGGCGGCGTGTCGCAGGTGCCGCAATACATTTTGCTGACCAACGAAATCGGCTCCTGGGCGGGCGACATCCGCCGGGCGGCGCTGCCGGACGACTTCGAGGTGGACTACGTACGCGTGTACGGCTTCGAGCCGGTGAGCGATGCGTCCGAAGCGACGGGCGCACCAGACGTTGCGCCGGAGCCACGCCGCTGAGGCCGTCAGACGACCCGGTCGAAGCGTCGGCCAGTGTCGGCACCGTCCGGACTCACCGCTTGCGTGCGGGCATGGGGCAGCCTAAGCTCGCGGGCCATTATGAATGGTGCAATTCGCCTGAAGCTCTTCGTGATGATGGTGCTGGAGTTTTTCATCTGGGGCGCATGGCTGCCGTTGATTTTCGGTTACCTGCCCAGCCTCGGATTCAGTCCGGCGCAACAGTCGGCCATCCTCAACACCTTTCCCATCGCTGCGATTGTGGGGATGTTTTTCAGCAATCAGTTCGCCGACCGGCATTTTGCGGCCGAGCGTTTTCTGGCGTTCAGCCACCTGGTGGGCGGGCTGGCGATGCTGGGGCTGGCGTTTACGCGGGCGTTCTGGCCGTTTTTCGGCCTGATGCTGGTGCATTGTCTGGTGTACGTGCCGACGATTTCGATCACCAACTCGATCGCCTTTGCGCACATGAAAGATCCACAACGGGAATTCGGCCTGGTGCGCATGGGCGGGACGATCGGCTGGATTCTGGCCGCCTGGCCGTTCACCTTCATTCTGGTGGACTGGGACAAGGTCCACGCCGCCAATCCGCAGGGACTGATCGCCTGGCTGGGGACGGTGCTGGGCTCGGGTCTGACCGGCGACGCGCTCAAAGCCGCCACGCGCTGGACCTACATCGTGGCGGGCATCGCGTCGCTGGTTCTGGCGGCCTACAGTTTCGTGCTGCCGCACACCCCGCCGCGCAAGGCCGGTGAGGCGGGTGTGGAGAAGCTCGCCTGGCTGGAGGCCATGAAGCTGCTGCGACATCCCTACGTGTTGGTGCTCTGGCTGGTGACGCTGGTGGACGCCGCGGTGCACAACAGCTACTTCAACTGGACGGGCGTGTTTCTGGGCACGGCGCGGGAGGCCGGCGGGGTGGGCATTCCGGGCAACTGGATCATGCCGGTGATGAGCGTGGGACAACTGGCCGAGATTTTCACGATGCTGATTCTGGGCGTGACGCTCAAGCGGCTGGGCTGGCGGGCGACGATGATCCTGGGCATTCTGGGTCACGCGGCGCGCTTTGCGGTGTACGCGTTTTTCCCGCAGCACCAGGCGCTGATCGTTCTGGTGCAGATTCTCCACGGCATCTGCTACGCGTTTTTCTTCGCCACGGTGTACATCTTTGTGGACACGTATTTCCCGAAGGACGCGCGGGCCAGCGCTCAGGGGCTGTTCAACGTCATGATCCTGGGTATCGGCTCGCTGCTGGCCAATTCGATCTGCCCGTATTTGATCCAGCGGGTTTTCACGCACGAGGGCGTGACGGATTTCCGCGGGCTGTTCACCGTGCCGTTGATCGCGGCGATTGTGGCGGCACTGGCTCTGGCGCTGTTCTTCCATCCGCCGCCGATTCAACAGGAGCAGGGCCGCGCCGCGAGTGCTCCGGCGCATTGAACCCGCTGGTGGAGCGGCCGCGCCGCGTTCACAGGGGCCGTTGCGCCACAGGTGCGTGCCGGCGGAACGATCGCCCGGCTGAACAACCGCGGGCGTGTCATTTGCCCGGCGACGTTCCACTCGTCGCCCCGCCGGGCAGCTCCGACGGGCCTTCCAGGAGTCGGAGGGTTTCGTCGGTCTCCAGGCCGGCCAGTAATTCGCTCACGCTGCGGGTTTGGCCGGGCAGGATCAGCTCCGGTGCGATTTCGCTCAGGGGCTGGAGCACAAAGCGGCGTTGATGCGCCCGCGGATGCGGCAGGGTCAGCTCGGGCGTGCAGCGGCGTTCCCGGCCGAAAGCAATCAGGTCCAGATCCAGCGTGCGCGGTTCGTTGGGCATGCGAGTGCGGACGCGGCCGAATTCGCGTTCCAATGCCTGCAGGTGCTGCAGCAGCGATTCGGGCGTTTCACCGCGCCGCGGGAGCAGCGCCACCACGGCGTTGACGAACGGGCTCGAGCCGAGCGGACAGTCCACCGGCGTGGTGAGCCAGAGCGAGGAAACGCGCACCGGCCCGGCCGAAAACTCCGCAAGACGCCGGATCGCGGCGCGGACGGTGCGGTGCGAATCGCCCAGATTCGATCCGATGGCGATGTAGGCCACGATCTTGTCCGAATCGGTGCACGCCTGGTCCATCGGCTCGGATCATGTTTCGGCGACCGTGCCGCCGCGGTCGCCGCGCTCACTTGAGGCCCAGCACGTCGCGCATGTCGTAGAGGCCCGGCGGCTGGCGCACGACCCACGCGGCGGCGCGCAGCGCCCCGTGTGCGAAGGTTTCGCGGCTGGAGGCGCGGTGCGTCAACTCGATCCGTTCGCCCGCGCTCGCAAAGATCACCGTGTGATCGCCCACCACGTCGCCGCCGCGGACCGAGTGAACGCCGATTTCGCCGGGTTTGCGTTCGCCGGTGATGCCGTGCCGTCCGTGGCGGAGCGCCTCGTTCAAATGCAGGCTGCGAACCTCCGCCAGGATCTGGGCCAGGGTTTTGGCCGTGCCGCTGGGCGCGTCGCGTTTGTGACGATGATGCATCTCGATGATTTCCAGATCGTAATCCGGCCCGAGGATCTCGGCGGCTTTGCGCGTGAGCCAGAAGAGCGTGTTGACGCCGGTCGAGAAATTCGACGACCAGACGATTGGAATCCGGGTGTGGGCTTTTCGGATTTCGAAGGTCTCGGTGTCGTTGTGGCCGGTGGTGCCGATGACCAGGGCTTTGCGGTGCTGCGCGCACAGGGCCGCGACCTGCGGCGTGGCGGTGTGTACGCTGAAATCCACCACCACATCGCCCCGCTCGATGACCGCGGCCAGATCGTCACCAGCGTCAATCTCCCCAACGATCTGCAGGCCCGGATGCTGCGGCGCACAGGCCGTCAACGCGCGGCCCATGCGACCTTTGGCGCCGTGGAGAATGAGTCGAATCATGAGCGCGAGACGATGCGGTCGGTGCAACGGCGTGCCCGGGCGAGCGTCGGCGCGACCCGGTGTGCACCCGGGGCGTTGACGCAAAGTGGCTCGGCGCCGGGGCGTGGTTCGGGGCGGGTGCGGTGCGGGTTCATTTGAGCAGGCCGCAGGCTTTGAGGGTTTGGCGGAGTTTTTCGCGGTTGGCCGGCGACATGGCGACCAGCGGCAGGCGGTATTCCTCGGCGATCCAACCCAACATCGCCATGGCCGCCTTGACCGGCACCGGGTTGGTCTCGATGAACAGGTCCTTGAAAAGCGGATAAAACCTGGCGTGCAGGCGCATCGCGGTGGCCGGATCGCCGGCCGCAAACGCCCGAACCATGCGGGCGACTTCGCGCGGGATGATGTTCGAGGCGACGCTAATGACGCCCTGCGCGCCCACGGCCATGAACGGCAGGGTGAGCGAGTCATCGCCGCTGAGGATGGTGAATTTCGGTCCCAGGGCGGCGCGCAACTGCGAGACCCGATCGGCGCTGCCGCCGGCTTCTTTGATGCCCACAATGTTGCGGCAGGCCCGCGCCAGGCGCACGACCGTTTCGACGGCGATCTCGACGCCGCAACGGCCGGGGATGTTGTAGAGGATCAGCGGCAGTTTGGTGGCCCTGGCGATGGCGGCGAAGTGCTGGAAGAGGCCTTCCTGCGTGGGCCGGTTGTAGTACGGGGCCACCTGCAGCGAGGCATCCGCGCCGGCTTTCTCGGCCTGCTGGGTCAGATAGATGGCCTCCCGGGTGGCATTGCCGCCGGTGCCGGCGATCACCTTGATCTTGCCGGCGGCAAAGCGGACCGATAGGGCCACGATGTGGACGTGCTCCTCGAAATCCACCGTGGGCGATTCGCCGGTCGTGCCCACCGGCACGATGCCGTCCACGCCGGCGCGAATCTGTCGTTGAATCAACTGGCGCAGGGCCGTTTCGTCCAGGCGACCGTTCCGAAACGGCGTGACGATGGCGGTGTAGGTGCCCGTGAACATAGCCTCAACCGCGCTCAACATCCGAAAGCCGTCGCGCTTTGGCCAGCCCGTTTTTGGCTCAGCCCGGCGGCCGCACCTCGAAGGCTTCCGGGGCGATGTCGCCTTCGACGACCCTGGTCACCGGGCCGGTCATGCGGATGGAAAAATCCTCGCCGATCTCGATCTGCAACGCGCCGCCGGGCATGTGGACGGTGACGTTGCGGTCGCACCAGCCGAGCCGGTGGGCCACGGCGGCGGCGGCGCTGCTGCTGCTGCCGCTGGCCAGGGTGTAGCCGGCGCCGCGTTCCCAAATTTCGATCCGGAGGTTGGCGCGGTCCAGGACGTTGAGGAACTGCACGTTGGTGCGGTTCGGAAAACCGGGGTGCGTTTCCAGATGCGGTCCGAGGCGGCGGGCCAGCGCGGCGCTGACCGGTTCGAGCGGTTTGAGTCCTTCGGGCGCGGGCCGACCCACGACGACGCAGTGCGGGTTGCCGATGGTTGCGGCGCAGATGACCAGCTCCTCGCCGCCGGCCACCACGCGCTCGTTGAGCACTTCGCGTCGGGGCCCGGTTACCGGGATGGCATCGCTCCAGAAGCGCACGCAGCCCATCTCCACGCGCACGGTTCGTCCACCCTCCAGGACCTGGGCCTGAACCGTGCCGCCGGCGGTCTCGACGTCGAAGGCGGCGTTGCCGACGAGTTGTCGGTCCCAGAGATACCGGCAGAAGATGCGCAGGCCGTTGCCGCTTTTTTCGGCTTCGCTGCCGTCGGGGTTGAAAATCCGCACGCCAAAGGCCGCCGTGTGCGCGGGCAGCGGTCCGAGCAGGATGCCGTCAGAGCCCGGCCCGTAGTTGCGGTGGCAGATGAGCCGGATCTGCTCGGGCGTGAGCGGGCTGCTCAGATCGGCCGGGTTGATGACGATGTAATCGTTGCCCAGACCGTGATACTTGCAGAATTTCATGAGCTGAAACGTAAGCGGAGGACCGGGCCGGGTCGAGCGGGGCCGTGGGCGGGAACGGTCGCGCCGGTGGCCGATCAGGCGGGCGGAGAGGCGGGACTCGGCGGCGCTGTCGGCGGCGGGGCGTACACCTTGCGCATGTTGGAGGGCAGGATGCCCAGTTCGGCGCGGTACTTGGCGATGGTGCGTCGGGCGATGTGAATGCCTTTTTGCTGGAGCATTTTGGCGACCTGATCGTCGGAGAGCGGGTGGGTGGGATCTTCAGATTTGAAGATTTCGGCGATCATGTCTTTGACGCTGGTGTTGGAGATGTTCTCGCCGGTCTCGGTCTGGAGGCCCGCGGTGAAGAAATATTTCATCTCGAAGATGCCCTGGGGCGTGGCCATGTATTTGCCCGAGACGGCGCGGCTGACGGTGGTTTCGTGCACGCCGACGACCTCGGCGACCTGGCTCATGGTCAGGGGTTTGAGATGCGCCACGCCCTTGTCCATGAAGTCTCGTTGGCGGCGGACGATTTCGCGGGCGATGTTCAGGATGGTGGTCTGACGCTGGTGGAGGCTTTTGATGAGGAATTTGCCGGCGCGGATTTTTTCGCGGATGTAGTTTTTGACCTCCGGCGAGCTGTCCCGGCTGGCCATCAGGTCCTTGTACACGTTGCTGATGCGCAGGTGCGGGATGTGTTCGGTGTTGAGGCTGACGACGAAATCGTCGCCTTCGCGCCGGACCAGAACCTCGGGCACGACGTACAGGTCGTTGTCGGGCAGGAAGGCGCGACCCGGTCGGGGTTCGAGTCGGGCCAGTTGGGCCAGGGCTTGTTGGACCTCCTGGACGGAGCGGCCGGTGCCTTTGGCGATCTCGGGCACGCGCCGTTTGCCGAGCGCCTCCATGAAATCGCGCACGATGCGGTATTCGAGCGAGTCCTGGCGATTCTGCCGTTCGAGCTGCAGCAGCAGACACTCACGCAAGTCCCGTGCGGCGACCCCGGGCGGGTCAAAGCTCTGGACCACCCGCAAGACCGCTTCGACCCGGGCCGGTTCGACGCCGGCCATCGCGGCGATTTCCTCGACGGTGGCCTTGAAGTAGCCGTAGTCGTCCAGGTTGCCGATGATCAGCTCGGCGATCGGGACCTCGTCGGGTTTCAATTCCGACTCGCGGACCTGTTCGATCAGGAATTCGGCCAGGGTCGTGCCCGCGGTGATCGAGTCGAACATGAACTGGCGGCGTTCCTCGTCTTCGGGCGACTGGCGCAGGGGCAGGTTGGCCTGCGCAAAGTGCTCGCGCCACTCCTGATCGAGCTGCAACAGGCGGTCGAATTCGGCCTGGAAATCGTCCACGGGCGGCGCTTCGTCGTCGCTTTCGGCACGAGCCGCCACCGGCTCGTCCTGCTCTGCCTCCGGATCGTTCTGGTCGCCGAGTTCGGGCGTCGCCTCGGGCGACTCGGCCTCGGCGGGGGTGACTTCTTCCAGCACGGGATTCTGCTGCAATTCCTGCTCGATCAGGGCCTTGAGCTCGAGCGTCGGCGCCTGCAGCAGCGCGAGCGATTGCTGCAATTGCGGTGCCAGCACCAGCGACTGCGTCAATCGCTGCGAAAGATGAAGTCCGTGTGCCATTGGCTATTGGTGCCACAAGTCTAAGCGCCCGGATGCCAATCTCAAGCAAAAGCTGGCCGTCTGCGCCGGTGCTCACGTGGCGCCCCGCGCTCAAACGCGCCCCCCTGGCCGCAGAAGCGCAGTCGCGACGCGGTTTGGGTTGTCA
>CAYXJB010000051.1:10685-16188 GCA_964465445.1 uncultured Verrucomicrobiota bacterium
CTGTGTCGGGCCTTAGCGTGGCGGCGTGGGTGTGCAACTGACGATTTTGGGCAGCGGATCGGGTGGCAATTGCGCCTATGTGGAGACCGGCGAGGTGCGATTGCTGGTGGACGCGGGGTTCAGCCCGCGGCAGATCCGCCAACGGTTGGCCGCCATCGGGCGGGCGCCCGAAACCCTCACCGCGATTCTCATCAGTCACGAGCACACCGATCACATCCGCGGTCTGGCGGGGCTGGCCGGGTCGTTGCGCATACCGGTCTATTGCAATCGGGACACCGGCCAGGAAATCCGTCGGCTGCTGGAAATCGAAGCAGAGTTTCAGATTTTCGAGACCGGCCAGAGCTTCGATATCGGCGATGTGACGGTCGAGACCTTTTCGGTGCCGCACGATGCCCAGGACCCGGTGGGCTTTCTGTTGCACACCGCCGCGGGCAACATCGGATTTGTGACCGATCTGGGGCATGTAACGCGGTTGGTGGGCGAGCGCACGCGCCAGGCTCACGTACTGGTGCTCGAGTCCAATCATGACGTCAAACTGCTTCAGGACTGTCCGCATCGGCCCTGGAGCCTGAAGCAGCGCATCCTGAGCCGGCACGGTCACTTGTCCAACGAGGCGTGCGCCGATGCGCTCGAGGCGATCATGAACGAGCGGTTGCGCCATGTGTATCTGGCGCACCTGAGCCGGGATTGCAACCGGCCGGAGCTGGCCTGGCGCGCGGTCTCGGAACGGCTGGAGCGCATTGGTGCGACGCACGTGCGCCTGGAGATCACGGCGCAGGAACGGCCGTCCCCAACGCTCACGCTCCAGGCGCCGGCGCGAGGGGCTGCTTGACGGGCCGGGCGCGTTTTCGACAATGCGCGCGTGACGCATTCGATGTCCGAACCCTCGTCTTCCCCGGGCTCTGCTGGTGCGGCCGTGGTGGAACGCATCACTTTCTATCACTGGCTGGTGGTGATCATCGCCTCCTGCGGCTGGTTGTTCGACTGCATGGATCAGCGCCTGTTCATTCTGGCGCGGGAATCGGCGCTGGCCGAATTGCTCGGGCCGGAAGTGGCGCGCGAGACGGTCAGGAAATTCGGCGGCTACGCCACCATGGCCATGATGATCGGCTGGGCAACCGGCGGAATCGTCTTTGGGATGCTCAGCGACAAATGGGGTCGCGTCAAAACGATGGTGGCCACGCTGCTGGTGTATTCCGGGTTCACAGGGCTCTCGGGAGTGGCTCACAACTGGCAGAGTTTCATCCTGTACCGGTTTTTGGTCGGGCTGGGCGTGGGCGGGATGTTCGGCGCCGCCACCACCCTGGTGGCCGAGAGCGTGCCGGGCCGGATTCGGGCCGTGGCGTTGGGGGCGCTGCAAGCGCTCTCGGCCACGGGCAACGTTCTGGGCTCGCTGGTGAGCTATCTGATTCCGCCGGATCAGGCGGCTTTTCTGGGCCGGTTCTCCGGCTGGCGTGTGTTGTTTTTTGTCGGCATTTTGCCGTCGCTGCTGGCGATTCCGATTCTGCTGATTCTCAAGGAGCCGGAGCCCTGGAAACAGGCCAAGGCTCGCGCCCGGTCGGGTCAGGAACACCGCCAGGTCGGATCGCTCCGGGATTTGTTTGGCGACCGGCGTTGGCGGCGGCATGCGATTGTGGGCCTGCTTCTGGGTGTGGCGGGCATGATCGGGTTGTGGGGGATCGGCTTTTTCTCGCCGGAGTTGATCACCGAGGCGCTGCAGGGGCAACCGGCGGAGAAGGTCAACCGGGTGCGCGCGCTGGGCACGGCGTTGCAGGACGTGGGAGCGTTTTTGGGAATGCTGACCTTCACGACGGTCGCGACGCTGCTGACGCGGCGGTTGGCGTTTTTGTGCTCGTTCGGGCTGTGTTTCGTTGTGGTGGGGTCGGTGTTTCTGGGGCTGCGAAGCGAGGCGGACGCGTACTGGATGTTGCCGCTGATGGGCTTTGCCACGCTGTCGGTGTTTGCGGGTTATTCGATTTATTTTCCGGAGCTGTTTCCGACGCGGCTGCGGGGCACGGGCGTTGGCTTTTGCTACAACACGGTGCGGTATCTGGCGGCGCCGGCGCCCGCGCTGCTGGGGCATTTGAGCGCCTGGATCGGTTCGTTCCGGCTGGCGGCGATGCTCATGTGTGCGATCTATCTGGTCGGCATGGTGGCGCTGATCTGGGCGCCGGAAACCAAGGGCAAACCGCTGCCGGAGGATTGAGCGAACCGGGCGAAGGGCCGCCTGCCCGCACGAGTGGGCGGCCGACGGATGCGTCCGAAGCGGTTGCCGGACGCGCTATTTGCCCTCGGGCTTGGTTTCGGCGGCTTGCGGTTTGTCGGCGGCGGTTTCAGCCGCCGGTGCGGCCGGCGCAGTCGGTGCGGTGAAGTCCACCCATTCGAGGATGGCCTGCTGGGCGGCGTCGCCGCGGCGTTGGCCGGCCCACCGGCCTTTGGTGCCGCCGAGTTTGACGATGCGGGTGTAACCGCCGTTGCGATCTTTGAAGGCCGGGGCGATTTCGTCAAAGAGGATGCGCAACACGTCGTCGCGCTGGCGCCATTTGATTTTCTGGTCCTTGCGGAGGTGCTGTCCGGGCCGGCGATAATAGAGTTGGGCAGCAGCCAGCCGGCGGGCATGGAGGGTGCCCTGTTTGCCGAGGGTGACGATTTTCTCGGCGACGGATCGGGCGGCGCGGGCCTTGGCGAGGGTGGTGACGATGCGTTTGTGTTTGATGAGGCTGCAAACCAGGTTGGCGAGCAGCAGATTGCGGTGCTCGCTTTTGCGTCCGAGTTTGGCGTTGCGTTTCCGATGGCGCATGGCGGTGCTCAGGTGGTGCGAGTTTCTTCCTTGGGCGTTTCGAGCAGGCCCGGTTCGAAGGTCATGCCCAGCGTGAGGCCCAGCGCGGCGAGTTTTTCCTTGATTTCGTTGAGCGATTTTTTGCCGAAGTTGCGGTATTTGAGCATTTCCTGCTCGGTCTTCATGGCCAACTGGCCCACGGTGGTGATGTTGGCGTTGTTGAGGCAGTTGGCGGCCCGAACGCTGAGCTCGATTTCGTTGACGCTCATGTTGAGGAGTTTCTTGAGCTTGGCCTTTTCCTCGTCCTGCTTGTCCACAACCTCCTCGAACTCGACGGCGTTCTTGTCGTAACGCACGAACACGTCGAGGTGATGTTGCAAGATGGCCGAGGCCTGGGTGAGCGCATCGTCAGGCGAGATGCGCCCGTCGGTCCAAATCTCGAGGATCAGCCGGTCATAGTCGGTGCGCTGGCCGACGCGGGCGTTTTCGACCGCGTAGCGGACGCGGGTGACCGGCGAAAAGAGCGAGTCAATGGCGATGACGCCGATGGGCTGGCCGGGCTTTTTGTTTTCGTCGCCCGGACAGAAGCCGCGACCGACGCGCACCTCGAGCTCCATCTCGAATTTTTTCTTTTTGTCGAGGGTGCAGATGTGCTGCTCGGGGTTGACCAGTTCGACGTTTTGGTTGAGCTGGATGTCGGCGGCGGTGACCGGCCCTTCTTTGTTGACCGAGAGCAGCAGGGTTTGGGGGTCGCGGGTGTGGGCCTTGAACTTGATTTTTTTGAGGTTCAGGACGATGTCGGTGACGTCCTCGACGACGCCCTCGATGGTGGTGAACTCGTGCATGGCCCCGTCAATTTTGACGGAGGTGATGGCCGCCCCTTCCAGGGAGCTGAGCAACACCCGGCGCAACGAGTTGCCGATGGTGTGTCCGTAGCCGGTTTCAAACGGCTCGGCGATGAATTTGGCGTAGGTCGCCGTCGCGGTGGATTCTTCCTTGATCAACCGCTTCGGCATTTCGAATCGTCCCAGACGAACTGGCATGGTGTCCTTTCAACAATTGCAACCTGACTGCGTCGCCGGTATTCCCGTCCGGCAGCCGCAGCCCATATAATTGTTTTAACTGCGCCCGAACGCCGGCCACCGCCGAACCGCTGGTGCGGCGCAGCCTGCGCCGAATCGGTTGGGGTGGGTCGGGGCGTTCATGGGCAGTCGGGTTCGGGGTTAACGGGAATACAATTCCACAACGGCCTGCTCATTGGCGATGGGGTTGATTTCATCCCGCGTGGGGATGCGCAGCAGCACGCCCTTGAGCGCGTCCTTGTCCAGCGACAGCCAGCCGGGCACCGCGCGGCTGGTCGCCAGCTCCAGATTCCGAAGCGCCAACTGGCGCGAGACATTGTGCGGCCGCACCGCCACCACATCGTGCACCTTTAATGCGTACGAGGGCACGTTGACCTTGCGGCCGTTGACGGTGATATGGCCGTGGGTGACCATTTGCCGGGCGGCCGCTCGCGTGGTGGCAAATCCAAGATGATAGACCACGTTGTCGAGCCGGGTTTCGAGAATCTGGAGCATCTGCTCGCCGGTGACGCCGCGACGGCGCAGCGCCTGTTCGTACACCCGGCGGAACTGCCGCTCCATCAGCCCGTAATAATAGCGCAGTTTTTGCTTTTCGATCAACCCCAGCGCGTAGTCGGTTACCTTGCGACGGGTTTTGGGGCCGTGCACGCCGGGCGGGTAGCTGCGGCGTTCCAGATACTTGGACGGACCGAAGATGGGCACGCCGAATCGGCGGCTGATGCGGACGCGAGGACCTGTGTATCGAGCCATAGTCAGCGGGTGCGGATGGGCGTCAAGGATCGGTCAAACACGACGTTTCTTGCGCGGACGGCAGCCGTTGTGCGGCACGGGCGTGACGTCCTTGATCGCGGTGATTTCCAGACCGACGGCCTGCAGGGAGCGGATGGCCGACTCGCGGCCGGAGCCGGGGCCTTTGACGCGGACTTCGACTTCGCGCATACCGTGGGCCATGGCCTGTCGGGCGGCGTCTTGAGCGACCTGCTGGGCGGCGTAGGCGGTGCTTTTGCGCGACCCTTTGAAACCGACCCGTCCGGCGGTGGACCAGCCGATCACGTTGCCGTGCATGTCGGTGATCGAAACGATGGTGTTGTTGAACGTGGCCAGGATGTGAGCGATGCCGCTGGCGATGTTCTTGGCGTGTTTGGCGCGGATGATTTTCTTGGGAGCGGCCTCTTCGCCCAACAGTTCAGCGGCGCTGGGCGCGACGGGCGCGCCGGCCGCCGCTTCGGACGCTTCCGACGCAGCAGTTTTGGGAGCGGCCTCGGCGGGTTTTTTTGCAGCGCCGGCCTCCTGAGCTGAAGCCGGCTTTTCAGCCTTCGGCGTTTTGGCGGGTTTTCCCCGGGCCGGCCTGGCCGCGGGTGTGCCTTCGGGCCGGGGCTGTTTTGCGGATTCGGTTTTGGGTTTCTCTTCAGCCATGGGAAAGGTGCGTTCGAAGTGGAAGAGGGTTTAGTGGATGCCTTTTTTGGCGTCGGGATTGCGTTGGACGCCCACGGTTTTGCGCGGACCCTTGCGGGTGCGGGCGTTGGTCTGGGTGCGCTGGCCGCGGACGGGGAGGCCCTTGCGGTGGCGCAGCCCCTGCCAGCAGCCGATCTCCATCTTGCGCTTGATGTCCTGCTGCACGTCGCGGCGCAGGTCGCCCTCG
>CAYXJB010000052.1:0-237 GCA_964465445.1 uncultured Verrucomicrobiota bacterium
AGACGTTCGGCACAGAAAATCTTTGTATCCGTACAACCCCGCGACTTCAACGTCAGATCCCCGCTCGATCAGCTCCAGAACCTTTGCGCCAATGAGCCGGCAAAAGCGACTCTTCAGAACGGCGCCACGCTACTCCGCGACCCGGAAGAACTGAACCGGGGCGGGCAGCGGTACGCACCAGGACGCGCTGTAATCAACCGCCGTTACCGGCAGGGAGACGTTGACCCAATTGGTGCT
>CAYXJB010000052.1:267-16078 GCA_964465445.1 uncultured Verrucomicrobiota bacterium
CGCACGCCGGGCAACGACGTCCAGGTGAGGCAGAACGCGTTGCTGGTCGCGCTCGCCGCGGTGATGTAGATGGGCCGACCCGTGCTCGGCCATTCGGTCGCCCGAATCGCATACGTCACCGGACCACCCGAGACGTTGACCGCCGTCAGATACCAGTCGCCGGCCGAGAGGTTCACCGGCAGCGAGTTGGTGAAGAGCAGGATGAGCTCGTCGCTGGCGCCCGGATTGGCGCTCCGGTAATCGAACGAGCCGTTGTCGGGCAACGGCAGCCCGCGCCGGGCCACCAGCGTGACATCGCCGCTGGGGGAAAGAATCTCGAACTGCGCCCGCAGCGCATTGCTCGAGACGGTGTAGCGATAGTAGTCGTTGGTGTTGGGTGCGCCGGCGTTGGTGTTGAAATACGGCACGCCGTTGACCAGCGGAATGATCGTCAGCGGATGATCGAAGTCCACCCGCAGCACGCCGGTGGCCGGGTTCGAGCCTGGGTTTTCCAGTCCCAGATAGTATCGCTGGCCCGGCAACAGCGGCGGCGGGCCGAAGGGCGGCACGCCGTTGGTGACGAGCGTGCGGCTGCCGCTGGTCACCGGCCCGAAAAGCAGCGTGTCGCCGACGTTGGTGCCCGTGGGGGCGGCATTCTGGTTGAACCACAGGTTCAGCGGCGCGCTGGCCGTCACCAGCGTGTTGGTGGCAAAACCGGCCCACGGGGGCACGTCCACCACAAACCAGGCGATCATGCCCGGCGGAATGCTGTTGGTGGACAGTTGCCCGTCGGCCAGGGCGCGCGGCAGCGGCGCGGTGTTCTCGAAGACAAAACTCAACTGCCAGCTCACCAGACTGGCCAGGTTGGTGGCCCCGGTGCGACTGTCCCAGACCTCCAGTCGCCATTGTCCCCAGGCATTGCGTCCCCGAAGCTTGTCGAGCGATTCTTCCGGCAGGTAATACACGGCCGAGGGCGTCACATCGCTGAGCGTGAAATTGTCCACCAGCACGCCCGGCTCGAGACCATCCAGCCGCAGCGGCGTGTTGTTTTGCGCGGCGAGGAAACTGAAGGCGAACGTTTCCCAGTTGGTGTTGTTGGCGTAGAAGACGTTGGAGAGAAGATTGCCGATGGACACGCGCGCCTTGGCGAGGTTCTGCGGCGCCGGGGCTGTGGGATCGAACTTGCCGGCAGAAGCAGCCTGCCAAATCGCCAAAACTTCACTCGCGCTCAAACCTCGTTGGTAGAGCGATATTTCATCCACGTCCCCAACCAGTGGGAAGTTGTTACTGCAATCCGCCACGTTTGCAATGCCAACTCCTGGACAACTGCCGGTCAAAACTCCAATGGGCCGAAACGGCGTATTCGTCTCCGCGACCAACGAACCGTTTACGAACAGCCTCATTCTCCCGTTGTCAAACGTTCCGGCAACGTGTGCCCATTGATTGAACGTCAATGGGAACTCCACAAACGGCGCGTTGCCCGCCAAATCCTGGATGTAAAACCTTAAAATGTTGCTCCCAGTGAAAGAAAGAACGTACGGGTCTAAGCCTGTCCGTTGGTCACCTCGGTAGAAAACACAATAGCCATTCCCACGTGGTCTCACCCATCCTTCGATGGTTAGAGCATTCGTGAGGATAAATGCAGGGTCATCTGGAATTTTAATCCCGAAATACCCACCAGTTGGGTCATTCCTGAATGCGCGTCCAACTACTCCATTCGTAAATGAAGTGTTATAGATCGTACCATTCCGCCCATAAATTTCATCGAAGGCATTATTCTCCCCGCGCCACAAACCCACAACTCCCGGTCCGCGGGCCTGGAAGCGCAGGATGTAGCTGCGGCCGGGCGTGGTGGGCAGGTTGCGGCTGAGGCTGCCGGCGGCCAGCGCCAGGAAATTGCCGCTGATGGCCGGGGTCGGGTCGTTGACGACGCTGACCTGGCCGCTGCCAACGGCCCAGCCGTCCACCAGCGACGGCACGCCATATTCGCCGGGCGCAACGCTGTCGAACGTGCTCAACGTGAGCGTCGTCGGTCCGCCGGTGCCGGTCGCTCCGAACGGCGGGGTGGCGAATTTGATCGGCGTGGTGGTGCGGCGCGTGTCCTCGGTAAAGACCAGGTAGGCGTGGTTGGTTTGGACGCTGCTGACGGTGTAGCGGTAGGCGGTGCTGGGGTTGGGATTGCCGCCCTCGTTCATGACGATGACGATGTCGGTGGCTGTGCCGGGCCCGTAGCTGAGGCTGAACTGGCCGCTGCCGTTGATGAAGCCCGTGTCCAACAGGCGCGTGTTTTCGTAGTACACCGTCATGCGATCCGGCACCTGGAAAAAGTCGTAGTTAATGGTGAAGCTGCCGGCATTCATGCCCATGGGAATGACGTTGGTCACGGCCTGCGGGCCGCTGTTGCTGACGGTGACCGGCACGATGTTGGTGACGTAGGTGCTGCTGCCAATGCCGGCGGTGTTGGTGCGACCCCGGTTTTCCATCAGCAACACGCGCGTGCCGTCGGGCGCCACCAGCGTAAAGGCCAGATCCGAAACGCGCGGATGATCCACGCGCAGGCCGACTTCGATCGAAGCGATGCGGCTGGGGTTGGGCACGTTGGTGACCCAGATGCTCGAGTAGGCAATCGCGTCATCGAGCAACGGTTCGTTGCCGACCGATACCTGCCTCAGGGGTGTCACACCGGCGATGTCCAGTCCCAGCGTGGCGAAGAGGCGGAAGGTTTGGGACTGGGGACCGGGGTTGTACACGCCGATGAACCAGCGCCCGGCCGAGAGCGGCGGCAGATTGAAGCGCGTGAGTGTGAGCGAGCCGCCCGGAGCGACGATGCCGGTGAGCGCCTTGTCGTAAACATTGGTGGTCGGGAAGTCGTCCTTGCGCAGGTACAGGTTCACCGGCCCGCCACTGGGCGGTTCGAACACCACTGAGACGGTCAGGTTGGTCGCCTCCGGCGGCACGTCAATCGAGTCGAACGTCCAGGTGTTCGGCGCCAGGGTGCGCGTGTTGGTCGAGGAAGAGTCCAGATCCCGCGGCTCGATCCGGATCGAAAAACCGGTCACCGCGCCGGTCGAAGCGTTCATCACGTTGTCGAGCATCGCCAGCAGCCACACGCCGGCGGCTTCCTCGCCCACGAAATCGCGCAGGCTGCCGGGGCCGTCGCTGGGGATCGCTCCGGGCGGGTTGCCCTCGCCGTTGTCCTCGTAGATGAACTGGTAGGCGCCCGGGTCCAATGGCCGGTGATTGTTCAGGACGGCGAACCGGTTGTTGTGGCTGAGGTTGCCGAACAAATCGTCCACCGCATTGTGAACGAGCGCGTTGGTCACGATCACGCGCCGGATTTTCATCGGCTCGAGCGCCAGGCCGAACAGCAACGCCACGCCCGGAGCCGCCGGGTTGCCGTCCAGTGTGGCGGTGGGCAACGGGAAACCGCGAACCAGCAGGTTGCCGTTTTCACGTTCGCTGAAAGGACGCAGACTGAAGGCCGCCACCAGGCCGTACTCGGCGGCCTGATAATCCTCGGATTTGACGCCGATGTAGTACACGGCGTTGGGCGTCGCGTTGCTGAAGGCGATCAGTTCGGTGCCGCCGCGGCCGCGGGATTGACTCGCCGTGGCGAGGGCCACCGGATCGAGATTGGTCAAAGCGGGATTCTGGGACACGTACAGATCAATGTCGGCCTCGAGGCGGGTGGCGTTTTCGGGATTGGTGCTTTCGCGCACGCCCATGCGCGGCAGCGCCAGGGTGGGCGGCAGAAACGTCACAAACGCGGCGTTGGTGAAGGTGGTGGTGTTGGTGATGACGTAGAAATGCCACTGATTGGTCATGCCATTGGTCGTGCCCAGCAAGGGCGTGTTGGCGCCCACGCGCTGGCCCAGCAGCAGCGCCCCGGCGATGTCGGCAGTCGCGAACGTGTTGGTGAGGAAATCCACCTGCGGCGCCAGCGGCGGCGGCAACAACGGCTCCTCGACCACGGTCAATCCGTTGGTCAGATCGCCATCACCGCTGGCAATCACCAGCGCGTAGTCCTGCACCACGTCGTTGGTGTGTGTGGTGACGGCGTTGACGTTGACGCGCCGGGCCAGCACGGTCACGTCGTAGCCGTTGGTCGGGAAGGGCGGCGGCAGGAAGACGTTTTCGACGTTGTTGACGGCGTCGCGCCGGGGCGGCGCGTTGGTGTCCCAGGGCTGGGTGAACAGGTCGCTGCCGACGAAGTCGTTGCCGAAATAGACCTGGGCGGTGTCGCGGTTGGTGACGATCAGGTCCAGGTCGTTGACGAGTTTGAGGCCGGCCACCGGGTTACCGGGCGGATCGGTCCACGCCAGCGTGATGCGCAGCACCTCGTTGGTGGCAAAACCCGTGGCGGTGACGCGCCGGTTGTGGCGTTGTCCGGTGGCCAGCGCGTTGGTCGAGCTTTGATCAACCAGCCAGATGGCCGAGGGCTGGCCCAGGGCGAAATTGGTCAGACCGCGGGCCAGGCTGTTGCGCACGCGCACCAGTCCCCAGCCCTGATAATTGATCGTGCTGCGGACCGCCAGGTCGTAGGGGGGAGTTTGGACCGAGCGGGCGCCGTTGATCAGCAGGGCCTTCATGAGCGCGGGGCTGTTGGTGCGGTGCAATCGCTGCTCGAAGAATTCCTGAATCAGCGCCAGCACGCCCGAGACATCGGCCGCGGCCAGGCTTGTGCCCGATTCATAGCGGTAGAACGGGCCCAGTTGCAGGTTGAGATTGCTGAGCACTTCGAAGTAGTTGCCCAGATCGTTGGTGGTCACGATCTGGATGAACAGGTCGTAGAAGGCGTTGCTTTCGGTGCCGTTGCCCACCGCACACCACCAGCCGGTGTCCACCGGCGAGAGCGGCGCGTCCGGTGGCAGCGAGACGGCGTTGGTGCCCAGGGCGTCGTAGTTGGAGGGCGTCGGTACGTCGGCCTGGCGCACGAAAACCGGCAGACTCGAGGTCGTCGCCAACCAGATGTTCAATTGCACCGCGTTTGCAGGCACGAACAGGAAGTAGGAAACCAGATTCGTGGGGGCGACGCTTTGCCCGGCAAACACCGTGGTGACCTGGCTGGTGGGGTTGTAGTAGTGCGCCTCGTTCCAGTCACCCGAACGGGTCGAGACGACGAACGTGCCCGGAGCCACCACATCGGGCTTGAACCGGCCGAAATCGCCCTCGATGCCGATGCCGACGTTGCCGCGGCTGGAGAAGGCCGCGACGCTGTTGTTGGCGTCGGTCATTCCTTCCCAGGGCCGGTTGGTGGTGCAGAGGGTGACGTTGGTGCCGCCGATGTTGGTCTGGATGCAGTCGCGGATGACCTCGTTGGTGATGTTGCGCAACTGCTCGATCGCGCCGACGGTGATGACGTTTTTGGCGGTGCCGGGCGAGTGGATGCGGTCGGGCTCGCCGCCCAGGCCGCCGTCGTCGCCGTTGCCCTCGTTGCCGGCCGGGAACACGAACAACACCGGTTGCGAGCCGGTGCGCTCGGGCAATGCATCGCGCACCGCCGCGTCGAAGCTCGCCGCGTGCAGGTCGTAGCTGACCGCGTCGCCGTAGTACCAACTGTTGTTCGAGATGAAGGCATTGGTGCGGGCCGGCGCTTCCTGCAGCAGCGTGTCCGACGGCACACTGGCCAGGTCGTTGAACGGCCGGCCGCCCAGACCGATGGGCACGACAAAGAGCCGCGCTCCGGGCGCTTTGCCGCGGTACTGGGTGTTGGTGCCCGGGTTGATCGAGCCGCTGGCGTTGGTGACGGTGGCCGACTGGCCGCCGCTGCTGGCGATGACGCCCGCCACATGCGTGCCGTGACCATTCGGATCGGTCAGAGCCGTCGCGTTGAGGCCCAACACGCGCGGCGCCAGGTCCGGATGCGCGGCGTCCGCGCCCGAGTCGTTGACGTTCACCAGCACGTTGGTGCCGGTCAGATCGAAGTGGTTGGTGGTGGTGATCGTGTCGGTGGCAATACCCAGGCGCACGCGGCTCAAATCGTTGGCCGGCACGCGGGGTCGCCACGGTTCGATGACCTGCACACCCGGCAGCCGCGCCAGCGCCGCCAGCGCGTCGGGTTCGGGCCGCACCCGGACCCGGAGCACCGGTCCAAACGGCGAGCGTTCCTCGGCCAACACTTCGGCGCCGAGTTGACGGAGTGCATCACGCGTTTCGGTTTTCGAATCCGGGAACAGCGCCACGTTCAGGCCGGCGTCCGACGGAAGGATCTGGCCCTTGACGGCCATCTCCAGCAACGGCCACTTGAGCTTGTAATACGGCTCGTAAGGCAAAACGGCCCGGGCGACCCCGGCCAGGCGGCCGGCCACCACCGCCGAAGCGCGCACCAGATAGGCGTTGTTGGGAATGTAGGCGATGACCACGGCGCCGGCGGCGTGCAGCCGATCGCGAAAGGCCTGGTCCAGCACGCCCGGAGCCTGGACGATGTACGTACCCGGATCGCCGGCCGCGCGCAAATGTTCGGGGATTGGCAACGTCAGCGGCCGCTCGGTGTCCAGCAACGCGTTTTCCAGCAGGATGGCATGGTCGTTCTGGATCAATTCCCTGACGGATTGCGAGGTGTTGCTGAGCCGGTAGGCCAGCCGGTTGGTGCGCGCGCCGGTTGCGGGGCTGGCCGGCACACGACTCAAAAGCGGCCACGAGGCCGAGGAGACCTGCATCGCCGGCATCCAACCGGCCTTCGGTCCGGCGGCGGCTGCGGCATCGGTCGCCTGCTCGGGGGCCGGCGCTGCGAAGCGGTGGCGATGCCGCTCGGCCAGTTGCCAGACTAGGAACGCTGCCGTGAGGCAGAGCAAACTGACCAATGACCAGAGAACGGGGCGCGGGCGCATGTTCAGCTCTCCATCAGAACCTCAGGGCGGCTCGCCCCGGCGCGGCGGCTGTCTCGGTGCAACAGGGGCGCATGCATCTCAATCCGGCGGCAGGAGGTTGTAGCTTTCCAGGATGACGCGGGGATTGGTCGGGGCGCCTTCCACCCGGAAGACGGCGCGAACCGCCGCCTCGGCTGTGACCTGATAGTTGGTGCACAGGCCGGCCAGCGGGCCGACCGTGAAGACGCTGTTGGGGGCCGGGCGCAGAGTTTGACCGTAGGCATAAACCACGTAGCGCGGAGGCTCGAGGTCCAGCAGCGACAAAATCTGTTGCGGCAACCATTCATAAACCGCGTCGTTGAAGCCCCAGATCCGATCCGCCGCATCGGCGTTCAAGAACGGCGAGCGGTCGGTCAGCTCCGGCACTGCCAGAATATCACCCAAATGTTGAAACACGCCACCGGGGAAGTTCGTCGCGCGCACGTCGTTGATCGCCTGCACCAGGCGTCGCAACGGCGCGTTGGGATCGGGCCCGGCCGGAGCGATCGGGTAGGCGAAATAGTTGCCCGAATGCAGGTACTTGGTGGCGTTGGTGTCGGCCTGCAGGACGATCACGCCGCTGAGCACGGCCGACCAGGCCGCCAGGCCCGACTGGTTGATCGAGAGCCGACCGCGGGCGGCGTTGTCGCTGGGCGCGGTGGTGAACAGCTCGAGCATGCGCCAGTCGTTGGTCGGGGCCGTGCCCAGCGCATCGAGCGGATCGGGATTGCCGGTCCAGCGCTGCCAGGCGCCGAGATTGCCGGCGGCCAGCACGTTGGTGGATTTGAGGAAGATGGTCTGCCAGGGCGTGCCGCGGTGCACCCGCCCGATCCAGCCCAGTGTGGGGAGTTTGTTGGTCGGGAACCGCCAGTCGTCGGAGCGCAGCACCAGCGGATCTTTGAGCGCCGGATTGACGGAATTGGCGTCGCTGTCAGGCTCGACAAACGCCCAGGGCTGATAGCGGTTGTTGCGCAGGCCGATGTTGTTGCCGGCGGGGCTGACGCTGAGGTTCTTCAGATCCCAGAACGCGGGCGTGTTGGCCTTTTCCAGGTAAAGCATGTCCCCGGGCATGTAGTGGACGAGCGGGTCGTTGGCCTGCCAGGACAGGTACAGTGAGAACTTGCGCGAGGGATTGAACGGCGTGGTGGCCTCCAGCGCGGTGTTGGTCCCGAAGAACACGCGGCCGGACGTCGGATCTCGGTATTGCGCGGTGTGCGACTCGGAGAAGAAAGCCATGAAGTTGGCGATTTCCTTGGCGCGGCTGGCGCCCTGGGCCGCGCCAATGCCGTAATCGCGCCAGTCGGTGCGCGGATCGCCGTAGCCCAGCGAGACCAGGATCTGCTGCAACACGCCGGGTTGATCGCTGATGAGGTTGCCCCAGGCATTGGTGCCCCAGACGCCCTGGAAGTAGAGCCCCTGGGGCGACTGGCCCAGCGCCCGGGCAATGTCCAGATACCCGTTGAGCCCGCTCATCAGCACGCAGTCCAGAATCCGGCGCGTCAGAGTATCCACCACCAGACCGAAAATCCGGTTGGTCACGCTCAAGCCCCAGCGCGGGAAATAGAAATCGCCGTTGGGGTTGCGCAGGCGCTCACCCTCTTCGAGCACGACAAACCGGCCCGGACGGGGCGTTTGCAGGTATGCCGCATTGTCGGTCTGGAACACAATGTTGGTCGCCAGCGGCACAAGGAACGACGGCCCGCCGGCGTCGCGTCCGTTCCAGCCGGCCCAGAAGTTGGTCAGGCGCACGCCGGCCACGACGGTGTGCAGCGGGTTGGCGCGCTGCACGCGCGGATCGCCGGGTACGACGCCGAACTCGTTGGTGAGCTGGATCGAGACGAAGTTGGTGATCCGCAGCTCGACGGCGCGCTGGAAATCCGCCAGATACGAGTTCCAGAACTCGGCCCCCAGCGCGTTGGAAATGCCGATGACGAACAACTGGTTGGTCTCGACGATCTGGTTGGCACCGCCGGGGGCGCGCTTGCGGAGCTGCACCTTGCGCGTGATCTGCACGACGGTTTCGGAGGCGATTTCGTTGAAGTTCGGCAGGCCCTTGCGCGCGCTGATCACCAGCGGCACGCCAAAAATCAGATCGTTGGGCTGCACGTTGGCTGCCACGGTCGGATCGGTCACGTCCCGGAGCGTGCCGGTGAGCTGATCCACGCTGGTGACCTCGACGAAATTGGTGATGTAGATGTCCGCGCCACGGGGGCCGGGCCGCCGCTCGAACTGCGGCCGAAACACCGTCGGGAACGGCGCCCCGTCGGGGAACGCGCGGTTGGTGGTGGCGTCCCAGAGGTTGGCGGCGACCTGCAAGAGCCGGTGCAACGAGGGCGTGTACCAGTTCGTACCGCCGACATAGACCGGGATGTTCGTGACCCCGAACTTGTTGCCCGTGTAGGTGCGAATCAACCGGTCGGCCGCATTGAGGAAAAACAGCTCCGAGCCGGGTCGGCCCAGCGCGGCCTGGACCTGGGGCGCATCCCAACCGACGAAGTTGGTGGCGCGGAAACCGCCGATGTTGATGTAGTTGAGGTTGAGTCGCTCGGGCGATTCGGGGTTCGAATCAGTGCCCAACTGCTCGAGCATCCGGTAGAAGGTGTACCGGTCATAGGAACTCTGGTTGGTGCCCAGCCGCAAGAGCCGATCCGCCAGCCCCAGCGGCGCGCCGGGCATGGTCGTTTTGGCGCGATCGAACAGCTCCTGAATCGTGAAGAAGTGGTACGGCACGTCGGCACCCGGCCACGGTCGGCCGCGGTCATCCAGAGGGTTGCCGCCGGCGTCCAACAGGTCCGGATCGTTGCCGCTGTAGCCGTTCGGACCGAGCAGCAGCGGTCCGGCCGAATATCCGTCCATCATGTCGGTGCCGAATGCCAGCGTGGCGTTCGGACCGTAGAGCGCGCCAATGCTGCGGAGGTTGTAATTCATGCCCGCCGGGCCGTTGAGCCGGTAGCGGTAAAGCGCCGCGGCGTCCACGAACGCGTTGCCCTGGGGCGGAAAGGCGCCCAGCGGGTCGTACACATATTGCCAGCCCCAGCCGTAGTCGTTGGTGTTCAGATCGAACAGGAACGCTGCCAGGTTGATTTCCCACGTACCGACGCCCTGGTTGCGGTAGAAATCCCGGCCCTGCGGGTCGAGCGCGGCCTTGTCGGGACGGAACGCCTGATTGTGGATGTAGTTCAGATCCAGCGTGCGGCTGGCCGGCACGGCCACGTAGGCGTAGCGACTCACGAACCGGTTGGTCGGCGAATGCGGCAGATCGGGTCGCTCCAGAATCCCGATCCATTCCGGGTCGCCGACGAAGAAATTGCTCAGCGTGTTGCCGGGCACAATCGCCGGCATGAGATTGCCCTGCAGGTCGTAGTATGGACTGTTCGGATCGGGGCTGATGACCGGCCACAGACCACTGGGGTCGTAGCGTCCGTTGCGATTCAGATCCAGATAGAAGCGGAACTCGTTGCTGCCGTTGGGGGGAGCGAGCCGGTTGGTCACCCAAACCGGCGGGCGCGGACTGATGAAGAGGTTGAGCAGATTTTGAACGGCGTCGTTGGCGGTGTAGGGCTGCCCGTCGGCGCGAAACTCAAAATTCACGTTGGTCCGCCAATCCACCGCCCCCGGATCGAATCCATGCCAGTTGATGAAGTTGGTCGAAACCAGCAGCCCGAATTTTTGCGCATTGGTGGCGGCGAAGATGGGCGCGAGGATTTCGGCCTGCGCGCGTTCGAGCGCCGCGTCGGCCGCCAACCGCGCCGTGACCTGGTCGTAGGCGGTTGTGACCCCGCCCCGTTCCCGCCGGCTCAGCGCCAGAAATGCGATCGTCAGAAAGGTGATGACCGAGATGAGAATGACCGTGACAACCAGCGCCACACCGCCGGTGCCCCCGAACGCCGGCCGCGAGCCGGCGCGCCGCAGGGCCGCCGCCGAGCCGCCTGCGCCGCCACACACACCCTTGCGCTCCTGGGCGAAGGGCGGCCGCGGCGCCGGAAGTTGACGATGAGCTTTCATCGGTAAGCGTTCGGATCCACGTTACGGACGCTGACGCGGTGGTGGAACAAATGCACCCGGCCGGTGAGGTTGGTCAGGTAGCGGTAGCGGCTCAGCGCGTCGGGCAACCCCTGATAGCGTTCCCAGGCCTCGTCCTCGAGCACGCCCAACTCCAGCTCCAGCGAGGCCGGCACGGCGTTGCTCAGGAAGAAGTACTGCGCCACTTCGCCCGGCACGACATCCGAGAGAATCACCACGGCGTTGGTTTGCGAGCCGGTGGCTGAAACGCCGTGGCGGCCGCGATCGAACAGAATCCACTCGCCGTTGGTGTTGTAGGCGCGAACGCGCAGATGCAACACGCCGTCCAGAATCCGGCTGGCCCGGGCCGCGTTGAGCGTGGCTCGGCTGAATTCGTCGTACATCTGGCCGATGGTGCGTCCGGACAACGGCGGGGCGTTGGTTTCGAACCGGTAGAGCGTTCCGGCCAACAGCGTGGGCGTCGGCACACTGGCCACCGGCAGCGAGAGCGCGCCGTTGAGCGGGTTGGCCACGCGCACAAAATAGCCGATGCCGATCCAGTCCTGGTTGCGGCGCGTGACGAAGAACACGTCGTAGAGCAGGTTGGTGCGCTGGCGGCTGCTACCGGGCAGGGTCTGGAGCAGCGGCGCAAAATCGGGCAGGTAGGCGGCGAAATTGGGTTGAAGAATCGGCGCATTGTTCGGCAAACGCCCCACGCGCGGCTGGTAGGCCGGCGTCATTTGCTCCAGCTCCCGGTGCATCAGCTCGGTCGCCATGCGCCCGCCCTCCAGCACGTCCACCTGCGTCATTCCCAGTCGGAAGGCGCGCTGGGTCTGACCGAACATCGCCACCAGGCCCAGGATGATCACCGAGAGCATGCCCGTGACGATGAGGATTTCGACCAGCGAGAACGCAGTGCGGCTGCGGCGCACCCGCGTCCGAACAGCCGGCGGCCAGCCCGTCAGGTCGCGTCGCGTCGGCTGCTTCCCGGGGTCCGGACGTTCCGTCCTTCGCCACTTCGGACATCGACGGTGCAAGGTCATTTTACTGCGATTTCACGAACTGATGTTGCTGGAAAAACCAGGTCACGCCGCCGGGCGGATCGTTCGTCAACGTGCCGGCGACCTGCGTGCGGAACACGCGCCAGTTGTTGCCCGCCCGACCGCCGGCCAACAGTGGCCAGCGGAACAGCAGGCGCAACTCGCGCAGGTTGGCACTCAAGTGCCGCACCGGCGAATTGCTCGCAAACGGATCGGTATCCAGGAGCGTCGGCAGCTCGACGTTCTGGACAATCATGCGGTATTGAAAGGCGTCCTGACGCACGTCGGGATTGTCCTGGGGGAATTTTTCGGAGGCCAGACCGCTGAGCGCGCGCACGAAGGCGACGACGTGGTTGCTGAAAAAGCCCGGCGGCGTGGTGGTGAAGCGGTACTTCGGAGTGCTGAGCAGGCCCACGATGCGGAATCCGTTGGTCAACCGCATCGCGTTGGGCGGCAGGGGTTGCGAGGTGGTGAGCGATCCGAACCAATCGTAGCCATCGACATCCGAGGGGCCGAGGTTGCTACCGGCGGGCGTGATTTCGTAATAGGTCCAGAAATTGGTGATCGCGAACACGGCATTGGTCAGCTCGTCGAGCCCGCGCGCGCCGGAGCGAATGGCCTGCAGAAACACCTCGGCGTCCTGCTGGACGATGGTTTCCTCGCGATTCTCGCGTTGCACGCCCAGACCCAGCGGCAACACACCGATGATCGCCACCAGCGCAAAGCCGATGATCGCCAGACTCAGGGCGATCTCGACCATCGTAAAGCCGCAGGCCGATCCACGAACGTGCGGTCGCATCAGCTCCCTCCAATCTGCTGGCGCTCGACCCGGGCGCGGCCGGTGAGCCAGTCCACGCGGATGAGGTTGAAGGCGTTGGTGCTGTTGCCGGGCGGTTTTTCTTCGACCATGGGCACCACCGCCTGGGGCGTTTTGTTCTCGTCCCGGGCGAACAGAACCGCACCGCGCGCCAGGGGAATGAATTCGTCCCGGCCGGATGGGTTGACGCCGTCAAGGGTCAACTGGCCCAGGTAGTTGAACGCGATGTACGGCAGGGTCGCGTAGCGGCCCAGCACCGGCGGCGTCGTTTCGGTGGGAAACGGAAAAATGTTGTTCGTTGCAAATCCATACACGTCAAAGAACTGTCCGGTGGACGGATCGGTGATGCGCCGGAACTGGTTGGGCGGAATAAACTTCCAGGGCGCGATGAACGTGCCTTCGGGCAAGGTGCGCCATTCGCCCAGGTAACGCGGCGTGTTGCGACCGGGCTGATCGCCCACGCTCCGCAGCGTGATGAAGTTGTAGCCGACGTATTGTTTGTCGAACAGATTGGTGCGCAGGGCAAATTCCGGCTGCGAGGGCGGCGGAAACGCCGGGTCGTTCCAAAAATTCGGCGGACAAAAAACCATGTACACCGTCGTGCGCCGCGCGATGGCAAACTGACGCGCCCCGGCCACGTCATCGAGCAACTGCCGCGAGGCCGCTACAAAGGCGTCCTCCTGCCGGATGTTCCGGAACGCCGGCACGGTGATCGCCGCCAGCAACGCCATGATGGCGATCACCACCAGCAACTCGACCAGCGTAAAGCCGCGCCAGGACGTGCCGTTGTGCGTCAGCCGGCAGCCTGCTCCGGCGTCCGACCGGTGTGCCGGGTCGCGGATCGGCCGGTCGTCTCTGGCAGCGGGCAGACTCATGGTTTCCAACTCAGGATGTTGTCCTTGTTCAAGCCCAGGATCGCTTTGGTGTTCGGATCCACCTGCTTGTCGGGTCCGGCCGACCAGATCATGACCGGACCGTTGTATTCGAAGTTGTCGCCGTTGCCGTTGGCATCGCGGCTGTTGTACAGACCGTTGAACCCGGTCGGTCCGCTCTCCTGCGAGACCGCCTGGCGCGCATAGAACGCATCGCGCACCCTGCCGTCGTTGTTCACATCGAAGCTGATGATGTAGGGGTTGCCCCAGGGATCGCGAAACACGCCGTCCAGCCCCACACCATGCGAGACAGTGTCGCTGACCATCGGCGGATTGATGTACTTGTTGCGACGGGGATTTTTGACGTGGTCCTTGTTGATGGTGGGCATGCCGTTGGGGTAATGCTCCAGGTCCAGCAGAATCGCCATCACCTCGTTGTTGTTGGTCTTGTAGCTGCCGGGCGATTCGATGACGCCGCCGCCGATGACGCCGCCAAACGTAACGTCGCGCGGCGGATTGAGGCTGAGCACCGACTGGACCGCCGCGGCGGAAATGGGCAGGCGACTGTAGTGCGAATCATAACTGGTGCAGCCGACCACCAGATCGCCGATGTCCTTGCGGGCCTTCATGATCTGCGCCTTGCGTTTGGCGGTGGCAAACGCCGGCATGAGCATGGCCGCCAACACGGCGATGATCGCAATGACCACCAGCAACTCGACCAGCGTAAAACCAGGGCCTGCCGCGCGTTGATGCCCGGCCTCAGCGGCGTTGTGTCGCAATGCTCCCAAGCCGGCGAGCGTCTTCCCGCGAGCCGGGCAGCGGAGCAGCCGCCGGCTGTTCGTCAACCGGGGCGCAAGGCGAAGGGTCGGTTGCCAGGCACGATTTTGCCAGGCGATGTCGAGCCGCTTTGGCGGTGAAGAGAAGCAGGGGTTCATGGCTGTGGGTCGGTGAAAGGTCAACGGATGATCTGGGTTTGCTCGCTCCAGTTGCTGATGCGGTTGGTTTTTCCGGCCAGCACCAGGTCCACCCAAAGGTCGTAGCCGCCGGGGTTGTTGGTCGGGTGCGAAGCATTGTAGCGCCAGGGATTGAGGCGCGGATGGCCCGCGATGAGGGTGCCGTTTTGTTCGGGCCAGGGGATTGAACACACCAGAATCGCCACCTCGGAATTGCCGACCCGATAGGTGGCGATTTGAGCAGCCGGCAGTCCACCCTTGCCGAAAAAGTTCACGGCCGGACGAGCCTCGTCACCGCTGCCGCGGCTCTGGTTGGCGAAACCGCGTACTCCGGGCCCGAAGATCAACGGCAGATCGTTGGTGTAAACCAGTGCCCGCCCGTCCAGCGAACGGTAGCGGTCCGGCCCGGCGGCCTCGACGCCCACCAGTTCGAAAAACAGCGGGTTGGTCAGCGTGTTGATGAGCGGCTGCGCGCCGGGGATGGGGTTGTCCGGGGGATAAAAGCCGTGGTGCGCCTTGTAGGCCTCGATGGCCGTTTGCAGACGGTGCAGTTCCGCCCGGGCTTTTTTGCGCGCGGCGTTGACGCGGATGTTCTGGGCGGCGGGAAAGATCAGCGCCGCCAGCACACCGATGATCGCCACCACGGTGATCAGCTCGATGAGCGTGAAAGCGCGCCGGCGCGTTCGGGCGGCCGGCCGGGGTTGCAATCGTCGTGCGAGCAAGGGGTTCATCGTTCGCGCAACTCGGCTTCGAGCCGTTCGCTCAACCACTGTTTGATCATGCTCTGGTAGTTGAGATAGCGGGAGCGGGCCAGCCGCTTGATCCGCGCTAACATGCGCGGGTCCATCCGCAAGGTGATCGTCACCGATTCGGTCGCCTCCGTCGGCGCGGCCACCGCTGCCTCCATGAGCCGCAGGCTGGGCCGGTTCTCGGCCCAAAACGCCGCCTCGGCCTCTTCGGTATCGAAGAGCGGAACCTCTTCCCATGTCAAAAACGTGCGCATCGTCGTCGGGCCAACTGCGATCCGGTTTCTACGCGGATTGCGACAAGGTTTGCTCCATCTTGCGCTGATAGAAAAACCGTTCCTCCGGCTCCATGTGCCGCGCGTAAATGACGTGAATCTGTCGGCCGTTGGTGCGATAGACACTGAAGATGCCCACCCCGGCCGCTGTCATGCCCAGGTTGAAAAACCGCGCTTGGGCGGCAAACCGCGCCGAATCGGGCAACAGCCGCACTGCGAACGGATCTTCGAACGATTCTTCCACCTCGCGTTGGCTCAAAGAGCTGTCCAGTTCAAAGG
>CAYXJB010000053.1:0-15671 GCA_964465445.1 uncultured Verrucomicrobiota bacterium
GTACGTATAGCTGACCGCGGCTGCAGACATGGCTGTCGCAACCAGCACCGCACCAATGAGTTTTGCGCAGGTTTTCATGGTCGTGTATTTGGCCTGTTCGTATTGAGTACCGTTGTTCTTCGAAAGCTGGTGCTATTTATGAGCTGCCGGCCCAAACTGTCAATCCTGCAGGGGCAGGGGGCGACCCGCATTTTTGTGCGGTGGGCTCGGGCATGAGGGTTGCGGCCACGTTCATTGCTTGGCGGCGGTTCGTTCCTGCAACCAGATCAGGTCGCTGTTGACCACGGCCGGGGTGGGGGTAAAGCCGGTGATGCTGACCTTGGTGACGGGGCGGTTTTTGATGGCCGGGTCCTGCCAGGCGCGTGTTTCGGAATGCCCGTCGGCAAAAGACAGCGCCCCGCCGCCGCTGTGGTAGTTGGCCGGCAGGTCATACCAGTTTGCCGTCTGGCCCAGTCGAACGAAGAAAAAGCCGTCGTTGATCGAGTCGCCGTGCTCGTCAATGAACACCCAGGTTTGAGCCGGATTTTGAATCTGCAGATGCTTGTAGTAGGTGTACCAGCCGGGGTTGGCGGTGTTGGGATCGGAGCTGATGCGCGCCATCTGGCTGTTCATCGAAACGCTGCGGACGCGCAGTCCCTTGGCGGCGGGAACCTTGTCGCCCGGGCAATGGTAAATGGCGCTGGCACGTCCGCAGTACGGGCCCAGAAGCGATTCGGTCAGCAAACGCGTGTCGTAGTTGTCGGGCCAGGGCGCCAGCGGGATATCCCATTTCATGACGCCGCGCACCCAGGCGTTGGTGTAGGTACTGGTGGCGGACAGATCCGGGTTGGGCGCAAGAAAATCGTTGTTGTCGTCGGCGTACATGATCCAGGCGAACTGGAGCTGGCGGAGGTTGTTGAGGCAACTCATCCGTTCGGCGCGTTGCTTGGCCTTCGAGAGCGCGGGCAGAAGCATCGCCGCCAGAATCGCAATGATCGCGATCACCACCAGCAGTTCGATCAGGGTGAAGCCGCCGGGCCGGTCGGTACGTGATGCGCGATTGACCCTCATGCTCGAAGTTGTGTTGCCGCTTTACCTTACGACCCGCCGCGCCGTTGGGTCAACGCCCAAGCCCACCGCCTGGCCCGCATTTTTGTGCGGTTGAGAGGGCGTTCGGGCGGGTCTAGTGTGAGGCACGTTGCAACATTCGCACGGTGTCGTGCCGTTCAGAGATCAGGTTCAATTGGCTTATATGAGAATGCTGTTTCGGTTGCTGTTGTGTTCGGCCATGCTGGGGCCGTGGGCGGATCGGGTTTGTGCGCAGTTGCTCGCCTACGATGACGCGGCTGCCTACAACGCGGCCGGCAACGTCTGGACCAACGGGATGAATTTCGGGTTCGGGTTTCATCCCTGGGTGCTGGTCAAGACCAACGTCGGGGGGTATTCGGGCCACTTCATTGGCAACGGCGGGCCGATCGCCACGGTCAACAACAGCGCCTGGGGCCTCTACGGCAACGGGCCGGTCACCAACACCAGTTCGCCCGGCAACGCCGCGGTGGCCTTCCGCGCCTTCAGCAACGCCCTGCCCGCCAACGCCGTTTTCAAGATCAAGTGGCGCAATCTCGGCATCGGAGGCGAGCTGGTGCCGCCCTATCATCAGGGCGGCTTTGCGCTGCGCAACGGCAACGCCAACGCCACGGTGGACGATTATTTCACCGGCGTGCGGTTCGCGTTCTATTACATCGGCGGCATTGACGACAATTTTCGGATTTGGGACGCCAACGGCGCCACGGCCACGGGGCTGGGGTTTGCCTCCGGGCCGTTCGAGTTGAACCTGCTGCTGACCGGCAGCGGCGATACCTACCGGCTGATCGTCAAAAACCCCGCCGGCACGACCGTGATCACCAACTACGAGGGCACGCTGGCCGGCTCGGGCACGATTGACAGCGTGGCGCTGTACAATTTCCAGTGCGACGGCGACCAGGTCTTCAACATGATGCAAATCTCGACCACGTCCCTGCTGCCGCCGGAGGTGCGCAATTTCCAGCCGACCAATGGATCGGTTTACGTGCCTGCCGGCGCCACGATCTCCTTCGAGGTCGTCTCCGAATTCACCGGCGTCTCGACCAACAACATCCAACTGACGCTCAACGGTGTGAACGTCACGGGCCTGAGTTTTTCCGGATCGGCCACCAACTGGACGGTCACCCGTGCGGGGGCGTTGACCGACAACCAGGACTACACCGCGGTGGTGACGGTCACCGATCTCAACGGCAACAAGAGCACCAACACGTTCCGCTTCAACACGTGGCGATCGGACAACTTTTTCATCGAGGCGGAGGACTACAACTTCAGCGGCGGTGGCTTCATTGCGGCCTACTTCCCCAACGGCTATACCAATCTGCTGGGCATCAACGGTATTGACTATCTGGATTCGCCCGGCAACGGCTCGAGCATCTACCGACCCGGTGATCTGCCGGCGACCGAATTCGCCCCTGACATTGATCACAATGATTTCCTGGCCAACGGCTACGTGGACTTCAACCTGGCCTGGATTCAATACGGCGAGTGGGAAAACTACACCCGTGTGATCAGCAACACGACCTACGCCGTTTACGCTCGCATGACCGGCGGCGGGGACAACCCGGTCATTTTGATGGAGCGTCACGCCGCACCGACGGCGGCGACGTCCAATCAACCGGTCGCAGCACTGGGCACGTTCGTCGGCACCAACACCTTCAACATCATCTCCAACTACACCTTCGTGCCGCTGAAGGATTTCTTCAGCAGCAACGTGTTGCTCCGGTTCTCCCGCTCGCCGGCGGGCAGCACCAACACCTTCCGGCTCACGCGCATTGGCGACGGCTACAACCTCAACTACCTGATCTTCGTGCCGGTGAGCGTCACCAGCACGCAGCGGCCCTATCTGAGCGCCGGTTTCCCGTACCCTGGTGCGGCCAACGTGGCGCCGGACCAGACGCTCTCCTTTACCATCGCGAACCGCGAAACCAGCGTGAACCCCGCCAGCATTCAGCTTTACGTCAACGGCAGCAACGTCACGGCGAACCTTGTCACGAGCAACAACGCCGCCGGTTGCCTTGTCACCTACGTGCCCACGAGTTTTTATCCGCTCGGCACCAACACGACCGTGACGGTCGTGTTTGCCGACACCGCCGGTGTGCTCCAAACCAACACCTGGCAGTTCTCGGTGGCTTCACCGCCGGTCGTTCCGACTGAATTTGCGCTGCCCTTCGACGCCGGCGTGGAGCGGGGCTTCAACATCCGCATCGCCAAAGCCACCAACGGCGCCCCGCCGGCGTTCTTCCCGGTGACTTCTGCGCGTGCTGAAAATCATCTCGCCGGGCTGATCAATGATCCGAACACCGGTTTGCCGTTCTACAACGAGGCCGGCGGACCCAACGGCGACGGCTTCTACATCGAGACCAACACCATCAATTACAACCAGGCGATCGGGTTCGGCGATTCGGGCCTGCCCGGGGACGTGAACTTCCCCTACGTGGCGCAAACCCTGCCGGGCTCGTACACCAACGATCCGAACTTCATCTCGATGGCGGCGGTCGGCTACGCCCAACTTTCGGCCGGCATCCATCGGTGGGCGGTCCGCAGCGACGACGGATTCCGGTTGACCTTTGGCACGGGCCCGACGCCGACCAATCTGGTGGTGGGCGAGTTCGAGGGCGGGCGCAGCGACGCGGTGCCGAGCGAGTTCGAGTTCATCATCCAGACCCCCGGCCTGTATCCGTTCCGGCTGCTCTACTACGAGGGCGAATTCGGCGCCAGTTGCGAGCTGTACTCGATCAACCGAACCAACGGTCAGGCGATTCTGCTCAATGACCCGACCAATCCCGACGCGGTCAAGGTCTTCCGCGACGTCCCGGTGGTGTTGTTCGAGCCGGCGCGCAGCGGCAACACCGCCTCGTTCAAGTTCCGCACCCAGGCCGGGCGCACCCATACCGTCGAGTTCAAGACCGCGTTGACCAACGCCACTTGGCTGCCGCTGCAGGTCATCGCCGGCAACGGCCAGATCACCAACGTCACCGACCTGACCGCCACCAACGCCAGCCGCTTCTACCGCGTCTCGACGCAGTAAACGGCGGCGGCGGTTCGGGGCGCGGCGAAAGCGCCGCGGCGAGCACGACGGTTGCTGGCCGGTCTGCTGCGCGCGAGCCGACTCAATCCTGCTTTACGTACACGGTCTGCGTCGGGAAGGCGAACTCGATGCCTTCGGCGTCGAAGCGTGCCTTGACCGAGAGATTCAGCTCCTGAATGCCGGCGAGGTATTCGCGGTAATCGGTCGAATTCCACCAGTGCACCACCAGCAGGTTGAGCGAGGAGCTTTCGAATTTGTTGAAGCTGATGATCACGTCGTGGGTTTTGGGGTGTCCGCGATAGACTTCGCGCAAAATTTCCAGCGCGCGTTTGACCTTCTCGACGGGCGTGTCGTAGGTGATGCCGATGTTCATCACCGTCTTGATGTTGGGGCGGCGCGTGATGTTGGTGATGATGGCGTTACCCATGGCCTTGTTCGGCACGGTGATCAGATGCCCGTCGAGATTGCGCACCCGGGTGCTGCGCAGCCCGATGCTTTCCACAGTGCCGTCCACGTTGTCGAGCTGGATGCGGTCGCCGATCTGGAAGGGTTTGTCCACAAACACGGCCACAGCGCCGAAGAGGTTGGCCAGCGTGTCCTGCGCGGCCAGACCCACCGCCAGACCGCCGATCGAGAGCGAGGCGATCGCCGCGGTGATGTTGATGCCCAGGTTGTTGAGCGTGGTCAGCGCCGCCACCACGATGACGAACGCCTTGAGGCTTTTGCGCACGATCGGCAGCAACTGCTGGTTGAACGCCAGATCCTCCCGCACCGTGACCCGCTGCCGCCAGTAGCCCATGAGCAAATCCACCAGCTTCATCACCGCGTAGGTGATCACAACCGCCACCACGATCGTGAAGCCCTTGGCCAGAACGCTCTCGACCACCGCCGGCCATTCGAACACGTCCAGCCCGATCCGCAGGAAAATCACGAACGAAACCACCTTCACCGGCCCGCGCATCACCTCCAGTAGCAGATCGTCGAACTGCGTTTCGGTCCGCGCCGCCCAGCGCTTGAGCCACACCCGCGTCGCGTAATCGAGGAACTTCGAGACGTAGAACGCCAGGAAGATGTACAGCAGCGAAAACAGGTACTTCCACAGCTCGTTGCCCCACCAGCGCCACTTCAAAAACGGAAAGTCCGCGGCCAGATCCTCGATCCACGGCGGCGTTTGGCCCCGCGTCTGAGCCGCGCTCGCAGATGCGCGCTCGGCCTCGGCCCCGGCGGGTTTCGCCACCGGTTCGATTGTTTGGCCCGAAGGCGGCGCGGGCGATGGGTTTTGAGCCAGAGATGTCCAGACCGACCACAGCAGCGCCGCAGCGAGCAGCGCCAGAAACGCGCGATACAGCAGGAGCAGTCTCTTTTGCATGGCGGGGATTAAAAGTCAGAACGCCCCTGCTGACAAGGAAGCCCGATCAACCGCCCGCCACGATTCGCACGATCTCAAGCCGGTCGCCCGGCTGCAGCTCCCGTCGTCCGAACTCCGACGGCGCCACCGCCTCGCCGTTGTGCTCGACCACGACGCTGCGGGGCAAAAACCCTTGCGCCCGCAAAAATTCCTCGATCGTGCACGGCAGCTTCGCTTCCACGGGCCGGCCGTTGGCAATGACCGTTTGAGCCGTCATGCTCGCAGTCTGCCGCAAACCCCGCCCGGCAGCAACGCCACATCCCGCACCCTACGCGAGCGTCAACAACGTCACCTCCGGCGGGCAGTTGAATCGAATCCCGTGCAAGTTGCCCACGCCGCGCGTGACATAAACCCAGCGCTCCTGCCACCGGTGCAGTCCTTCGGCAAAACGCCGATCCCGAATCGGTAAAAACAGCGGCCCGAACAACGGCAATTTGACCTGCCCGCCGTGGGTGTGGCCGCACAAAAGCACGTCCCAATCAAAGGACTGCAACGCCAGCCTGGCATCGGGATTGTGCGCCAGCACCACACGCACCGGACCGGAATCGAGTCCAGCGAACGCCAGCGCCGGCTGCAGTTCGCCCGCCCACATATCTCCCAGACCCACCACCGTCACGTCCCGGCCCCGCACCCGCACGGTTCGCGCCGCGTTGTGAAGCAACACCACGCCGGCCCGCTCCAGCAGCGTTCGCACGCGGTGGGTGGTGGGGTAGCCGCGCCGTTGCGCTGCCCAAATGCCGCCATCGTGATTGCCCAAGCAGGCGAAAGTCGGCGCGCGTTCGGCCAACAGACGCAACACTTCCGCGTAACCGTCGAGCTTCTCGTATCCCCGCGTGATGAAATCTCCGGTCAGACAAATCAGATCCGGCTGCAGCGCCAGACCCTTGCGCACCGCCGCGGCAATAAAGTCCAGGCTCACCACCGCCGAGGCATGCAGGTCCGACAAATGCAAAATCCGGAGGCCCGGACCATTGCTGCGCCCCAGCCGCACCAGGGGCTGACCGAGACTCAGCCAGTGGGGCTCGATCGCGCTCGCATAAAATCCACCACCCACGCAACCAATCCCCGCCATCGCCAGAAATTTCCGCCGCGTCATCTTCATGGTCGAACAACTTCAATCCCATCAGACATCGCCGGGCCAGTTCGTGCACAAAATTTCTTCGTTCCGATTCGCTCCGCCGCCTGCCCAATCCCTGGGCTGCGCGCCGGCAGCGGTCCGTTGGCGGCGCGTCCACGATCAGCCAGCAATGTGCGCGCTCGCTGTTCCTGTGGCAGGGCCGATCCTGGATTCGCAAGGGGATCGAGGCGTACTACACCGCTTGGATGGAATTGTTTTTGAGCAAACGTCGGATTCTGGAGCTGTATGCGAACGTGATCGAATTTGGCGAGGGCGTGTACGGGCTGGAAGCGGCGGCCCAACACTACTACGGCAAATCGGCGCGGGAATTGAGCCCGGAGGAAATCGCGATGCTGGTGGCGATTCTTCCGAATCCGCGCAAACTCAATCCGCTTGAACCGAATGAATACGCTTCCGGCCGGCAAGCCCTCATTCTGGAACGGTCGCCGCAGATCCGCCTGCCCCGGGAGACAGGTCCGTAAGCCCGGCGGTGATGATCGCGTGCGGGCTTGGAACGACAGCGGATTCTCAGCCGCTTGAAGGGTCGGCTGTTGTGTTTTGGACCGAATCACGCCCGGGAATCACGCGCCCGGATTTTCGAACGGCGATCCGCCCGTCGCGGCTGGCGTGTGGCCGAGCGATTGGGACCTAGCGTTCCGCGGGGTCGGATTCGGACGCCGCGACGATCGCCGCCGGCTGCGGTCTGGCGGGCGGTCGGGATTGCGGACAAAGCCGGCTGGCGAGCCAGCCCACGAGCATGGTCACGCCGCAACCCACCACGCCGTACCACAAAAAGGAGGCGCGCGTGTGGAAACAAACCGGGATGAGCACCAGCACGCCGACCAACCATCCGATGAGCGCACCGGGTGTGTTGGCGGAACGGACCAGAATGCCCAGCAGGAACAATCCCAGCAGCGGCCCGCCGACCAGACCGATGGCTTTGTTGCTGGCTTCCAACAGCGGACCGAGTTTGCTCACCACAAACGCCAGCGCGATCACCAGCACTCCGTAGGTGAGCGTCAACCAGCGCGCCAGCCCCAGCGCAACGCCTTCGGGATTGGCGGATTTGCGCCAGCCACGCTGATGGAAATCCACCAGCGTGGCGGTGGTCAGCGCGTTGATGCCGGCCGAGATCGTGGACATGCTGGCGGCGAAGATGGCCGCGATGAGCACTCCCGGCATCCCGCGCGGCAGTTCGTTGATCACGAAGTAGGGCAGGATGTAATCGGCCTTGCTGATCTGACCGGCCGCGATTGGGTCGCCCTTGAGATGGTAAAATGACCAGATCGCCAGACCGGTCAGGTAAAACACAATCAGCACCGGCAGCAGCAGCCAGAGTTTCAACCAGAGCGACCGGCGGGCTTCCTGAATCGAGCGCGCCGTCAGATACCGCTGCACCGAGACCTGATCGGTGGCCATTTGAACCAGATTGATGACCGCGCCCCCCAGCAGCATGCCCCAGAGCGTCAGCCGCACGGTCGGATTCAGGCTCAGGCTCAGGTCGAATTTGTGAGCCGCCCGGCCCAGTTCGATCATGCCGCTCATGCCGCCGGGCACGTGGCTGATCGCCACCGCCATGATAACCAGTTGACCGCCAAAGAGCACCACGAACTGCATCACATCGGTCCAGATCACCGCTTTCATCCCGCCGAGCGTCGTGTAAAAGGTCGTCAACACGCCGGTGCACAGGATCGTGAACCACAAGGGCAGACCGGTGACCTGTTCCAGAGCCAGCGCCGGAGCGTAGGTGGCCAGTGCCAACCACACCAGCACCCGCAGGATGAACAGCGCCGAGGCCAGCAACCGCACCTGCACCGAGAACCGTTCCTCCAGGTACTGGTAGGCCGTGTACATCCCGGAACGGTAGAACACCGGCATGAAGACCAGATTGGTAATCGGCGTGGCGATGAAGAAGCTGAAGAAAAACAGGAAAAACGCCATGCCGTAGGCGTAAACTTCAGCCGGCGCGCCCAGGTAGGTGATGCCCGAGAAAATCGCCGCCAGCACCGAGACGGCCACCGTCACCCGGCCCATGCTGCGGCCGGCCAGGAAATAATCCCGCACCGTTTTCTGCTCTTTGACAAAGAGCACGCCCACCAGGACCGAAGCGACCAGGTACGCCACGAACAAGCCGTAATCAATCCACGAGAACCGGGCCATGCTGCTTGCTCTGTTGCACGAGTTTCATCTACCGACCCTTTGGCGGTTGCGCTTATTCGATGCCGCAACCGCTACCGCCCGGGCGACGCCAACCGCGCGGTTATTCCCAAGCCCTGCGCCCGCCCCGACGGGCGCGGCGGGGCGCGGCGTTAAATTCAGCAATCCGCGCCCTGAAATATTCCCCCAGCGCCAGCACATCGGCCCCCACCGTAAAGATGCGGAAACCCTCGGCTTCCAGCGTCGCGCGCGGGGCCATGAGCCCGGGCGCCATGAGGAGTTTGCCGTGGCGACGCGCCGCCGCGGCCACGCGCCGTCGCGCCGCAACGACCTCCGGCGCGTCAATCTCACCGGGTTTGCCGATCAGATGGCTGAAATCGCCCGGGCCGAAAAGCAGGATCTCGAACCCAGGCACGGCGGCGATGGCCTCGACGTTTTCGACGGCTTCGGGCGATTCGATCTGAAAGATCAGCAGGCGCTGGCGGTTGCTGTGGGCGATGTACTCGCGCACGGGAAGCTGGCAGTAACGTCCGTCCACGTTGCCACCATCGAGCGGGCGGCGGCCCAGCGGACGGAAACGGGTCATTTGGACCACGGCGCGCGCCTCTTCGGCCGAGCTGATGTGCGGGACCATGATGGCGGTGGCATCGGCCTCGAAGGGCTTGACGTAATCGCTGTAGCTGCCCCGGGCCACGCGCACGATGGTGTCCATGTCGTAGAGCTTGGCGGTGCGGATCTGGTTTTCGAGGTTGACCCAGTCGTTGAGGATGTGCTCGTTGCAGAGCCACACGGCCGAGGCACCGGCCAGACCGCAGAGCTCGACCACGCGCGGATCGTTCAGATTGAGCTTGAAACACAGCGGCCGGCGGCCCGCCCGCAGATCGCGCAAGATGCGACTGGTCCGCAATTTCATGCGCGGACGTTATCCGACCGGCGCAGCCGGAAAAGATTTTTTTGGAATGCCGGTATGCCGGCCGCGGTGCGAACCGCCGCAGCGATTTGACGGCGCGTGTGCGCCGCGGCGTGTGCGCCCGGTTGCGCCCGCCCGAGGGCTTGCGCATACTGCGGCGATTTCCAATCGGCATGGCACGGACTCGACAGGAACTGGAGCAACTGGCGCGCGAGACGCTGGCCCCGTATGCGCAACTGAGCGCGCAAACGCGGGGTCGGGTGCATCCGGAACCGCCCCCGGAGTGGCGCACCGAATACCAGCGGGATCGCGACCGCATCATCCATTCGCGCGCGTTTCGTCGGCTCGAATACAAGACGCAGGTGTTCCTCAACGGCACGGGGGATCATTTGCGCACGCGCCTGACTCACACCATGGAGGTGGCGGCCATTGCGCGGGGCATCGCCCGGGCGTTGCGATTGAACGAAGATCTGACCGAGGCCATTGCCCTGGCGCACGACCTGGGCCATGCGCCCTTCGGGCATCGGGGCGAAGCGGCTCTGGGGCGGCTGATGCGCGAGCACGGCGGCTTCGAGCACAACCGCCAGAGCCTGCGGATCGTCGAGGAACTCGAACAGACCTATCCGGATTTCCCGGGGCTGAATTTGACCTGGGAGGTGCGTGAAGGATTGGGTAAACACGCGGCGCCGGGCCGCCCGCCGGCCGGCGAACTGCCATTCCCGGCCCGAAACCCCTCGCTCGAAGCGCAGGTCGCGGATTTGGCCGATGAAATCGCCTATTACAGCCATGACCTGGATGATGGCCTGAGCGCGCGGTTGCTTTCGGAGCCGGAGCTCGAAGCGCACGTGCACATCTGGGCGGCAGCGGCGCGGCAGGTCCGCCGACAACATGGCCGGCTGCCGGACGAGTACCGACGGCACTTCATCGTCCGAACGATCACCGACAGCCAGGTGCGTGATGTGGTTCGGTACAGCGAGCAACAGATTGCGCGCTCTGGCGTCAGTTCAGCCGATGCGGTCCGGATGTACCCGCGACGGCTGGTCCAGTACAGTCCCGAGCGGCGTCGAGAGAACCAGCAATTGCGCCGGTACTTGTACCGGCATCTGTATTTCAATCCCGAGGTGAGCGGGCCGAACATGCGCGCGGTACGGGTGCTTGAAAAGCTGTTCGCTTTTTATCTGGAGCATCCCCAGGAGATGGGCGAGCAGGCGCGTCGGCGTGCCCGACGCGAAGGGTTGCACCGGGCCGTGTGCGATTACCTGGCCGGGATGACGGATCGCTACGTGATGCGCGAGTACGAACGGCTTTTCGGCGCGGCGTTTTGAAACGGCCTCCGACGCCGGCCCCCAACCGCAGTCCGAATCGGATCGGGCGAGGACCACCCAACGCGCCTCGGCACGGGCCGTGTGCTCGCGCGCGGTCAGCGTTTGCCGACGATTTCAGCCATCTTGAAGATCGGCTGGAACATGCAGATGACCATCCCGCCGATGACGACGCCCAGAAAAACGATGAGGATTGGTTCGATCAGCGAGGTGAGCCCCGAAAGCGTGGTTTCGATCTCTTCGTCCAGGAAATCGGAGACGCGTTCAAGCATGTTGTCAATTTTGCCGGTTTGCTCCCCGGCGGTGATCATGCGGATGATCATGTTTGGGAAGATTGGGTGTTTGGCCAGAGCCGTCGAAATGCTCTCGCCACGTTCGATGTCGGCTGCGGCCACTTTGATGGCTTTTTCCATGATCACGTTGCCGACGGTTTGGGAGACGATCTGAAGCACCTCCAGGATGGGCACGCCGCTGCGGATGAGCGAGGCCAGGGTGCGGGTGAAGCGGGCCAGGCAGATTTTGTGGGCGATCGGGCCGAAGATGGGCAGTTTGATGCGATGGGAATCCCAGAATTCGCGTCCGGGTTTGGTTTTGATGAAGTACAGCCAACCGTACACTGCGCCGCCGCCGGCCAGCAGGATGAGCAGGATGTATTTTTTGACCGTTTCGCTGAGCTGAATCAGGAACAGCGTCGGCCCGGGCAGTTTGGCCCCGAATCCGGCGTAAATCTCGCCGAACACAGGCACGACCTTCACCAGCAGGAAGGCCGTGATCAGGATCGCGACGATCGTCACCACGGTCGGGTACATCATCGCGGATTTGACCTTTTTGCGCAGGCGGGCGGCGTTTTCCAGGTAGGTGGCCAGTCGGGCCAGGATCTCGGCCAAGAGACCGCCTTTTTCACCGGCGCTGACCATCGAAACGTACAACCGGCTGAAGGCCTTGGGATGTTTCTGCAACGCCTCCGAAAAACTGTCACCGCCTTCGACCCGGGCGCAGACGTCCTTGATGATGTCGCGCATGACCTTGTTGGTGGTTTGCTCGGCCAGTGCCTGAAGGGACTGGACCATGGCCAGACCAGCGTCAATCATCGTGGCCAGTTGGCGGGTAAAGATGACCAGGTCGGCCAGCGCCACCTTGCCGCCGCTGGTTCGGCCCTTTTTGCTGACTTTTTCCTGGATCGAGACGACCAGCAAATTGCGGTTCAGCAGCGCGGCAATGGCCGCCTGCTCGTTGCTGGCCTCGACGGTGCTGCGGATTTCCCGACCGCTTCCGGCCTCACGGGCCACGTAAACGAATGATGGCATGGCAAATTGCGCTTCGCGTTGCGTTCCGCTCCACACCGGATGGTTGCCCGGTGGCAACCCGCGGTTCAGCAGCCGGAGAAGCAACCATTGTTCCAGCACGCTCGATTTTCGGGGCTTGCGGAAAGACCGCGGAATTTGAGCGCTCTGGGCCGCGGGGCGGCCTTGTGCCCTGCCCAAGGAACGGACAGGGCGGAAAGCAAACCGGACGCGGCTGCGACACTGCCGCGTCAGCGAAACGCACAAAATTCAGGCCGAAGGACTTAAGGCGCGGAAGTGTAAAAAAATCTGAAAAAACTTGTTGTCAGAATTTGGGTCTTTGCCTAGAAATGGGGGCAGAACGCACCGGTCAGGTGCGGGGGGCAAACCGGTTTTGCCCCTCAAGTGCATGAACCAGAGCAGAAAAACACAACAACCAACATCGGAGGAACCAAAATGAACAAGTGGACGTTGGGTTTGGCTGCTGTCGGAGCGATCAGCCTCGCTTCCGTCGCCAGGGCGGAGGAGAAGCTCACGGCGCTCCAGACGGCGTTGTCTTCCACGACCATCAGTGGGTACGTGGACACCTCGGCCCAGTGGAATTTGGGTACGGGGACGGGCGCGAACTTTTACAAATTCGGCGGCCCGAGCAAGGCCGATGGCTTCAACCTGAACGTCGTTCAGTTGACCATCGCCAAACCGCTGGATGAGAGCGATTGGGCTTCCGGCTACCGCGTGGACCTGTGGTTTGGACCGGATGCGAATACGTTGGGCACGCAATCTACGCTCTCGACGGGCTCGGGTGATCTGGCGATCCGCCAGGCTTACGTGGCGTTGCGCACACCGATTGGCAACGGGATTGATTGGAAGATCGGCGTGTTCGACAGCATCATCGGATACGAATCCGTCGAGGCTGGCAACAATCCAAACTTCACCCGGTCCTATGGGCACACGATCGAACCCCAGACCCATACGGGCGTGCTGGCCGCATATCGCGTCAACGACGTGATCTCGGTTGCGGCGGGAGTCGCGAACACAGCAGGGACGCCGGGTGGGGCAGCGATCAACGGCCGAGCTAATCCGCCAAAGGCCGAATCCTACAAGACCTACATGGGTTCGATCGCCCTGACCGCGCCGGATAGCTGGGGCTGGGCAGCCGGCTCGACGCTTTATGCGGGTGTCGTTAACGGGTTTAGCGCTTCGAGTGTTGGCGGTGGCAACGGGCCGGGTAACTTGACCAGTTGGTACGTCGGTGGCACGTTGGCGACCCCGGTGGCCGGTCTCAAACTCGGCGCCGCTTGGGATCTGCTCGATTACCACAGCGATACGGGCGCGTTAGGCAGCATCGGGGATGCCTGGGCTGCTTCGGTTTATGCGTCCTACCAGGCCACCGAAAAACTCAGCCTGCATGCCCGCGGTGAGCTGGCGCAAGCCAACGCACCCGTGTCTTTCGGCGCCGACAACACCCAGATCTGGTCGCTCACAGGCACCATCCAGTACGACCTGTGGAAGAACGTGATCAGCCGGGCTGAAATCCGCTGGGATCACGGTGACGAAGGCACGTACTTCTCCGGGAGCGGCGGCGCCCTTACCCGGAAGAACACGGTGCTGATCGCCGCCAACATCATCTACAAGTTCTAAGGTCCATTCGGACCTCCAGAACCCCTCCCGGCCAAAACCGGGAGGGGTTTTTTGTTTTTCGTACGCTCAGGCTGCAGCAGCTTGGTTGTTGACACTGTTGCGTTTTGCACAGCAGGGACAAAACTGTTCGCACCTCGCTCCGCATCGTTCAGAGCGGTTCGGTCAAATCCCTCGGAAACTCGAGGGTTCCCATGCTTTTCTGCGATTGGTACGGTTGTTGCCAGTGGCCAGGCCGAGCGTGCCGAGGCGCCTCCGGCCCGGGTCGGCGACGCGCTCGGGCGTGAACCAAACCCGGACTGAATTGCAAGATGAATTGGAATCGTCGAACTCTCGCACTGGCAGCGGCAGGAGTCGTGACCGTGCCGTCCCTTCTGCGCGCTGATGAATCGCACCTCAACCCGGTTGCCGCAGCCCTGTCCAGCACGACCATCAGCGGCTACGTCGATACTTCCGCGCAGTGGAACTTCGGCACCGGCAACGCCAACAACCCCGGCTACAGTTTTGGCGGCGGCAGCAAGGCCGATGGTTTCAATCTGAACGTCGTTCAGTTGAGCATCGCCAAACCGCCGGAGGAGGGCGACTGGGCCGCGGGCTACCGGGTGGATTTGTGGCTGGGGCCGGATGCAAACACGCTGGGCTCCCAGTCAACAGGTACGGCCGCTGATTTTGCCATCCGGCAGGCCTACGTGGCCCTGCGTGCGCCGGTGGGCAACGGACTCGACTTGAAGATGGGCGTTTGGGATACGATTGTCGGCTACGAGGTGCTGGCCTCGCCCGACAATCCCAACTTCACGCGATCGTGGGGATTCACCATCGAACCGACCACGCACACCGGCATCCACGCAGGCTACGCGATCAACGGCTGGCTTGCTGCGGAGGTGTGCGCGGTGAACACCTTGGGGCCTGCGATCAATGCCCGGGCCAACCCGCCAAAGGCCGAATCGTACAAAGCCTACATGGGCTCGCTTGCGCTCACGGCGCCGGAGAACTGGGGCTGGGCAGCCGGCTCGACGCTCAAGGTGGCCGTCATCAACGGCTTCGATGCGGCGCCGGGTGACAACCGCACGCACTGGTTCGCCGGCGGCACGCTTCAAACACCTCTGAGCGGACTGAAGTTGGGTGTGGCCTTCGACTATGCGGATTTTCACAACCAACCAGCCGGCGTTGGCGATCATCAGTGGGTCATCGGCGGCTATGCGTCCTATCAGGCCACCGAGAAGCTCAGTTTCCACGGTCGCGCCGAGTACTATTTCGTCGACGGCGGTTCGGGGGCGGACACGGAGATTTACGAAACGACGCTGACGGCCCAATACGACCTCTGGAAAAACGTGCTCAGCCGCGTCGAGTTCCGGTGGGATCACAGCGCCAACGGCGATTGGTTCGGCGGCACGGTCGTCGGCAGTCCGACACGCAAGAACGCTTTTGTGCTGCTGGCCAACGTGGTTTACAAGTTCTGAGGCGTTCCTCCGAATGCCCACCCTTGCCGGCCGGCGGTCGGCAAGGGTTTTTTCTTTTGGGTGTGACCGAGTCCCCCGGCGCGCCGGTGCTCGAGCTCGCGCTCAAGGCAGCACGTGGATTCGGTAGAAACGCTGTGCGTTGGTTGTCACGTCGCCGAAGCTGGCGGTGTTCGCCGCGGCTGTGATCGTGCCGCTGAGCGGCGCGAAGCCGCCGGCGGCGTTGCTGCTGGCCAACACGCGGTACACCCGGCCGGGCACGCTCGACCAGGTCAGCAGTCGGTCGGTC